>JAPKZI010000228.1 GCA_026393865.1 Candidatus Aminicenantota bacterium
TGGCCCTAAGGACCCCATAGCGGAGGGGGGCCCCATCGGCAAGGCCGATGGGGGGAACCGACGGGACTGGTTCCCCAGGGGGCCGTGGGCCACCCTGTCGCCGAGTCGACCAAGAATTTCACCGCCGGAAAAGCCGAAATAAGCAGGCGTTAAGATTTCCGCCAGGGAGCGAGCTTCCGCCCCAAGCCCCCTATTTGCCCTGTTTGCCGATGGGAAAGATCTTGACCCGCTTTAAAAAGCCGTCACCAAGGCTTTCGCTGGTTATGCCGGGGACTTGGTTGACGGCGATATGAACGATCCGTCGCTCGTAGGGATTCATGAGGTCCAAGATCTCGTTCCGGCCGGTGTCACAGACCTCCCGGGCGACATCCTGGGCGTATTCGCGAAGTCTTTTCTCTTTTCTTTTGCGGAAAAACTCGCAGTCGACCTGAACTTTCTGATTGGAAACCTTGTTCAGGATATGCTGCAAGGCCAGGAGAAGTTCCCCGTCTTTCCAGAGGAGGATTTGTTTGTCCTCCCCGTCGAAAACGACGAAGACGAAGTCGTTCTTCTTTTTGACCTGGTAGCTGAGGTCGAGAGGAAAGACCCGCAGCAGCTTCTGGAGGAAATCGGCCACGGCGTTCTCTTCGGCTTCGATTTTGGGCCAGACGCGGATGACGATTTCTTTGCTGAGCCCGAACAGCTTCGTCTTTTCGGTGACAATCTCGTAATTGAACTCCGAGCGGAGAATCTTCAGCTTGTGCTCGGCGTGGCCGATGGCCTCCTCGAGATTTTTGCCTTTGAACTCCTTGAGTTCTTCGGCTCCGGGCTCATTTTTTTCTTGGTTTTCCATTGGATTCAACCTTTTTCTTGTGAATCATGCTGTTCATGATGTATTGCTGTCCGATCTGAAGGACATTGGATGTCAACCAGTAGAGCACCAACCCGCTCTGAAAATTCATGAAAAAGAAGGTCATGACGACGGGCATGATGAGCATCATCTTGGCTTGGGAGGGATCAGCCGTCGTGGGGGTCATTTTTTGGGTGATGAACTGTGTCGCGCCCATAAGGAGAGGAGTGATATACAGGGGATCCTTGATCGAAAGGTCCTTGATCCAGAAGATCCAGGGGCTCTGCCTCAGCTCGATGGCGGCCCGCAACAGACTGAAGAGCCCGAAAAAGACGGGGATCTGGAGGAGCATGGGAAGGCAGCCGCCGGCCGGATTGACGCCGTTCTCCTTGTAAAGCTTCATCATCTCTTCGTTCATTAGGCGGCGTTGGGCGATATCGGTTTTGGACTTTTTATATTTTGCCCGGAGGGCTTTGATTTTCGGCTGGAGATCGGCCATTTTGGCCATGGATTTCGTGCTGTGGTAGGTCAGCGGGAAAAAGAGGACCTTGATGATAAAGGTCAAGATGATGATTGCGAATCCCCAGTTGGGAACGAATTTATGGATGAATTTCAAGGTCACGAAAAGGATCTCGGCGATGAAGCCGAAGAAACCGAAGCGGACGATCTTTTTAGCCTCGTGTCCGAACGCCGTCAAGGCGTCGAAGTCCTTCGGCCCGACGAACGCTTTGCCGGGATTGGCCGCCGCCAAAAAGAAATAGGAGACCTTGTTCTCGACATCCACCTTTAGAAAGGCGGCCGTTCCGGCCCCCGCCGCCGCGGGAAGGAACAGCGCCGCAAAATAGTTGTCGTCGTAGGCGGCCCAATTAACGAAATTAAAAGCGCTTTGTTCGGGCTTGTATTTTTTTTCGTCGACCCGGTAGAGATTGGTGGAGGCGAAGACGGTGGCGCCGCCGCCCGATCCGAAGCTCTGTTTGAGCTCGTTCTCGGAGGGATTGCCGATCCCCGGCCCCCAGAGGATCCGGGGTTCAACGGGTTGGCCGTTCCTCCGGATCGAGACGGCGATGTCGAAATCATATTTTCCGCCGTAAAAAGTGAATATTTTTTCGATCTCAAGCTCTTTTCCATCCGCGTAATTGAAACGGATCTCGGCTTTTTCTCCGTCTCTTATCTCCCGGCTCGAGCCGGTCACCTTATAAAGAGCGCTGTTGTATACGTTCGAAACAATCCCCGGCAAGCCGGCCTTGACCGCGTCGGGAGCATCATCATACAGGGAAAACGGAAAGACCCCGGCTTCCTTCGCGGATATCGGAACGAGATCCAGATCTTCTTTTTTATCGTTTTTGTGCTGGCGCAGCTTCCAGTTTGTAAGAACCCCGCCCTTGTTGCTCCAGACAGCCTGATAGAGCGAGGTGCCGAGCGTTATCTTGTCTTCAGTGGTTGCCTCTATCTGTTTTATATTCAATGGCTTATCAGATTTTTTTGCGGGCGGCTGGGGGGCCGCGATGTCGGCCTTTTTTTGTTCCGGGATCGGCTGGTCCTGGCCGGTTTGGACCGGAACCGTCTGCTCGGCGAGGGTCTGGAGTTCCGGCGATTTTTTAACGATGACGAGTTGCCAGACGAGCAACAGGAGGAAGGAGAGGATGATCGCGAGCACCAGTCTTTTTTCCATGCTAAGACCTCTTAAGGGACAGGATCGAGCCCTCCCTCGTGGAAAGGATGGCACCTCAGCAGCCTTTTCAGCCCGAAGACGAGGCCTCTGGCCGGCCCGTATTTATCGACGGCCTGGGCCATGTAATCCGAGCAGGTCGGATAAAAGCGGCAATGCCTCCCCAGAACAGGAGAGAGAATTCTCTTGTACGTTCGGAGCACGAATAATAAAACGGTTTTCATGCGCTCAACGGCGTTCCCTGATCGCTTGAAGGGCCGACTGATACCGTTCTAACAGGTCCTGCCGGGTCGCGTCCTGAATGTCTTTCTTGGCGATCAGTAAAATATCCAACGGATATGTCAACAAATCCTTGTTCCTTCGATACAATGCCCTTATCCTGCGCCTGATCCTGTTGCGTTGGACAGCGTTTCCGACCTTCTTACTGGTAACGGCGGCCATCCGGGAATGGCCCAGACCGTTGGGAAGATAGATCAGATTGAAGAAACGCCCTCGCGCGCAACTGCCTTTTTTGTAAAGATCAGTAAAATCTTTTTTCTTGCGGATCCTCTCGCGAGGACCATAGCTCTCTATCATCAAACAGCGAGGCGCTTCCGGCCTTTCTGTCTTCGTCTCTTGATGACTTTCTGCCCGCCTTTGGTGCTCATGCGGACCAGGAATCCATGGTCTTTTTTTCTTTTTCTGTTGTTCGGTCGGAATGTTGGCTTCATCGTCTTCGGTCCTTTAAGGACGCTATGTTAATAGACCTCTCGATTTCTGTCAAGCCGGATTTCAACTTCCCGGGCGCCGCCCGCGTGGCCTGAAGCAAAATTGAACAATCTCGAATATCTCCATATCTTATTCTTAATAATATATTTATAAAGAATAAAGCTGGCTTGTGTCCATAAATTGAACTTTTTTTAACAGCTACGGTTCTCGTCTAAAATGCTATTCATGTTATTGATAATATTATATTTAATAAATATATTCAGTTTGGCACCTTTATTGCAGTTCCTCGAGACATGGAAACGATAGTCGAAGATGTCATGGCCGACTACTTCAAGGGCATCCTTCAAAGAACCTTGCGGCGGGACACCGCGGAATCGAGGTCTCTTCCCAGCCTGGAAGACCTGTTCGAAGACTACACCCGCTATGTGCTGCGGATCACGTCCAACAACATCGCCCTCACCTCCCGGATCCTGAGGATCTCGCGTTCGGCCCTCTACCGCCGCCTCAGCCGCGGCGGCCATTAAAATTTCAGGCCCTGTTCTTTTTTATGGGGGCTCGAAGTCAAGGGACGAGCCTTCGGCTCGCCACTCGCCCGTGGCTTGTACCCACGGGCGAGTACGGCGGAAGTGGACCCCCGGGCAATGCCCGGGGCACTCACCCGCGATGTAAATGCGCGGCTGAGTACGGCGGAAGCGGATCCCCAGACAAAGCCTGGGGCCCCTGCCGCCGCCCCGGCCGCCGAGGAAGGGGAGAGAGCCGAATTTCAATCCTCGCCTTCCTATCCAGGCGACGGACAGGCCGCAATGACCGCGGGTCTAAGATCTCCGCCGGTCGCTAGTTTATTTCCGGTGCTTCTTGTTGACTCTTCACGGGGAATCGATTATAATGAAAGTTCATGAACTCCCTGAAGATTGGTGATAGAGTCATTTATCCCAATCAAGGCCTTGGCGTCATTGAAGACATCCAGGATGAGGCCTATAACGGAGAGCGGTTTCGCATCCTCCATCTGAGGATCCTGACCAACAACACCCTCGTCCTCGTCCCTTCCGCCTCCATCGAAGAGATCGGCATCCGCAAACTCATTTCCGAACGCGCCGTCAAAGAGATCTTCGACTACATGAAGAACGGAGAAGTGGAAGTGAGCATGAACTGGAAAGGCCGCTACAAGGAGCATGTGAACCTGATGAGGTCGGGGACGATCCTGGACATGGTCGCGGTCCTGAAGAGCCTCTACTACCTCAGCCTGATCAAGCCCCTCTCGTTCCGCGAGAAGAAGATGATGGAAAAGGCCAAGGAACTGATCGTCACCGAGATCTCCGAGGCGGCCTCGCTTCCCTCCACCCAGATCGAGAGGAAGATCACCCACACGCTCTCGCACTGTTTCAAAGACGTTAAAGCCGGCTTGGACATCTGAACTCCGCCGCCATGGTCTTACCGTCGATCCTCCTCTTCGTGGTCTTTCTCATCGCCAGCGCCTTTTTTTCATCGTCCGAGACCGCCTTCGTCGGCTCCAACACATACACCCTGGATTATCTGGAAAAGAAGGGTTCAAAACGGGCCGGGGCGGTGAAAAGGATTCTCGCGCGCCTTGACGATTTTCTGGCAACCGTCCTCATCGGGAACACGCTCGTCAACGCCGCCGCCGCGTCCGTGGCGACCTCCTTCTTTGTCTCCTTCATCCCCGACCGGGAAACGGCCGTCCTGCTGGCCACGATCGCCACGACGCTCCTGCTTCTGTTCTTTTCCGAGATCAATCCCAAGATCTACGCAGCCTACAATCCGCTGAAGATCTCATTCATCTTCATCAAGCCCATCCGGGCGCTCATGATCCTCTTCTATCCTTTCGTCAAGGCCTTCACTTTCCTCTCCAGCCTGCTTTTTCCCTCGACCGAGAGGGGCCCCGCGGGGATGGCCCATTCCATCACCATGGACGAGACCAAGGTGCTGCTGACGTCGGGGATCAAGGGGATGTCGGCCTTTCATAAAAAGATGATCGCCGAGATTCTGAACATCGCCTCGCGGCCGGTGAAGGAGATCATGACCCCGCGGCCGCAGATCAAGGCCATCGAAATCGGGGCGACCCGCCAGCAGATCCTCGACGCCGTCCTCGGCGAGGAATTCTCGCGGTTCCCCGTTTTTCGCGGCCGGCTGGACCACATCGAGGGGCTCATCCACACCAAGGACATCATCCCTTATCTGACCGAAGCCAAGGACTTCGACTTGTCGAAGATCCTCCGCAAGCCCTTTTTCGTCCCGGAATCGGCTTCGGTCGAAAAGGTCCTGATCCAGATGAAGGAGAATGCCGTCCATCTCGCCTTCGTGGTCGACGAGTTCGGCAACATGGAAGGGATCGTCACGCTCGAGGACATCATCGAGGAGGTCGTCGGAGAGATCCGGGACGAATACGACGCCAAAGAGGAGGACTGGTTCACGCCGGCCGGCGAGAACGCCTTCCTCATCAAAGGCGCCGCCGGCATCAAGGAGATCAACGAGCGCCTGACCCTGGAGCTTCCAGAGAGCGGGGAATATACGACGCTGGCCGGATTCTTTCTTTACGAGTTCGGCCGGATCCCGGGCGAGAGGGACGCGTTGACCTTCAAGGGTCGCCGCTTCGTCGTGGAAAAAATGAATAAGAGGCATATCAGCCTGATCCGGGTGGACCTCACCCATGGCTGAGAAGACCGGTCCCGGCCGGACAATCGCGGTCAACAAGACGGCCTTTTTCCATTATGCGATCGTCGAAACCCTCGAGGCGGGCATCGAACTCCAGGGGAGCGAAGTAAAATCCATCAAAGAAGGGGGGATCAGCCTGAAGGAGAGCTTCGCCGAGATCAAGAACGGCCAAGCCTTCCTCTTGAACTGCCACATCAGCCCCTATGAACCGGCCAACCGGTTCAACCACGACCCGATCCGGCCGAAAAGGCTCCTCCTCCACCGCCGGGAGATCAAACGCCTCACGGGAAAAATCAAGGAAAAAGGTTTGACCCTGATCCCGACCAAGGTCGTCGTCAACGAGAAGGGCCGGATCAAGCTCGAAGTCTCGCTGGCCAAGGGCAAGAAAGCCTACGAAAAGAAAGAAGCCATCAAGGAGCGCGACCGGAACAGGGAGCTTCGAGCGGTTTTAAAACACGCCCGGCGATAGTTCGCCTCCCTCCTCGCCGCGCATCGCCTGCGGCGGCGGAATCATGACAAAAGGACGAGAGGCTGAAGAACTTCAGGGGGACCCGTCCGGCGTCCCCGGTCCGAAGCCCTAGGCTTCGCTTTTTCCGCCCTGGTCTTCACGGTCCTGGGAGGATTTCCCGAAAGACGGGGCGGGGCGGGACGCCTCGGCGTCGAAGATGTTCAGCCTGATCAATTCCTCGGCCACATAAAACCCGATGATATCGAATGTCTTCTGCCGGTAATGGACCTCATCCGAGAAAAATTCGAGGGTCTTGGGGATGCGCGGCTCCAGGTCGATCAGGGCAATGTCCCTCTGCCGGGCGATCTCCCGCAGGGCATCATTATAGGCCTTCATCCCCCGGACGGCCGTGGCCACGGACCAGCGCTTGCCCTTGCCGATCGCTTCGGTGTTAACCATGTGAAAGGCGGCTTTTTCTTCGGCGGTGAACTGGTCCTTCAGCAAATAGGGTTGGGTCATTAAGACCACTCTGGTTCCGTCGGTTTCCGCCAGATCGATGAGGCTGTTGATATTTCTTTTGAAGGGGACCAAGCCCGGGAAATCCGTCTGGTCGATGACCTGGCGAGGCTTCGCGTACCAGAAATCACCAAGCATCTCCAGGATCGTTTCCGGGAGGCTCCGGCGGCTGACGAGATTTTTCAGCGGTCCGTAGAAGTGGCCGTAGTCCTCTCGGAACGGCCCGCGGCTGAAGTAGGAAAAATCCGCGTTTTGGAGGAGGTCGTTGATGGCATGCATGACCAGAACGGCCCGGGGTCTGACGGACCGTAAATTCACGGCGTAGTTCATCAGGGAATGAAGGGACGTGTACCACATCATCCCCATGTTCAGCACATCGATCTTTTCATTTTCGTACCGGCGGCGCAAGGCCGCTTCGACCCGGGAAGGCCAGTCGCGGCCGGCCGGATCCTTGAACTGCGTGGTCGACCCTCCGAGGCACATCAGGACCGAGCGGCCTGGGGCCGCGGTCCGGTAAGAGTCCGGAAGCCGGGGCGGATTGAGCTGAAAATAGGGATGATACTCCTGCAGCTTGACCGGCCCGCGGAGCGCCTTCTCATAAAAATATGTGACGAACGGATAAACCAAAAAGAGCCCCAGAATGATCCCGGCGAAGGGGAGCATCGCCTGGCCGGGGGACAGTTTTCCTTTTTTCACGCTTCGATAGAGCCGGAGGATTCCAAGGACGCTCAGGGGAACCAAGATCCGCGCGCCCCAAGAGATCAGGCCCACATAGAAGGGCTTGAAACGCGCCAGGGCCTCAGGATCCGGGAAATAGAAACCGACATAAACATATCCGGCCAAAGAAAGAAAAAGCAGGAGGATAATGAGTTCACGGCGGGAAGGCTTCGTTTTTCCGAGGCGATCGCTCATGGGTCGCGTTTAAGCTTATCGCCGGTCTGGATTCCAAGTCAAGGAGAACGGTTCATCGATAGGGGCGGGGGAAGTTCGCCGGGGATTACCGTCCGCCCAGCGACAGATCTCCGGCCAAACGGATGGCCTCCCGCAGACTGCGGGGATCGGCCAGATTCTTTCCGGCGATGTCGAAGGCCGTGCCGTGGTCGGGCGAGGTCCGGACGAAGGGCAGGCCGAGGGTGACGTTGACCCCCGACTCGAAGGCCGCCAGCTTGAACGGGATCAATCCCTGGTCATGATAGAGGGCGATGACGATCCTCTCCGGGTGGCCGAGGGCGCCGCGAAAAACGACGTCGGGCGGATAAGGACCGCTGATCCTCATTCCCGAGGCCCGCGCTTCTTCGATGGCGGGAAGGAGCGCGTCCCTTTCCTCGTTTCCGAGCAACCCGTCTTCTCCGGCGTGGGGATTCAAGCCCGCGACAAGGAACTCGAAGGCCTCCGGCCGGACCTTCTCCAGGCCGTCGCGGAGGACGCGGAAAAAGCGCTCGCAATTCTTCCTTGTCACGAGGGCGACAGCTTCTTTGAGAGGGCGGTGGTGGCTGAGAAGGGCGACCTTCATCGCCTCGGACCAGAAGGTCATGACGGCTCCGGGATAGAGCTGTTCAAGATAATCCGTGTGGCCGCGCCAGGAAATCCCGGCCAGTCCCCAGGCACGCTTGGAGACGGGGGCCGTCACGATCGCCGCGAGCTCGCCCTTCCGCGCGGATTCGACGGCCTCCCGGAAGTACCGAAAGGACGCGTCGCCGTTGTCCCTGTCGGGCGCTCCCTTTTTTGCCGCGCTCCGCGGATAGGGGATATCCCGGATCGTCAACTTTGTCCGTTCGAGCTTCAGACCGAGAATCTCCTCCATATCCTCCAAGACGGCCATCGACCCGAAAAGGACGTATTCCGCGGCAGGCAGGGAGGCTAGGTCCGAGAGGGATTTGAGGACGATCTCAGGGCCGATGCCGCCGGGATCCCCGAACGTGATCCCGATCCGGGAAAGGCTCATTTCTTGTCGGAGGTCTCGGCTTCGCCGCCTTCCTTGCCTTCGCTGAGCTTATACATATATTTGATATTGCTCTTGAAGATGAGCAGATTGGGCGCGTTGTCGCGGTTGAGCTTGATGCAGTTGCGGTCATACCACTCGATGTATCCCTCGATCACCTGGCCGTCGCTGAAGACCACGGCCATCGGCGTTTTCTTGCTCATCTGTTTGAGGTAGTAGTAATTCTCGGCGGAGGTGTCCGTCGGCGGGTGGATCTTCTTCGGCGGCTGGGGCGGCGCCTGTTGAGGCTGGGGCGGCTGCATCTGGGCTTGTCGGACCACTTCCCCGGCCTTGATCTTATCCTTGATCTCCGTGAAATTGGGTCTGATAAGCTTTCTGTTCATGAGAAATCTCCCGGTCTTTGAAAAATATCAGATTTTTTTCGCTATCGGCTTGATGAGAATGATACCACCAAATGTGGAATTAATCAAAAAATATTTGTGCGGTCAGCGGCTCAGGAACGGCTGGAGGGCGGCCGACCAGTTCGCGGCCATGAGCCGGTAGCCGTCCCGGACCGGGTGGACGCCGGGCAGGAGGTCGGGCCGGTCCAAGAAAAGCTTATGATTGTCGACAAGCGGAAGCCCTTCTTCCTCCGCGATGGCCCGGACGGCGGGATTGATCTCGCTCTCGACCCGTTTTGCCGACTCCGGCGTGAAGGGAAGGGAAGTGGTCTCGGGAACGGGCAAAATGGTCGCTAAAAAGATACGAGGAGGCGTCCCGGTCCGGCCGGAAAAGCCGCGAAAGATCGTCACGATCTTTTTCATGTTGCTTTTGAAAACATCGGCCGGCGTGTGATCGACGTCGACCCGGACGTCGTTGGTGCCGAGCTGGAGGAGGACGAAATCAGGGCGCTCCGCCGCCAGCCGCTCCTTGTTATTCTCGAGGAAACGGAGATATTCGCCCGACGTGTTCCCGCTCCGGCCGTAATTGAGGACCTTGGCCCGGATGCCGGCCTTGTTGAGGAGCTGTTGAAGAAAATGAGGATAAGCCTCGGCGGTGAGGCTGTCGCCGGCGCAGAGGACGATGACGCCCCGCGGAGAGGAGGCGCAGACCGAGATAAAGAACGGCAGGAGAAGAAGAAGGGAGGTACGGCCGACACGGATCTGCATCCGAATATATTATACCGCACGATCGGCCTTCGGACAAGAACGGCGGCCTGTCCCGGCGGCCGCGCGAAGAAATCCGGTTGACAAAGCGGCTCGACATTTCTATAATATCGACTCGGTAATTCGTTGAATAAAATATATTTAGTTCTGCTGATCCTGCTCTTCGGAGGGACCGTCGTCTCCCACGATCTTTTCTGCCACGAGCATTTGCACGAGATCTCCAGCCCCCTCCATTCCCTGTTTGATTCTCCGGCCCCAATCGAGGTCTCGGCCTTCACCGGCAGCCCTCCGCCGGAGACCACCCTCTCCATCCAGAACGATAAGATCCTTCTTTATGATTATGTCGAAAATATCTTTCATCCCCCCGACCTTCTTTCCTAAGCCCTCCAAAAAATCGCCCTAGGTCTTTGCCCGGAGTCCCTCCTTGGAGGTTAGAGATGAGAAAAATCACATGTTCAATCCTTCTTTTATGCAGTGTCATGTTCGCCATCGCCGGCGCGAGTGAAACGCTGACGCTCGAACAGGCGATCCAGACCGCGCTTCAGCGGAATCCCGAGATCCTCTTGGCCCAAAAGGAACTGGCCGCGGCAATGGGAAAACGGCTGCAGATGACGGCCGTGGCCGATCCGATGCTCGTTTTCAGGGACGAAGGGCTCGCCTTGAACAAGGCCAAGGACGGCTCCTTCGAAAAGGAATACAGCCTGGGGCTGGAACAAAATCTCGAATTCCCCGGAAAACGGGTCCTGCGGGGAGAGATCGGCCGCATCGGAGAGGACTTGGCGGCCTTGGCCCTTGACAAGGCCCGCCTCCTCCTCGGCGCCCGAGTGAAAAAAGCCTATTACCAGGCCGTCCTGTCCCGCCGGACGCTCGAATCCCTGGATCAGGCCTCGTCTCTTCTCGACCGGTTCATGGAAAACCTGGTGATCAAATATCAGGCAGGGGACGCCTCCTACAGCGATGTCCTCAGGGCCAAGGTCGAAAAAGCCCGGCTCCAAAACCAGATCATCGAGGAACGGAGGGCGGCGACCGCCTATAGGGCGGAGCTGAACATCCTCCTCGGGAATAAGGGCGACGACGCGGCGGCTCTCGTGACGGATATCGCTTTCGTTCCGCTCCAAAAGGAGCTCACGGCCATCAAAGAGGAGATCCGGACGTCGAGTCCGACCCTCAAGATGCTCGCCGCGAAGCTCCGGCAGTCCGAAGCGGGGCGGCGGCTGGCCAAAAAGGGCGGGCTCCCGGACTTTTCGCTGGGCCTCTATTTTCCCAGCCTCAGGAGCGGCGCCTGGGGTTTCTCGGTCGGGCTCAACCTGCCGGTCTGGCGAACGCGGCGGCAAGGAGAGGTTATGAAGGCGGAAGCGGCGACCGGCCAAGCCCTGATCTCGCTGGAGGCCGAAGAGCGCCGGCTGATGATCCGGATCGAGAACGCTTACGCCGGGGTCAAGGCGGCCGAGGAACAGGTGAAGCTTTTCGAACAAAAGCTATTGAAAGACATGGGGGACGAGATCCGCCTCGCCGTCAATCAGTACCAATACGGCAAGATCGAATTTTTCAATCTGCTCGATCTTTACCGGACCTATGCCGCGACCCAGTTCGAACACTTGAAGGCCCTTTATCAATATCTTTTGGCTTTGTCCGACCTCGAGGTCGCCGGCGAAGAATATACCGACTGAGGAGCTCTCATGAAGAAGCCACGTTCTCTATTCATCATGGCCTTGATCCTGGCCTCTGGATTTTCTCTTTCCGGATGCCGGAACCGGACCGCGGAGGAAGCGAAACCCCAAGCCGCCGCGGAATCGGCTCCGTCATCGATCACCCTGACGGCGGAGGCCGTCAAAACGGCGGGCATCGAGATCGCGGAAGCCGGGTTCAGGCCGGTCGTCCGAAAGATCCAGGCCATGGGCGAGCTCATGTTCAATCCCAAGAGGCTGGCCCACATGACGGCCAAGGCCTCCGGAAGGATCGAGCAACTCCTGGCTTATCAAGGAGATAAGATCCAAAAAGGACAGACCCTATTGACCTTGTACAGCAAGGATTTTCTGACCCTTCAAGGGGAACTTCTCCAAGCGCTCGAGCAGACGAAGAGATCCGGCGCGGAGCCGGCGGAGAGGACGATGGCCGAGGCGCTGCTGAATTCGGTCAGGAACCGCCTCCGTCTCCTCGACCTCACGGACGGAGAGATCGCCGAGATCGAAAGGTCGGGCCTCATCCGGACCGTGCTCGAAGTCCGGGCGCCGATCACGGGGAACATCATCGAAAGCCTAGTCAACTTCGGCGACTTCGTCGAGTTCGGGGTCGACCTCTTCCGGATCGCCGATCTGTCGACGGTCTGGGCGGATATCCACATCTTCGAAAAGGATCTGGCCAACGTCGGGCCGGGAAGCGAGGCCGTGATCCGGCTGGGCGCCTATCCCGCCCGGGAACTCAAGGGCCGCCTGTTCCAGATCGGCAACATTGTCGAGGAGAAGACGCGGACCGTGGAAGGGCGGATCGAGCTGGCCAATCCGGATGGGCGGCTCAAGCCGGGCATGTACCTCGAGGCAGATCTCCAGTCCGCCGCGGACACGACGGCCCTCTTCGTCCCCGGCGGGGCCGTCCTTGATCTCCAGAACAAGAAGGTCGTCTTCGTCCGGACGGCTCCGAACACGTTCGCTCCGCGCGACGTAGAAATCGGGCTCGCCCTCGACGGATATGTCGAGATCGTCAAGGGCCTGAAGAGCGGGGAATCCGTGGTCGTCCGCGGCAGCTTCTTCCTGAAGTCCGAGCTGCTGAAAAAGAGCTTTGGTGAGGACCGGCCATGATCGAACGGTTGATCGCCTTCACCCTGAAGCAACGGCCTCTCGTCGTCATTTGCGTCCTCCTCCTCGTCGCCTTCGGCGTCTATTCCTTCACCACGCTTCCGATCGACGCGTTCCCCGACGTGACGAACATCCAGGTCGAGGTCCTCTCCTCGGCGGCCGGCCTCTCGCCGCTCGAGGTCGAAAAATTCGTCACCTACCCGATCGAAATGGTCATGCGCGGGCTGCCTCGCCTCACTCAGCTCCGCTCGGTCTCGAAGTACGCTCTGTCGGTCGTGACCATCGTCTTCGAGGACGGCGTCGACATCTATTTCGCCCGCCAGCTCGTCCTCGAGCGCCTGATCGAGGCCAAGGACAAGGTCCCATCCGGCGTGGAGATCTCCATGGGCCCCGTCTCCACCGCCATGGGGGAGATCTATCAGTACACGCTCGAAGGGCCGATGCCCAAGGGCGAGGCGGACAAAACAAGCTACCTGACGGAGCTGCGGACGATCCAGGACTGGACGCTCGCGCCGATGCTCAAGTCCATCCCCGGCGTCAGCGAGATCAACTCCTTCGGGGGATATATCAAACAATACCAGGTCATCGTCGACCCCGACAACCTGCTGAAATACGACCTCTCGTTGAACGAGGCGGCCGAGGCGCTCCGCAAGAACAACCTCAACGTCGGTGGAAACGTCCTCCAGCGCCACGCCCAGCAGTATCTCGTCCGCGGCATCGGCCTCCTCCAATCCGTGGACGACATCGGGGCCGTCGTCCTGCGCTCGGAGAAGGGGACCCCCGTCCTCATGCGCGACGTGGCCGAGATCCGCTCCGGCCAGGCCGTCCGGCAGGGGGCCTCGGTCAAGGATGGGAAAGAGGAGGCCGTCGGCGGCATCGTCATGATGCTCCGCGGCAGCAACAGCCGCGAAGTCGTCCGGAGGATCGAAGAGCAAGTCCAGGAGATCAACGCCGGAGAGGTCCTTCCGCTGGGGCTGAAGATCCAACCCTTTTATGAAAGGTCGGAGATCGTCCGGAACAGCGTCCATACCGTCAGCGAGGCGCTCATCATCGGCTCCCTGTTCGTCGTCTTCGTCCTGTATCTTTTCCTCCGGAGTTTCCGGGGCGCGTTCATCGTCATCCTGGCCCTCCCTCTGTCGGCCCTGTTCACGTTCATCATGATGCGGCTGGCCGGACTCTCGGCGAACCTCATGTCGCTCGGCGGGCTGGCCATCTCCATCGGCATGATCATCGACGCGACCATCATCCAGGTGGAGAATGTCCAGCGCCACCTGGCCGAAGCGGGGGCGGCGGCGAAGAAGCTGGCCACGGTCTATAAGGCCGTCATCGAGGTCCGCAAACCGAGCATCTTCGGCGAGCTCATCATCGCTCTGACCTTCATCCCGATCATCGCCCTGCAAGGGATCGAAGGCAAAATGTTCCTGCCGCTGGCATTTACCTATGTCATCGCCCTATTCGCCTCGCTGGTGCTCTCGATCTTCGCCATCCCCGCCTTCTGCCACCTGTTTCTCAAAGCCCGGCAGGAAAAAAGGAGCGTCGTCATCGAGGCGGCCCGATCGGCCTACCTGCCGGTCCTGCGCTGGGGATTGAACCACAAGGCCGTTCTCCTCGCCGTTTCCGTCCTCCTCCTCGGCGGGTCGCTTCTGCTGGTCCCCCGTCTCGGGACGGAGTTCATGCCGATCATGGACGAGGGCGCCTTCGACATGGACTTCCAGTTCCTGCCCGGCATCTCCCTTCCGGAATCCCTGGAGATGAGCCGCAAGGTGGAGGAAAAGCTCATGACGTTCCCGGAGCTCACGACGATCGTCTCCCGGACCGGGCAGACGGGCCTCGCCCTTGAAGCGCGAGGGGTCGAAAAGACGGGCTATGTGGGCATGCTCCGCCCCCGCTCCGAATGGACGTCGGCCAAAACGCGCGAGGAGCTGACCGAAAAGATGCGGGAGGCGATGGAGGACTTCCCCGGCATGGCCTTCTCCTTCAGCCAACCCATAGCCTGCCGGATCGACGAGCTTGTGGCCGGAACGCGGGCCCAGCTCATCATCAAGCTCTTCGGCGAGGACCTGGACGTCCTCCGGGACAAGGCCGACGAGATCGCCAAGATCCTGTCCAAGATCCGGGGCACAACCGATCTGGTCGTGGAGAACATCTCCGGTCAGCCCTATATTTCGATCAAGGTCGACCGGGCCAAGATCGCCCGGTACGGCATCCATGCCGAGGACGTCCAGACGATCGTCGAGACGGCCATCGGCGGGAAGACGGTGACCCAGCTCTTCGAGGGAGAGAAATATTTCGGCGTCCAGGTCCGTTTTCCGGAGCAGAAACGCGACTCCGTCGAAGCCATCGGAAACATCCTCGTCGCGTCTTCGCAAGGGACCCGAATTCCCCTGAGCCAGCTCACCGACATCACCACGTCCGAAGGCCCGTCGCAGATCAGCCGCGAATCGGGGGAACGGCGGATCGGCGTCGAATGCAACATATCCGGCCGCGACCTCGGCGGCTTCGTGGCCGAGTCCCGCCGTCTGATCCGGACGAAAGTGAAGCTCCCGCCCGGTTATTACCTGACCTGGGGCGGACAGTTCGAGAACCAGCAGCGGGCCATGCGCCGGCTGGCGGTCATTCTTCCCGTGACAATCGGATTCATTCTTTTCCTGCTGTTCGTGACCTTCGGATCCATGCGCCTGGCCCTGCTCGTCCTGACGAACCTCCCCTTCGCCCTGATCGGCGGCGTCCTGTCCCTCTATATCGCCGGGCTCTACCTCTCCGTCCCGGCCTCGGTAGGCTTCATCGCCCTGTTCGGCATCGCCGTGCTCAACGGGATCGTCCTCCTGTCCTACATCACTCAATTGAGGGAGGAGGGGAAATCCCTGCACGAGGCCATCATCCAGGGATGTTCGAACCGGCTCAGGCCCGTCCTGATGACCGCCTCGATCACCATCTTCAGCCTGGTCCCTCTCCTCTTCGCGACAGGACCGGGATCGGAGATCCAAAAACCCTTGGCGGTCGTCGTGGTCGGCGGCCTCGTTTCCTCAACGCTCTTGACCCTGCTCGTCCTGCCCGCCCTCTACAGCTGGTTCGCGCGCACGAAAGAGAAAGAGGAAGAAAGCTGACCTTCGAACGTCCAAATAGTGTATAATTCTACGTTTCTAATTCTCCGGCCAACGAGAAGTGAGAGCGAACAGCGCCATCCGACCGGATCTTTCGCCTCATACCCCGGCATGATCAAGGACATGCCTAGAAGGAGGGCCTTGCCGAGATCAAATGAGCAACGCACACCCCAGCTTCAAGAAAAAGCGACGCTTAACCCAGATCCTCATCATCGGCTTATTATTGGGGCCGTCCCTGTTGATCGCCCAGGATGACATTTTGTCCCTGGAAAAGGCGATCCAATTGGCCCTGAACAGGAACGAGCGGGCCATCCAGGCCACGGAACGGATAACGGCGGCCGATGCCCGGGTGATGAGGGCGCGCGCCTCCTTCCTTCCGGTGCTCAACGCCACAGGGAATTACACGAGGCGGCCTTTCGAGGTCAGCCGGATCATCGGCAACCAGATCTTCATCGTCCAAAGCTATAACGCTTTATCCGGCGCGGCCCGGCTCAGCATGACCCTCTTCAATTCCAGCAATATTCCGACGCTCCGCCAAGCGAACTTGGACAAGATCTCTGAAGAAAGCACGGCCGCCGACAGCAAGCGGAAGCTGACCTTCGAGGTCAGCAACGCCTTCATCGCGACCTTGGGAGTCGACCAGGTCCTTGAAGCGTCCAAACACCGCTTCGACTATGCCAAACAGGCGCTGGACGCGGCTAAGGCGAGATACGCGGCGGGGCTGGTCTCGGTCAACGACGTGACCCGGGCGGAGCTCGAATACGCCACCGCCGAGATGGGGATCACCCAGGTCAGCGGCCAACGGGAAACGACCTGGCTCCAATTGAGCTACCTTCTGGACGATGAAACCATCCTTCAGAAGAAATTGCTCCCGCCCGAATTCCTGCTCAAAGCGGCCGCCGAGAGCTCCTCGACCCTGGAGCAGTTGATCGCCGCGGCCCAAGACCGCCGGCCGGACCTCAATTCCCTGCGCTGGCACGCTAAGGCCCAGCATGCCCTGGTCCTGGATCCCTCTCTTCGATACCTTCCCTCGCTCACCTTCACCGGCCAATATACGTATACGAACGAAGCGGGCTTGACCGGGAAGAACACCAACTGGAACGTCGGGTTGAGCTTGAGCTGGCCCATCTTCGACGGTTTCACCCGGAACGCCGACTATCAAGAACGGAGGGCGACGGCCTATATGGCGGACCTGGACGTCAAGTCCACGGAGCGGAAAGTGGACCTCGACGTCCGCGGCGCGTTCGTGACCTTGAACAGCGCGCGCGCGTCCCTCAAGCTGGCCAACGTCGCCTATGACGTAGCCAAGAGGAACGCGGCCGAGACCGCCGAGCTCTACCGGCAGGGGCTCAGCCAAGCCCTGCAGGTCGCCGACGCCAACGTCCGTCTGTTCGAAGCCGAGGTCGGACTTGTGCAATCCCGTTACAATCTCGGCATCGCCTACTTGAACCTCGAGGCCGCTCTCGGCCTGGACCCCTTTGGAAAGGAGCCGACCCTTGTCTATTAAATCCATAGAAAAAGCCTTCCTCGGAGCGATCCTGCTCTCCCTCCTCCTCGTCCCCTCCTGCAAAAGGGGCGGCCCAGCCGAAGGCCAACCGGCGCCGCCCGCGAAAAAGGGAGGAGCCGCGGAGAAATCCCGGGTCACCTTTCCCGTCGAAGTCGCCCCCGTGACCGTTCGCTCGCTCATTTACACCGTCAACGCCGTCGGCTCCGTCGACGCCTTTGAAAAGGTCCAGGTCACGGCCCGCGTCTCGGGCGTCGTGGACCGCGTCCTTTTCGCCGAAGGCAACCTGGCCGCCGTTGATCAGATTCTGGTCGAGATCGAGCCTGAGCGATACAAATTGGCCGTCGAATCCGCCCAGGCCACTTATGACAAGGCTTTGGCTTCAAAGGCCGACGCCGAAGCCGGCCTCAAGCGGAGGCAAACCGTCATCAACCAGACGCCGGGCCTGATCCCCGGCGAGGAACTCGAGACCTGGCGGACCAAGGTCCTGCTGGCGGCGGCCGATGTCGCCCAGACCCAGGCCGCGCTCAATCAGGCCAAGCTCAACCTGCATGACGCTTACGTCCGGGCCCCGTTCAACGGGATCATCCAAACCCGGACCGCCCAGACCGGACAATACGTCCAGGTCGGGACGGTCCTGGCCACTCTCGTCCGCCGCGATCCTCTCCTTCTCCGCTTCAGTATTCCCGAGCGGTCCGCGGCCGAACTGCGGCCCGGACAGCTGGCCAATTTCAAGGTTCGGGACAACCAGAAGGAGTACGCCTCCAAGATCGTCCACGTCGCCGCGGCCGCCGACGAAGGGACCCGGATGGTCGCCATCACCGCCGAGATCCGCGACACGAGCGACATGGCCCTCCGGCCGGGCGCCTTCGCCGAGATCACCATCCCGGTCAGCGCCCCCCGCTCCGCTCCGGTCATCCCCCAGACGGCCATCCGGCCCAGCGAGCGCGGCTTCATCGCCTATGTCGTCGAAAAAGACATCGCCATTGAGAGGATCCTGGCCATCGGCATGCGGACCGCGGACGGCCAGGCCGAAGTCCTGTCCGGCGTGCAGCCGGGTGAAATGCTGGTGGTCCGCGGCGCCGACGCCCTGCGGGCTAACGCTCCGGTCCGGGTCATGAAGCCCGGCGAACAGGCCCCGGCGGCCCAGGCCCCAGTCAAAAAATGAGGCCTCCAGAGGAGCAACTCCATGAAGATCACCGAAGTATGCGTTAAGAAGCCGGTCCTCGCTTGGATGATGATGGCCGCGACCATCGTCTTCGGGATCGTGGCCGGAACCCGGATCGGCATCAGCCAGTTCCCCGACGTGGACTTCCCCACGATTTCGGTCAACGTCTCCTGGCCGGGCGCGGCCCCCGAGGTCGTCGAGAATGACATCGTCGAGGGCTTGGAGGAAGCCCTGGTCCAGGTCGAGGGAATCAAAACCATCAGTTCCAGTGCGCGCATGGGCGGCGCCTCGATCACCCTGGAAATGGAATTGTCCCGGAACGTGGATCTGGCCCTGCAGGACGTTCAAGCCAAGGTCTCCCAGGCCCAGCGGTCTCTTCCCCGGGACCTCGATCCTCCGACCATCTCCAAATCCAACCCGGAAGATCAGCCGATCATGATGATCTCCCTGGCCGGCGCGGTCCCGCCCCGGGTCCTGGCCGATTACATCCAATACAGTCTCAAAGAGAAACTTCAGACGATCCCCGGCATGGGCGAGATCTCGCTGATGGGCATCCAGGACCGCAACGTCCGCGTCTGGCTCGACGCGACCAAGCTCGACGAGAAAGGCTTGACCGTCCGCGACGTGATCTCGGCCCTGCAGCGCGAACATATCGAGCTCCCCGCCGGCCGTCTGGAGACGCAGGGCCGGGAGGTCAATGTCCGCGTCCTGGGTGAAGCGATCGATCTGGAGACCCTGCGCAAGATCGTCGTCCGAGAGACGAACGGCAGCCCCATCTACATCGGCGACGTCTCTCTCGTTGAGGACGGTTTCGATGATACGCGGCGGATTGCCCGGGTCAACGGCGTGCCGGCCCAGGGTCTATCCATAAAAAAACAGCGCGGCTCGAACGCCGTGGCCCTGGCCAAGGAGGTCCGCTCCGTCCTCGATCAGTTCCAAAAGACCCTTCCCGAAGGCATCACGGTCAATATCGCTTTCGACTCGACGAAGTTCATCGAGGAATCCGTCAAGGAAATCGAGTTCGAGATCCTCCTCTCCGTCCTTCTGACCGCCTTTGTCTGCTGGCTGTTCCTCGGCTCCTTCTCCAGCACGCTCAACGTCGTCCTGGCCATTCCCATGTCCCTCCTTGGCACGGTGGCCATCATCTATTTCCTCGGATTCACCTTCAACACGTTCACCCTTCTGGCCATGGCCCTGGCCGTCGGTATCGTCGTCGACGACGCCATCATGGTCATGGAGAATATCTTCCGCCATCGGGAAGGCGGGGAGGGGCTCGTCCAGGCCGCCCTCGGCGGGACCCAGGAGATCGCCTTCGCCGCCTTGGCCGCGACGCTGGCCGTCGTGGCCATTTTCGTTCCGGTCGTCTTCGTCAAGGGGATCATCGGCCGCTTCTTCCTCCAATTCGGCATCACCCTCTGCCTGGCCGTGCTCCTCTCGTACGTCGAGGCCGTCACCCTGGCCCCGGCCCGCTGCTCCCAGTTCCTGAGGACCTCACGGGAGGGGCGGAGCCGCATCGGACTTCTCGTCGACCGCGGCTTCCGGGGCCTGGAAGGGCTCTACTCCCGGATCCTGCGCCGGAGCTTAAAGCGGCCCGGGCTCATCCTCATCGGGGGGCTCGTCCTCTTCGCCGGAGCCGTCGTCATCCTGACCTCGATGCCGTCCGAGTTCGTCCCTTCACAGGACTTGAGCCGGATGTCGATCCGCGTCCAGACGGCGGCCGGGGCCGATATCACGGAGACGAGCAAGCTGATGCAAAAGGCCGAGGACATCGTCATGCGGCGGCCCGAGGTCGTCCAGATTTTCATGAACGTCGGAATGGGGGGGGCGAGCTCGGGCAGCATGAACGTCACCCTCCTCCCCGTGAAGGAGCGGAAGCTGAGCGTGGCCGAATTGTCGACCATCGTCCGGCGTGAGCTAAACGCCATTCCCGGCATCCGGGCCGTCATCCAAGACCTGTCCCAGCAGGGCCTCACCGCCCAGCGCGGTTTCCCCGTCGAATTCTCCGTGCGGGGCTCGGACTGGGAGAAGCTCATCAGCCTCAGCCAGGAGATCATCGCCCAGCTCCGCGAGAGCGGGATCGTGCAGGACTTGGACTCGGACTACCGCATCGGCCAGCCCGAGCTCCGCATCCAGCCCGATCGGGCCATGGCCTCCGATATTGGGGTCACCATCGACGAAGTCGCCACGACCTTGAACGCTCTCGTCGGCGGCGTCCGGGTGGGGAAATACAGCTCCGGAGGACGGCGCATCGATGTCCGTCTCAAACTCCTGGCCGCCCAGCGTTCCCGGCCCGAGGACATCGCCCGGTTAAAGGTCCGGACGCGGTCCGGCCAGTTGGTCCCCCTGTCGTCACTCGTGACCTACGACGAACAGCCCGCCCTCCAGGCCATCACCCGCAAGGACCGGGAACGGGCCATCTCGATCTTCGCCAACGTCGCCTCGGGTCATTCCCAGGACGAAGCGATCCGCTATGTCGAGGACCAAGCGAAGGCCCTTCCGGTCGGATACCGCATCGTCCTCGGCGGGGCCAGCGTCGCTTTCCGCGAGTCGATGAGCAGCCTGCTGTTCGCCATGCTCCTGGGCATCGGCATCGCCTATATGATTCTGGCATCGCAATTCAACTCCTACAAAGACCCGGTGACCATCATCACCATCTTGCCCTTGTCCATCGCCGGGGCCGCGCTCGCCCTTCTGCTCACCCATCAGACGCTGAACATCTTCAGCATGATCGGGCTTCTCCTGCTCATGGGCATCGTCAAGAAGAATTCGATCATCCTGGTCGACTACGCCAACGCCTTCAAAGCCAAGGGGTTCAACGCCCGGGACTCGATGCAGCAGGCCGGCCCCATCCGGCTTCGTCCCATCCTCATGACGGCCACGGCGACCATGATGGCCGCCATCCCCCCGGCCCTCGGGCTGGGATCTGGATCGGAGATCCGCGTGCCCATGGCCATCGGCGTCATCGGGGGGCTCATCCTTTCGACGATCCTCAGCCTGGTGGTCGTGCCCGCGTTCTACGTCATCGCCGACAACCTGAGCCGGAAGAAGAGGCCCGAGAAAGCGGCGGTGGGGGAGACCGTCGAAAAGCCGGCCTTCTAAGAGACTGAAAATTCAAAAAAAAGGACGGGCCCGTCCGGACCCGTCCCCTATGTTCCGCTGGATGATCAGTTCGAGATGATATCCGCGATCTTGATGTTCCGTTTTTCCAGAATCACGCCGGTCGACCGATCGAGGGCGACCTGGGCCAGATTGTAGCTGACGATGGCCGCCAGTTCCAAGATGCGGGCGCTGGTCAGGTCACGCTGGTACTGGAGGACGAAATAGTTCGTGCTCTGACCGATCCGGAGCTTTTCTTCCTCGGCCTGGAGTTTCCGCTCGGCCAGTTCCCGGGCGGTCTTGTAGGCTTGGACCTGTTTATACGTCGTCTGGAGGGAGCGGACTGCGTTCCGGATCTCCAAGACCACCTGTTTCTGCTGGTTCTCCAAGTTCAACAGGGCTTGATCCATGTTGAGCCTGGCTTGGGCCAGATTGGCCCGGGAGATGACGTTGCTCAGAGGGACGCTCAAGTTCAGCCGGATGGACCAGTTCTTGTATTTGAAGGCGAAGGCGTCACTCATGGCCCCAGATGCCCCTCCGGGGATGGTGCCGAGGACGATCCCGTTGAGCGGATTGCCGTCGTAAAGGATCTGCGTCCCCGAGACACCGGGGCTTGAATAGGAGGCGGTCAAGCTCAGGCTCGGCAGGGTCTGGTTCTTGGTGTAGTTGAGGCTCAGCTCCTGGCTCTTGAGGCCGATCTGGCTGATTTTCAGGTCGGTCCGTTTCTGCATGGCCAGCATCAAGGCCTGGTCCAGGTCCGCTTTCGTCTCTTCGAGCAGGGGCTTGTCCAGGGGGAGGATCGCGGTGAGTCCTTTTTCCTCGTCTTCGGTCAGATTAAGGAGCATCTTCAGGTTGTCTTCGTTATTATTCACCGAGGCTTCGGCCGCCAGGATGCTCGCTTCACGGGAGGCGACCTCTGATTGAGCGCTGAGAAGGTCCAGGGGGGAGAGGGTCCCGATCTCGACCGAGAGCTGGTTCTTGGCCAGGAAATCCTTGGACAGCTGGAGGGACATCCGCTGGACGTTGAGGTTCTCGATACTCTGGACAAGCTGCCAATAGGCGCTGGTGACGGTATAGACCATATCCTGGACGGTTTTGATGAAAGAGGTCTCGGAGACGTCGAGATTGTTCCGGGCGACCAGGATGCTATAATTGGAGATCTTGTAGCCGAATCCCTGTAGCAGCGGCTGGGTAAAGTTGAAACTCAGCGTCGCCTGATAGCGGGGATTGATCGTCTGGCCTCTCGATGTGGAATCCGTCTTGTTGCCGTTGAGCGAGATCTGGGCGTTTCCGCCGAAGGGGACCTGCTGGGTGATCGAGCTGGAATACTGGCCGCTGAGCGTGACGACATTGCCCGTCGCCGCGTCGAGCCATGAATAGGAGGCGTTGCGGCTGGCGGAATTGGTGTAATTGAACGAAAGCGACGGGTAGTATTTTTCGCCGGCCTGTTTCAGCGACATCTCGGACAATTGCGGCGATAGGACGGAGGCCTGGAGACTGACGTTCTTCTGCAGCACCCGGGCGATGCATTCGTCCAGAGTCAGCGAGAGCGTTTTCCCTTGAGCGGGCGGCGGCGTCTGTTGGGCGCCCAGGACGAGGGGCCCGGCGAGAGCCGCGATGAGTATGGCTAGAACTAGGAATCTCTTCGACATGATCAAATCTCCTTCTTATTCAAATCGCAGGGCCTCGATCGGATCGAGCTTGGAGGCCTTGCGCGCGGGGTAGAATCCGAAGAACACCCCGATCGAGCCGGAAATGGCGAACGCCAGAATCACCCATTGAATGGAGACGACGGTCTTGATAGTGGCGAACAGGGGGAGGAACTTGAGGATCTTCGAGACCCCGACGCCCATGGCGATCCCGAGCAGTCCGCCGACGAGGCTCAGCACCAGGGCTTCGGCCAGGAACTGGACCAGGATGTCCTTTTCCCGGGCCCCGATCGACATCCGGATGCCGATCTCGCGGACTCTCTCGGTGACCGAGACGAGCATGATGTTCATGATGCCGATTCCGCCGACGAGCAGCGAGATCGAAGCGATGCTGCCGAGGAGGAGGGTTAGGGTGTTGGTCGCGTCCGCGGCGCCCTCGGCGATCTCAGCCATATCCTGGACCTGGAAATCGTCATCCGAGCCGGGCGCGATCCGGTGCCGGTCGCGGAGGAGCTCCGTGATCTGCATCTTCGCCTGGGCCGTCAGCGTCGCGGTGGCGGCCGAGACGTCGATCGAACTCAGGAACTCGGCCTTCTGGAGCCGCTTCATGCAGGTCGTGTAGGGCACGCAGATCTGGTCGTCGCGGCTGCCGAACCCGCCGGACTGGCCCTTGGACTTGAGGACGCCGATGACGACGAAGGGGACCTTCTTGATCCGGATCGTCTGGCCGATGGGGTCGGCGTCTTCGAACAGGTTTTTCTTCACGTCGGCCCCCAGGACGCAGACCTTGGCCGCGGAGCGGACCGCGGTCTCGTCAAAATAGGTCCCGCTCTCGATCTCCCATTTTCGGACATCGGGATACCTCTCGCCCGTGCCCTGGATGGATGTGTTCCAGTTCTTGTTCAGATAAATGACTTGGGCCCGCGTGCTGACGCTGGGCGAGATGGCCTCGACGGCCGGGCATCGTTCGACGATGGCATTCGCGTCCTCGATCGTCAGCGTCTGGGAGCCGCCGAATCCCGAGTGGACGCCCTGGACCCGCTTGCTGGAGCCGCTGACGAAGAGCAGGTTCGTGCCCATGGCGGCGAAGCGTTCCTCAACGGCCGCCTTGGCCCCGGCGCCGATGCTGACCATGGCAATGACCGAGCCGACGCCGATGATGATGCCCAGCATCGTCAGGAACGTCCGCATTTTATTCCGGCTGAGCGCCCTCAGCGAAACGCGCAATATTCGGAAAATCATGTGGGTCTCCTTAATTCCCGTCTTCGCGGATGATCTGGCCGTCGCGCATGAAGATCCGCTTCTTGGCCTGGGCCCCGATGTCCGCTTCGTGAGTGACCATGACGATGGTGATGCCTTTGTCCTGGTTGAGGTTGCGGAAAATGGTCATGATCTCGTCGCTCGTCTTGGAATCGAGGTTGCCGGTCGGTTCATCGGCGAGGATGAGAGCCGGGCTGTTCAGCAGGGCCCGGGCGATGGCCACGCGCTGCTGCTCGCCGCCCGAGAGCTGGTTGGTCTTGTGATGGGCCCGGCCCTTGAGGCCGACGGATTCGAGCGCGGCCAGCGCCCGCTTGGCCTGTTCCTTGCCGGGGACGTTCGAGTAGACCAGAGGGAGCTCGGCGTTCTCGAGGGCCGTCGTCCGCGAGAGCAGGTTGAACGACTGGAAGACAAAACCGATCTTTTTATTGCGCATCCGGGCCAGCGCGTTCTTGTCCATTTTAGAGACTTCCTCGCCCTCGAAGAGATATTGGCCCGAGTCCGGCTTGTCCAGGCAGCCGATGATGTTCATCATCGTCGATTTACCGGATCCGGACGGTCCCAGGATGGCCAGAAAGTCTCCCGAGCGGATCGTGTAAGACACGCCCCGGAGGGCCCGGACCTCCGATTCCCCGACGTGGTAGGTTTTCGTCAGGTCTATGAGTTGGATGAGTACGTTATCCATTTGTTCTCCCAAGAAAAAAAGGGTTTACCGACCACCGCCGCCCATCATCCGCATCATCTGCTGCGGATTGCCTTGCTGCTGCGTCGTAGCGAGCGGCGTTTCCAGGCCGATGATGATCTTCAGTCCTTCCTTCAATTCGCTGCGGGTGACCTCGGAATAGGTGTTGTCGGTGAGGCCGGTCCGGATGGCGTAGGGCTTGATTTTGCCCTGGTCATCGAGCACCCAGACTGTTCCGCCCTGGCGGGGCCGGTTCCTCATCTGTTCGATCCGGGCCAGCATCTCAGGGGTGAGCTGCTGGCCTTCGCCCATCTGGAAGCCGCCGCTCCGCTGTCCGCCTTGGCCGCGCTGACTGTCACCGCCCTGCCCCCGCTGGCCGGTCTGGCTCTGGCTGGCTTCGGTTTTCTGGCCGGGCTGGCCTTGGCCCCGCTGCCCACCGCCGATTCCCGCGTCAGCCAAAATCTTCTGCACCTCGGGCTGGGGGAGGGGAGGGGTGAACCGCATGGCGGCGTTGGGGATCTTCAAGACGCCCTTGGCCTCGCCGGTGATGATCTGGACCGTGGCCGTCATGCCGGGCATGAGCTTGAGGTCGGGGTTCTGGGCATCCACGATCGTGGCATAGGTCACGACGTTCTGGACGGTCTGCGGCGAATAGCGAACCTGCCGGACGGTGCCGAGGAACGTCTCGCCCTGGTACGCGGACACGGTGAAGCGGACCTTCTGGCCTTCCTTGACCTTGCCGATGTCGGTCTCGTCGATGTCGCACTGGAGCTGCATCTTGGTCAGGTCGCTGGCGAGCTTGAACAACAGAGGCGCCTGATAGCTGGCCGCCACGGTCTGGCCGATATTGACGTTCCGCGAGATCACGACGCCGTCGATCGGCGAGCGGATGATGGCATAGGACAGGTCGACCTTGCTCGAATTGAGGGAGGAGTTGGCCTGGGACAGCGCCGATTCGGACGAGACCACGTTCGCCTTGGCATTCAAGTAGTTGCTCTCAGCGGTCTCCATTTCCTCGATCGAGATCTGGCTCTTGGCGAACAGCTCCTTGGAGCGGTTGAACTTCTTCAGCGAGTTATCGAGAGCCAATTTGGCCTGGTCTAAAGAGGCCACTCTGCTTTTATAGCTCGATTCGGCCTGGTCCACTTTCGCGTTCAGAAGTTCCAGATCGAGCTGGGCCAGAATCTGACCTTTCTTCACTTTGCTGTTGAAGTCGGCGCCGAGGATGGTGATCTTGCCCGAAACCTGGCTTCCGACGTCGACGGTATCGACCGGATTGAGCGAACCGGAGGTCGTCACCATGGATTCGAGGTCGCCCTTGGCCAGGACTTCCGTCCGGTATTTGACTTGAGCGGTCTTCCCCTTCTTAATAAGGGTGTAACCCAGGATGGCTCCCACGAGGACCACCAGGATCACCGCTCCGACGACTACTTTCTTTTTCATTGCCGTTCTCCTTTTTTGGATTTCTATTTCTTTGGGACTCGTTCTGTTTATCCCGTTTTTCGTTTTCTTTGCGGCGTTCTTCCCTCGCCTTCTGGATCATGGCTTCGTTCTTGGCTCGTTGCTCGGGGGTCAGGATGGCGTCGATCTCCTTTTTCATCTCGTCCCGCATCTCCCCGATGTGCTTGAATTGGTCGGACCGCAATTCCTTGATCCGGCCGTCGGTCTTCTTGAAGATCTCCCTGATCTTCTCCTGCTGCTCGGCGGTCAAGCCGAGGTCCTTGGCCCAGCGGTCATGCGATGGGTATCGCTCCGTGTTGACCGGCCGGCGCATCTGGGGCCTCTTGGCGAACCACCAGCGCTCGCCCATAACCCCGCCGACGACCCCGGCGGCGAAGACCAGGACAAGGGTCAGGATGATCCAAGGCGTGGATTTCTTCATGGCGCGTATCTCCGGCTGGGAAGCTGCTCGTTCCCGGCGAACATGATCATCATGCTCTTGTTCTCGATCTTCTGTTCCTCGAACAGGGTGTTGGTCTCCGCCAGGGGATTGACATTCCGCAGGAGGAGCGCCTCGGGCTGGCTCATCTCCTCGTCGATGGCCGGGCTGAGAAAGGCGATCGCCCCGATGAAGAAGCCGATGAGGAGCAGGGAGACCGGAATGGCCCGCCGGCTCCATCTCAGCCAGACCGTCCAGGGCTCCTGGCGTTCCTCCTCGCGGATCCGGGCGTCCAAGCGCGGCCAGAAATAGGGAAGAGGCTCGACCTCTCCGCCTTCCCTCAAGCGGCCGAGGATGGTTCCGTAATCCCGCCGCAGTTTCGCGCACCGCGCGCAACCGCCGGCATGGTCGTCAAGGTCCTTCCTCCGCCCGGCCGGCAAGGCGCCGTCCAGAGACCGGAGAATCCATTTTCGAGCTTCCTTACACCTCATATGCCCCTCCTTCTCCGCCCAGATAAGGCGTCATTTTTTTCCGGAGCAGCTTACGGGCCCGGTGCAGCCGCGAATCCACGGTCCCGGGGGAGATCTTCAAGACCCGAGTGATCTCCTCATAGGAAAACCCTTTGACCTCCCGGAGCGTCAGGATCATCTGGTATTTCTGGGGAAGAGTCGCCAGAACCCCGAAGACGATCTTCTTTTTCAGATCGTCGGCCTGTCTCTGCTCCCGCTCTTTGACCTGGTCGTCCATGGCCAGCGGGATGTTCTCGAACTCTTCCAAAGAGACTTCTTTTCTCCGGGACACCTTTCTTAAATGGTCCTTGATATGATTGACGGCGATCCTGTAGAGCCAGGTGCCAAACTCGGACTTGAAATGGAATTTCGACAGGGAGAAATAGACCTTGACGAAGATCTCCTGGGCCAGGTCGTCGGCCGCGCCCCGATCCTGAACGAAGCTGTAGGCGAGATGGAACACTTTCTTTTCATACCTTTTGACGATGGCCTCGAAGGCTTCGTGACCGCCGCGCTGGGCCTCTTCGATGAGCGCCTTGTCTTCCATAAATGAACACTGCCTTCGACCTCCGTCACCTTTTAGACGCAGGTCGCTCCAAATTCTTCCCTTTCCTCTTGATTTTAAATATAACCCGCCTCGAGGTCCCTCGGTTTCACAGGGCCCCTTGGCCCCCTCAGAAAGCGGAGATTATACCAGAATCGACCCCGGCCTGATAGGACGAAATCCCCCCAAAAAAGAGAAATCCCCCTCGCTCTCCCGGAGGGGGGGGAGTGGACGAGGGGGACTCTCGCGGTTAAGGACAGATCAAGAAAGACGCGTTTACGCTGGAAGTTCCTTACTTCTTGACGGCCTTCCATTCCTGGGTCATGGTTTGTTCGCCCATGCCCATTTCCGACTTGCCGGCCATGTTCTTGTCGTCGGCGATCGTGCCCTTGTAGGTCGTGGTGAACTCGCCGCGCTGGGTGGTCCGGGTGATCTTCCACTCGATGTCGTTGCCCTTGACCGTGCCTTCGCCCTTGACTTCCGTAGGCTCGGCGCCCTGCCGGCCGGGCATCATCATGGACACCGCCAACTTTTCGCCGTCCTGCTTGAAGGTGATGTCGTTCTTCCGTTCGCCGCGCTGGCTGACCGTGGTCATTTCCCAGGTGCCCGTCACGTTGACGGCGGCGGCCAGGACCAGGATGCCCGTGGTCAATAAAGCCAACATAAGAATCAAGCTCTTTTTCATAAAAACCTCCTTTTAAGAATTGAGCTTCAATACGTCTGCGCGCGTGGTTATCCACGCACATCATTTAGACGTATCCGGGAAAAAAATCTTCCCATTCGTTTACAGTTAGATTAGACAGAGCCGGCGGGAAAACCTTTGCCTCAACTGTAACTTATTTAGATTCTTCATATTCCAGAGGAGTGTCCATGTCCCTGAGGATCCCGGCGTCCCCGCTTTCGACACGGCAAACATCCTCGAAGTGCCTGGATAAAAGCTCCCTCAGGCCGACCGCCGAATTCAAGCTCTCGATCTCCTCTCTGTACTTGAGATCGATCAGAAGAGGATGCCCGCCGGCCTTTCCGTAGACCGGCAGGACGAGCCCCCGGCCGGTCGTTTTAAAAGCGTGAATGACCCGATCGATCGTTTCGGGGGTGATCCAGGGCTGGTCGCCGAGACAGATCAAGGCGGCCCCGGCATCCGGGGGCAGATGCCGGATCCCCCATCGGACGGACGACAACATTCCCTCCCGAAAGTCCGGATTCACGGTCAGGCTGACGGGGAATCTCTTGAGGAGGGGCTCGAGGCGATCGTGGACCGCGCCGAGGACGACAAGCGTCCGGTCCGCGGCCGAGGCGAGGATGTGTTCGAGGGCGGTCTCTATGACGGTCGTCCGGCCGAAGGGAAGGAGCTGTTTCGGCGTTCCCATCCGCTTCGATTCGCCCGCGGCGAGAAGGAGAGCCCAGATCATCTTGATCCCTTTAACATCGGCTGTCGGATATATAGCGCGGCTTGGCCTGCTTACAGCACGCCCCGAGAAATTCTCGGGACACGATACCGAATTCAGAAATTCGGTTCATGTCCCTGAATTTTTCGGCGGACGAGAACGAGCTCAGCGGCGATGCTGACCGCGATCTCTTCGACGGTCTTCGAGCCGATGGGCAGACCGATGGGCGTATGGACGCGGGCCCATTCCGCGGCCGTGCCCCAGCCCCGTTCGAGGAACCGCCGCTTGACGAGATCGACCTTGCGGGCGCTGCCGATCATCCCGATATAGCCCGCCCGCCGCCGGATGCAGGCCCGCAGCGCGCCTTCGTCCTGCCGATGGCCCCGCGTGACGATCACAATATGCGTGTCCAAAGAAACGGGGAACGTCCGCAAGGTTTCGCCGATGTCCGCGACGAGGATCCGGTCGGCCTCCGGAAACCGCCCCGCATTAGCGAACTCGACCCGGTCGTCGATGACGACGACCTCGAAATTCAGGAATTTTCCGAGTCGGGCGAGGGCCCGGCCGACGTGGCCGGCGCCGGCGATCAACAGGCGCGGCGGGGGAAGATGAGGATCGAGAAAACAAAGTCCGGACTTGGGCCCGAACAAAGCGGGCCGGACTCTCCGGAAGACGGACCGGATCTCCTCCTCAAGCCCCGCCAAGCCCGCGCGGCGCAGCGCGCCGGACCGATGGCCCCTGGCCAGCCAGGCCCGGGAGATCTTCCGGACCCGGCCGGCCTTCTCCGTTTCGATCAAAGTGGCGAGAAGGCCGGCCCGGCGGGCCTTGGCCGCCCGCCTCAGGTCCCTGAAGGCTTGGATGTGACGGGCGGGATCCGCGTCGATCAGGACCTTGAGCCGGCCCCCGCAGACCCCATCCGCCTCCTCCGACAGCTCGTGGGCCAGATCGAACGAGCGGACGAGCGATCGTTTTTTTCTCAACGCGCCAAAGGCCAGTCGTTCGACCCGGGCCTCGACCGATCCGCCGCCGACGGTCCCGCAGACGAGTCCATCCGCGGCAAAAAGAGCGGTGGCGCCCGGGACCTGGGGCGTCGAGCCTTCGGCTTCGATGATGGTCGCCAGGGCGGCGGGCCGGCCTGCCCTAATGAGCTTGATCAGCTCAAGATAAGGGCTCTTATCGGGAAGGAATGTCCGGTCCATCGCCGCCTTTATTTCGTTCTCGACTTGATGCACAGAGCGACCGGCGGCTCATTTTTTGGGTGGCGCCGATGCCTATGCCTCTCTATCCCGCCAGTTTTACCTTGGCTTTCTCCACGCCGCCGCGCGTGGAACTGATCGACACCTCCGCTTCGACGCCGGGATTGAGCTTGCCCTTGACCTTCCAGCGGACCTCCTTCATCTGCTTCGACTGCAAATAGCCGATCTCCTGGCGGGCCCGGCTGCTCACGAACTCGAGGCCGGCGGGCAGGCTGATCTGGACCGCGTCGGGCCGGACGATCTTGACCCGGTCGGCCATCTTCAGAGCGGTCGGCAGATAGCCTTCATTCGTGAACACGCTCACGATCTCGTATGTGTCGACCTCTTTTTTCACCGGCTGAATCTTGGTCGAGACGATCTTCACCTGGGGCAACGATTTGTACAGGAACAGGTTGAACATCCCCTCCTTCTTGATCCACTCTTCTAAAAGCTCGGGCGGAGGGTTCTGGTTCCAGAACTTAGGACTGAAGCCGCCCAACTCCACCTCTCCGAGCGTCGGATGGTTGAACTTGTGCCAGGGGATAAAATATTTTCCGCCCAACTCTTCGTCGATGAACCGGAGTTGTTCGAGCGGCGTGACCCGGCCGTCGCCGTCGTAATCCTTGATCCGGCCTCCGTTCCAGAGCTCATCGCCGTACCAGACCGCGCCGTAATAGAGGTACCCGAAGTCGGGGGAGTGGCCGAAGAGCGGCGATCCGCGCGGCCCGGCCGGCACGGGCGCGCCCTGTCCGCCGCCGGCCGCCCGGCCGCCCGCGCCGGCCGCGGGAGGTTGCGCACCTCCGGCCCCGCCGCGGCCGCCGCCTCCTTCGCCCCGGCCCTGGTTGGCGTAATCCCAGTAGGTGTCGCCGGCGGACCTGTATCCGGTGATCTTCTTCCCTTCCTCGTCGAAATATTTATAGATCTTCATGTCCTCCGGGAACATGGATTCCTCCATGCGGCTTGTCGACGGGCCGTGGAGGAGCATGGGGACGGTCGTGTCCATTGTCTGGCCGACGGACACGTTCGGGTGCTGGAGCAGGAAGAGGACCACCGCCCGGGTCTCGGTCTCGGAGAGAGGGTATTCCCCCGCGCCGCCCTGCGTCCAACCGCGGCCGGTGAGGTCGAGGCCGGGCATGGGCCGCCAATTCTCGACGTAGTTGCGATGGAGGTCGAGGCCGCCGATGCCGTCCTCATTTATCCGGCCGTCGCCGTCGTTGTCGATGCCCTCGGAGTAAGTGATATAGTCCCCTTTCCCCTCCGGGGCGCGGATCATCAGGCGGCCGGACTTGTCGTTGGGATCGATCATCATCGTCCCCTTGCCGGGCTCGACCTTTTTCCTCACCTGGAGGATGAAGCCGTCGCCGTCGAGGTCCTCGGGCGGGTCTTCGTCGAGCAGCCCGTCGCCGTCATCGTCGTACGGCCGGACCGTGCTCCGGTTGGATTGGGCCGTGTTTAGATACAGTTCCGAGCCGTCCGGGTTGTTCTTGGGCTTGAGGTACAGCGCCTTCGTATCGACGAGCTGGGTGATCTCCGGGTCCTTGCCGTAATTGGACAGGACGTGCCAGGCCATCCAGAGCGCCGATTCGCCGGCCGTCACCTCGCCGGAATGCCGATTGCCCTCGATGAACATCGCCGGCTTGTCCGTGTACTTGCCCGTGGCCTTGTTGGTGATGGTGATTTGCCAGATGTCGCGGCCTTCAAAGCTTTTGCCGACGGAATAGAGATCGACGAGGTTGGGATAGTCTTTGGCCCATTTGTTCAGAAAGAGAATAACCTCATCGTATTTGTGATAATGCTGGAAGTCCATCTGGCCCTGGACTTTGGGCCGGGTCATCGGATAATCCACGGGCGGAAAGAAGCTCGCCCCGTGGCGAACGCCGCCGACGATATAGGCCTTCGTCGGCTGCGACGCCCGGCGGCCGCCGAACTCCTGGGCCGAGATCATCAGCAGAACGAAGGAAAAAAGACATAGAAAAACGAAAATGCGCCGCCTCTGTTCCATGTGTCTCCGTCTCCTTTCGGGAATTGGCTTGAGCATATATCGTCCCTTTTTAGATGTCAAATAGGCTCGGTGAAGAAGCTTGCTCCCTACGGAAATCTTAACGCCTGCACGTTTCGTTTTTTCGGCGGCCGATACTAACAGTCGACGCGGCGACAGGGTGGCCCCCGGCCCCCTGCCGCCGCGTCCTTAAATCCTCCACCGAAAAAACCGAAACGTAGCGGCGAGATCTCCTTAAAGTCGCCACACCTTCTTCCCCTCGCCACGGCTAAAGGAAAAAAGTGTCACGACATTAGTGAAATGTTTTGTTTTTAGCCCTTGATGAGCGAAGAAGCGGGCGGCTGCTCTATTTACGGATTGAAGCGAACGACAAGATCGGGAGACGGCTGAAGCGACCATGGAGGGTTCAGCCTTTCCGAGCCGTCCTTCGAGGGAAGCCGGCCCGGAAAGGAGGCCGGCCGGCGAAGCATGTTTGAGCTTCCCGGCGCACTCCCGTAAGAACTTGATGAAATTTAAATTCCGGAGACGCTTTTAGGACTTTGAAATATATCATCTCCCCTTCCTCTCTTGTAGCCAAGAGGGGCCCCGAAAAAGGTAATCGTCTCCGGTAGAGGAGGCGAGTACTGAGCCGCCGAGAAGGACGGTGAGGAAATGGCGTCAAGAACCCGAGTCGGGAGCTAGGCCGTTTCCCGATCTTGTCACCAGGACCCGCGACGAGAAGAGCGTTTGGCCGCTTCGAGCGAGCCTCTTTCCCGAGCGAGTTTTTCAAAGGAATCCGGGGGAGGGCGGTCTAACGAAGTGAGAGGAAAGAATGAAAACACGAAACGGCTGGAACCTTTTTCAGGGTTCCACCGTATATATGTTTGAAGACGATAATTATGAAAGGATAACGAATATGAGACTCAAAGAAAAGATCGGGATCTTCCTCGCCGCCGCCTTGCTGACGCTCATCGGGTTCAGCTTTATGGCCGCGCCGACCGTCGACATGATGAAGATCGGAAAGCTGGCCGGTTATGAGATGATCGCCAACTACCTGGCGAAGGCCGATAGCGTCGCCCCCCATTCCTGAAGGAAGGATGGTGCGCGTGACCCGAGGAACGACCGACTCCCCCCTTCTTCCCATTCCCGGAAGGCTGCCGTTTCTTTCCACGGCGGCCGGGGCCCCGGGCTTTACCCGGGGGTCAGCTTCCGCCGTACTCGCCCGTGGAAATAAGCAACGGGCGAGTGGCGAGCCGAAGGCTCGTCCCTTGACAGGATCGAGCGGCGGCCTTTTTTTATGCCTTTTTCCCGCCTAAGCTTTTTTCCCCCCGACGAGAACCACCGCCCAGCAGGCGATCGCCCGGCCTCGTCCGATCAGCCCCAACCCTTCGTTCGTCTTGGCCTTGAGCCCCAACCGATCGTCCCGGAGGCCGAGGATCGGGCCGAGGCGCTTCTTCATGTCCGGGAACCACGGCCCCAGCTTCGGCGCTTCGGCGACGACGACGGCGTCCGCGTGGATGATCCTCAGCCTCTTTTTGCGGACCATCGTCATCACCGTTTCGAGAAGCTCGGTGCTGCGGACATTCTTGGTGCGCGGGTCGCGATCCGGAAAGATCCGGCCGATGTCGCCTTCTCCCAAAGCTCCCAAGATCGCGTCGATGAGAGCATGGATCAGAGCGTCGCCGTCGGAATGACCGACGAGCCCCGCCGAATAGGGGATCTCTAGACCGCCCAGGAACAACTTGCGCCCGGCCGCCAGGCGGTGCAGGTCATAGCCCAGGCCCGTCCTAATCATCAAGGAGCGCCTCCGCCGATCGAAGGTCGCCGGGCGAAGTGATCTTGATGTTCTTCGCCTCCCCCCGGACGGTCGCCACGGGGGCTCCCAGCCGCTCGACGAGGGCCGCATCGTCCGTGCCGTAGAAGCCGTCCGCCCGCGCCCGGGCGAGGGCCCGTTTGAAAAGATCGAGGTCGAAACCCTGGGGCGTCTGGACCCGGACGAGAGTCGCCCGGTCGAGCGTGCGGACGACGGCCCTCCCTTTGATCTCTTTGACGGTATCCTCCAGGGCCAGGACGGGAACCGCCGCGCCTTTTTTTTCGGCGCCTTCGATGACCCGGTCGATGATCTCCGCCGTCACCAGCGGTCTCGCTCCGTCGTGGACGAGGACGATGTCCGTCCGCCGCGGGTCGACGCGGAGGAACCCTTTAAAAACGGAATCCTGCCTGTGCTCCCCCCCGGCGACGACCGCCGTGATCTTGCCCCGGCCGGCCTTTAATCCCCGTCCCCATTTTTCATCGGGGAGGACGACCACGATGGCCCCGACGCGGGGATGCGATTCGAACGCGTCCAGACTCCAGGCGAGGACCGCCTTGCCCCTGAGCAGGGCGAACTGCTTGGGCGATCCGAAGCGCCGGCCCGAGCCCGCCGCGACGATGATCGCCGTCACGTTCTTCATTTATCCTCGTTGTACCGGCCGAAGATCATCTTGCCCACGGTCGTCTGCAGGACCGAGGTGACGGTGATGTCGACGTTCTGCCCGATCAGCCGCCGCGAATTGTCGACGACGACCATGGTCCCGTCGTCGAGATAGGCCACCCCCTGGTCCTTTTCCTTCCCCTCCTTGATGATGAAGACGCGCATGGATTCGCCGGGAAGGACGATGGGTTTGAGGGCGTTGGCCAGCTCGTTGATGTTGAGGACGGAGACCCCCTGGAGGCGGGCGACCTTGTTCAGGTTGAGGTCGTTCGTGACGATCTTCGCGTCCAGCCGCTTGCCCAGCTCGATGAGCTTCGAGTCCACGTCCCGGATGTCGGGAAAATCCATCTCCGTGATCATGACCGAGACGCCCTTAGATTTCTGGAGATGGTCAAGGACGTCGAGCCCGCGCCGGCCGCGCTGGCGTTTCAATCCGTCCGAGGAATCGGCGACGAGCTGGAGCTCTTTGAGGACGAACTGCGGCACGACCAGGGTCCCCTCGATGAAGGACGTGCCGCAAAGGTCGGCGATCCGGCCGTCGATGATGACGCTCGTATCCAGGATCTTATAGGCCCGTCCCACGCTCTTCTCCTTGAAGAAGCGGAAGAGATAGGCCGGGTCGAGCCATTCCGATTTCCTCATCCCGACCAGAAAGCCGATGTAGGGGAGGATGATCAGGAAGAAGATCCGGATGAAGATCGCGGTCGTGGGGTCGTCGGTGACGGTGTGATAGACGGCCCCCAGGCTCCAGCCCAGCAGCACGCCGAGATACGTGCCGATCGTCGAACCCCAGATCACTTTGAACTGCGTCTTGCGGATCCGCGTCTCGAGGTGGATGAGGATCACGGCCAGGACCAAGGCGATCCCCGCGGACACGGGGCGCTGCAGATTGAAGACGGGGAAAAAATAGCCGGCGACGGTCACCAGGGCGATGATAAAAATGCGGAAGAATAAAATGCTCATAGCATCATCCTTATAATATATCAGAAGATGAGGTCAATAGCCTGACGGATGTTCTGGACGCCGACGAGCTTCGTCCCGGCCAGGTCCTCCTTCTGGAGAGCGGCAACGTTCCCCTGGGGAAGGACGATGGTCCCGAAGCCGAGAGAAGCGGCCTCTTTGACCCGGGCCAGGGCCTGGCCGACCGAGCGGACCTCTCCGCTCAGCCCGACCTCGCCGAACGCGGCCAGGCCGGCCGGGACCGGCCGGTTCTTGAGGCAGGAGACGACGCCGAGGACGATGCCCAGGTCGGCAGCGGGCTCTTCGATCTCCAGCCCGCCGGCCACGTTGAGGTAGATGTCGTCGCCCCCGAAGCCGTAGCCTAGCTTCTTCTCGATGACGGCCAGCAGCATCGCCGTCCGGAAATGGTCCAGTCCGACCGTCATCCGGCGCGGGTTGGAGGCGAAGAGGGTCGAAGAGACGAGCGACTGGATCTCGATGAGCAGCGGCCGGGATCCCTTGATCGTCGAGACGACGACGCTTCCGGCTTCGTTGGCCGGCCGCTCCTTGAGGAAGAAGGCCGAGGGATTGGAGATCGCCTGGAGGCCTCCGGCGGCCATTTCGAAGATGGCCAGTTCCGAGACGGGACCGAAACGGTTCTTGAGCGCCCGGAGAATGCGGTGGCTGTGGTCCCGCTCGCCCTCGAAGAGGAGGACGACGTCGACCATGTGCTCGAGCGATTTGGGGCCGGCCAGCGAGCCCTCCTTGGTGATATGGCCGATGAGGAACGACGAGACCTGGTTCCGCTTGGCGAAGCGGAAGACCTGGTTGGCGACCTCGCGGACCTGGCTGATCGTGCCCGGGCTCGAGGAGAGCTTCGAGGAAAAAACGGCCTGGACGGAATCCAGGACCAGGACCTGGGGCATGACCTTCTCCGCCTGGGCCAGGATCCGCTCCAGATTCGTCTCGGCCAGGAGAAAGAGCTGCCCGCCGCGGACGCCGAGCCGCTCCCCGCGGAGCTTGATCTGCTCGAGGGACTCTTCGCCCGAGACATAGAGGACTTTTTGCTTATCGATCGCGAAGTCCCGCGAAACCTGGAGGAGGAGCGTCGATTTCCCGATCCCGGGCTCGCCGCCGACGAGGACCAACGAGCCGATGACGAGGCCTCCGCCGAGGACCTTGTTGAACTCTTCGATCTTGACCTGGGCCCGGGGATTCTTGAACTCCTTGATGTCCTCGAAGAGGACGGGCTCCGAGGAGGGGAAGGAGAATTCGGCGCCGACGGTCTCTTCGATCTCTTCGATGAGCGTGTTCCACTCGCCGCAGCCCGGGCAGCGGCCCAGCCATTTGGTCGAATGCGTCCCGCAGGCCTGGCAGATGAAGACGGACTTGCTCTTCATCGCAGCTCCAAGCCCAGGCCGAGGAAGAACTCGCGCCGGGCGGCGAGGCTGAAATCGTCCACCCCGGCCACGAGGTAGAGATGCTTCATCGGGGAAAACCGGGAATAAAGGCGGTAATGGGGGCTGTCCGGCCGGTTGAAGTCGAACCCCTCCACGCTCAAGCTCCAGCGATCGTCGAGCGCGTGATAATCGAGGCCGAGCCCGAATTCGGATTCGATGATCCCCGCCCGGGAGACGAGATCGCCCCAGCGAAAGCCGCCGACGAGGGAGAATTTGAACGCCTTCTCCCAGGGGTTCCGGACGAGGCCGGCATCGATGAAGAGCCGGGGAGTGAACCACAGGCCGGCCGTGACGGCGGCCCGGAGGAGCTCGCTCCGGCCGTAGTAATCGGCCCGGAGGTCGAGACGGCCGCGGAGGGACGAGAGGGGTTTCGTCGCGTTTCGGACATCGTCCAGCGTCCGCTCGGCCTTCGCATAAAGGCCGGGGTCCTGGATGATCTTGCCCAGCGTCCCCTCGCCGCGGTTGATCTTTTCGAGCGCGGCGTTCAGGAGCTTGAACGATTCCTCCATCTTGCCGATGAGGTCCTTGATCTTTTCCAAATCGAGCTTGAGGTTGTCGCGGTTCTCCGCGGCCATGTCCTTCAACAGCTTGAGCGTTTCCTGGATCCCGGCGGCCACGGCCTCGACCTTTTGATCCAGGTTTCGGAACACGTCGCGGGCCCCGCCGACCGCGGCCTTGATGTCTCCCTGATTCCGTCCGATGAAGTCTTTGAGCTCGGCGGAGACCGCGGCCATGTTCTCCAGGGCCCGGTTCAGGTTAGCCTTCGTCTCCGGGCCGAGCATCTCCTTAATGGCCCCGCCGGCGTCTTTGACCTGGCCGCCGACGGAGGCGAGAAGATCTCCGATCTGGTCGAAGCCGATGGACGTCGTCCCGGCCAGCTCGCCGCCCGGACCGCAATTCTCCGGGGAATCGCCGGGAATGATCTCCAGATACTTCTCGCCCAGGAGACCGAGCATGGCGGTCGCGGCCTTGGAATCCTTGGGGATCTCGACCCCGGGAAAGATGGCCAGCCCGACCCGGGCTTTACGGCGCTCGAGCCGGATGTCCTTGATGAAGCCGATCTTGACCCCGGACATCTTGACCTCGGCCCGTTTCTCGAGCCCCGCCGCCGAATCGAAAACGACCGTGATCGAATACCCAGCCTTCTTGAACAGGCGGGACATGTCCCCGACGATGTAAATGAACGCCGCCAGGATGAGTATGGCCGCCCCGACGAAGATCCCTATTCTCAGCTCGCGACTCATGTGTCCGTCCTCTCCCCGCCTCACCAGTTCTTGATCGGGCCTTCGGCCCGGCCATGGATGAATTGTTGAACGATGGGGTCCGCTGAATTCCGGATGTCCTCCGGCGTCCCGAGGGCGATGATCCGGCCCTCGTAGAGCATGGCCATCCGGTCCGCGACCTTGGTCGCGCTGACCATGTCATGCGTGATCACCACCGAGGTCACGTTCATTTCTTTTTTCAGGAGCACGATCAGTTCGTTGATCGCGTCCGCCCGGATCGGGTCGATGCCGGTCGACGGCTCGTCGTAGAGGATGATCTCGGGCCCGTAGGCGATCGCCCGGGCCAGGCCGACCCTTTTCTTCATGCCGCCGCTGAGCTCGTGGGGCATCAGCCCTTCGATCCCGCGCAGCCCAACCCTGGCCAGGCTGTCGGCCACCCGTCCGGCGATCTCGCCGGGGCCGAGGTCCGTGTAGCGCTCCAGGCCGAAGGCGACGTTCTGGGCGACCGTCATCGAATCGAAGAGGGCCGCGGCCTGAAAGAGCATCCCGAACTTCCTCGTCACCCGCAGGAGGGCATCGCCCCGCAGCGCCGCGACGTCCATTCCGTCGATCCGGATCTCGCCGCGGTCCGGTCTCATGATGCCGATGAGGAGCTTGAGCAGAACGCTCTTTCCGGAGCCGCTCTGGCCGATGACGACCATCGTCTCCCCCTTCGAGATCTCGAGGCTCACGCCGTTCAGGACCTGCTTCGATCCAAACGATTTATGGAGGTCGACGATCCTGATCATGACCTTACTCCGGCAGGAATTTGCTCATTAAAAAATTGACGATGAGGATGCAGATGCTCGCAATCACGACCGTCCGGGTCGTGGCCCGGCCCACGCCTTCGGCCCCGCCTTCGGTCTTGAGCCCCTGCCAGCAGCCGATGACGGCGATGATAATGCCGAAGACCGCGGCTTTGATCAGACCGCTCACGACGTCCCAAAACTGGAGGTAGAGGAGCGTGTTCCGGAGATACACCTTTCCGTTCACTCCCATGAGGGTGACGTTGTAAAACATGCCGCAGATGATGCCGATGATGTCGCCGAAAAGGGTCAGGCAAGGCAGCATCAAGAAGGCGGCCGCCGTCCGGGGGACGACCAAATAGCGGTTGGGGTCGGCGCCCAAGGTGAAGAGGGCGTCCACCTGCTCGGTGATCCGCATCGTCCCGATCTCGGCGGCCATGGAAGAACCGACCCGGCCCGCGACCATGAGCCCGACGAGGATGGGGATGAGCTCTTTGGTCAGCCCCAGGGAAATGATCGGACCGCCATAGGCTTCGGAGCCCTGGCCGACGTAGCGATGAAAACCGACATAGGTCTGCAAGCCGAAGACCAATCCGCCGAAGGCCGCGGTGAGGGAGACGACGGGCAGGGTTCGCGCCCCGATCTCCTCGAGCTACTGGAGAAAGTTTTTTTTCTCCCATGGTTTTCGGAACAGGTTCCGAAAGGTTACGGCGAACAGGATCGCCACCTCGCCGAGTTGCTGGAAAAAATCGACAAAAAGGGATTCCTGCCGGTTCCGGGCCATCGTCAAGCCTCGGCTTCAGGCAGCCTTTTTTCGAGATCGGCGAATCGGGCGTACTTCGCTTGAAAAGCCAGTTTGACCTCGTCCGTCGGGCCGTTCCTCTGTTTGGCCACGATGACCTCGGCGACGCCCTTCTTTTCGACGTCATGTTCCCGCTCGTCCTTCGACAAGTACATCTCCTCGCGGAAGATGAAAATGACGACGTCGGCGTCCTGCTCGATGGCGCCGGACTCCCGGAGGTCGGACAACTGCGGCCGCGGCTTGCCCCGGCTCTTCTCGGGCGCGCGGCTGAGCTGAGAGATGCCGACGACGGGGATCTTGAGCTCTTTGGCCAGCTCCTTGAGCGAGCGGGAGATGTAGGACATCTCCTGGTTGCGGTTCTCGAATCGGCTTCCCGTCCGCATGAGCTGGATGTAGTCGATGAAGACGATGTCCAGGCTCCTCTCCATTTTCAGGCGGCGGGCCTTGGCCTTCATCTCCATCAGGGTCAGAGCGGGCGTTTCGTCGATGTGGACGTTGATGTGGGAAAGCCTCTCCGCGCTCAGGCGGAGCGTTTGGAGCTGCCGCTCGCTGACATAGCCCGTGCGGACGCTCCGGATGTCGAGGAGGGCATCCGCGCAGAGCATGCGGGTCACGATCGACTCTTTCGACATCTCCATTGAGAAAAAACCCGCTGCGTACCCTTTTAGCCCGATATATTGGGTGATGTTGAGGCAGAGGGCGGTCTTGCCCATGGACGGCCGGGCGGCAACGATGACCAGCTCCTGGGGATGGAATCCCGCCGTGAGATTGTCGAGGTCGCGGAAGCCCGACGGCACGCCGGTGATGGCCTCCCGCCGTTCGGCGAGGCGCTCGATCATCTCCATGGTCGAGCCGGCCAATGCCGAGAGGGGCAGGAAGCCCTGTTTGGTCCGTTCCTCGGCAACGTCGAGAATGGCCGCCTGGGCCGCGTCGAGGAGCTCGTCGGCGTCCTCTTTCTGCTCATAGCTCGAGGTGATGATCTGGGCCGACGATAGGATCAACCTCCGCAGCAGCGCTTTTTCTTTTATGATCCGGGCGTAGTACTCGACGTTCAGGTTCTTGGGCACGCCGTCCATCAGGGAAGCCAGATAGGAGGCCCCTCCGACCTCATCGAGAGAGCCGTCGCGGCGCAGTTCCTCGCTCAAGGCCAGAAGCTCGACCGGGACTCCTTTGTCGACGAGAAAGGAGATCGTCTCGATGATCTTCCGATGGGCGTCCTTGTAGAAATCCTCGGGCGAAATGATGGACAGAACGACGTTGAGGCTTTTGTTGTTGACCAGGATCGTGCCGAGGACGGTCCTCTCGGCCTCGGGGCTATGGGGAGGGGTCTTCTTGAGAAACATCAGATCGACTTCCAAGGGTCCCTCCTTTCGAGCTCCGGGGAACCGCCCCCCGGGCCGTATCGGTCGCGAACGCGCCGGGCGCGTCCCCTCAATTCTTTAGGCGGCCGGTTCGCTCCCGTCCTCTTCCTTGACGATGGCGACCTTGATCTCCGCTTTGTCGTCTTGAAAGACCTTGACCGGAACGGCGTAGTTTCCCAACCGCTTCAGCGGCTCGTCCAGGACGATCTTTTTCTTGTCAATGTCAAAGCCGAGCTTGTCCAGCTCGTCCTTGATGTCCGCGGCGCTCACCGATCCGAAGATATGGTCCTTTTCGCCGGCCTTCCGGGTGAAAGAGAGCGTGACCTGGTCGAGCTTTTGGATCAGGTCCTGGAAGGACAGGCGCTCCTGCTCGACCTTCTTCTTCAAGGCCTGCCGCTCGATCTCGACCATCCTCATGTTCGAAGGGGTGACCTCGATCCCCAGCTTGCGGGGAATGAGATAGTTCCGCCCGAAGCCCGAGGCGACGTTGATGATGTCGCCTTTCCGGCCGACGTTCTCGACATCTTGTTTCAAAATGACCTTCATGATTCCTCCTGGGGCGTCCGGACGGCTCAATCCTCGACATAGGGCAGAAGGGCCAGGAGGCGCGCCCGCTTGATCGCCTCGGCCAGTTTCCGCTGGTGGAAGGCGCAGGTCCCCGTGATGCGGCGGGGCGAGATCTTGCCCCGGTCGGGGATATATTTCTTCAGGATGTCGGCGTTCTTGTGATCGATGAACTTGACGTTCCTCTGGCAGAACCGGCAGAACTTCTTCTTGGGCGGGAAGAATTTCTTGTACGATCCCCGTTCGGATCTTTCTTCTCTGGCCATCTTACGCCTCCTCGCGTTTTCTGGGCTCCGGCGCTCCGCTCTCGGCGGGGCCGGCCGCGTCCGCCGTCTCACCGCCGGCCGCCTCTTTCGCCCGGCGGCGGTCGGCCGCTTTCTTTTTCTTCCGGACGTTCGGCTGCGTCTCCTTCACCAGCGTCAGGTAGCGAAGGATCGTGTCCATCTGCCGGAAACGGCGTCCGAGCTCCAGCGGGATGTCGGGCCCGCCGTCATAATGGAAGAAGACGTAATAGGCCTCCCCGAACTTGTCGATCTGGTAGGCCAGCCGCCGCTTCCCCCATTTCTCCAGCTTGGCCATCTTCCCGTTCTTCTGGGTGATGATGTCGGCCATCTGCTGGATGAGGATGTCCGCCTCTTCCTCCGTCACGTTGGGGGAGATGAGAAATCCCGTCTCATACAGTCTCATGAAAACCTCCTTATGGTTTCGCAGCTCCTCCTCTCTCGGAGGGGAGCAAGGAGAATACGTTATGTTTCCCCTGTTGATATCCTAATTAAAATCGTTCATCGCCGCGTCGATCCGGCCGTCCAGGATCAGGTCCAGCGCCGTCCGCGCCTTGTTCAGGCTTTCCTCGAGCCGCCGTTTCTCGGCCCTCCGGAACGGCGACAGCACGAACTGGACGATGTCGCCGCCGTCCGGGGCGGGGCCGATGCCCAGGCGGAGACGGGGGAATCCTTTCGTCGCGATCTCCTGGACGATTGAGATCACCCCCTTGTGCGTGCCCGGTCCGCCGTCCTTGCGGACGCGGATCTCGCCGAGCGGGATATCGACGTCGTCGTAGACGACGAGGAGCCGTCCCGTTTCGAGGCGGAGGCCCCGGACCAGCTCCCGGACAGCCTGCCCGCAGGTGTTCATGTAAGTCTGCGGCAAGGCCAAGACAACGTGTTCCGTTCCCCTCTTGACGTCGGCCGTCTTGGAGAGGAACCGGCGCTTCTTCACCCGAACGTCCCAGGCCTTGGCCAGGCCCTGGACGAACATGAATCCCGCGTTATGGCGGGTGTCCGCGTATTTCCGGCCCGGGTTGCCCAGGCCCACAACGGCCCACACGGATTATTTCTCCTCGGCCTCTTCCTTCTTGCGCTCTTTCTTGATGACCTCGGGCTCGGCGGGTACGGCCGCGGCGGCTTCAGCGGCCACGGCTTCCTCTTCCGGCTTGGCCTCGACTTTCTCTTCGTGCGGCACTTGGACCAGGACCAGGACCGTGCCCGGATCGCTGATCAGCTTCACGCCCGCCGGGGCGGTGAGGTCGGCGACCTTCAGCGACTCGTGGAGATGCAGGCCGGAGATGTCCACGGAGATGCGCTCGGGGATGTCCACCGGCAGGCATTCGATCTCGACCTCGCGCGTCATGAAGTCGACGAACCCGCCCTCGGTCTTGACGCCCACGGCCTCGCCGAAGAGCTCGATCGGGACCGAGACCCGGATGGCCTTGTCCATGGCGATGAGGATCAAGTCGGCGTGGAGCAGCTCGTCCGAGGTCGCGTTGATCTGGAGGGCCTTGATCATGACGTCCTTCTCCTCGGAGTCGAAGGCGATCTTGAAGATCGTGTTCTCCCGGGTCTCGGATTTCAGGATCATGACGATGTCCTTCTTGGCCAGGACCAGGGGAACGCTCTCGGCGCCCTCGCCGTACAGGACGGCGGGAACCAGGCCGCCCTTCCGGAACCGGCGCGACGCGTTTTTCCCGAACAGGTCTCGTTTTTCGCTTTTAATGACCAGGCTCATGGCTGGGTTCCTCCTTACAAAAACAGGGAACTCACGGAGCTCCCTTCGTTGATGCGGCGAATGGCCTCGCCGAAGATCTCGGCGACCGAAAGAGTGATGATCTTCCGGCAGCCTCGGCTTTTATCGTTCAAGGGAATGGTGTTCGACACGATCAGCTTTTCGAGCGCCGATTTCTCGATCTTGGCGATGGACTGCCCCGACAGCACGGGATGGGTGCAGGCCGCAAGGACGCTTTTCGCCCCGTTCGCCGCCAGGGCCTCGGCGCTGAGGACCAGGGTTCCGGCCGTATCGACGATGTCGTCGAACAGGACGCAGTTCTTGTCCCGGACGTCGCCAATGACATTGAAGACCTGGGCGACGTTCGGCGCGGGGCGGCGCTTGTCGATGATGGCTAGGTTCGCCCCCAGCCGCCGGGCGAAGGACTTGGCCCGGCCGACCCCCCCGGCGTCGGGGGAAACCACGGTCAGGTCGGGAAGATTCAGGCCTTGGATGAATTTGGCCAGCACGGGCTGGGCGATCAGGTTATCCGCCGGGATCGAGAAAAAGCCCTGGATCTGAGGGGAATGGAGGTCCATGGTCAGCACCCGGTCGGCCCCCGCCGCCTCGAGAAGATCGGCGATGAGCCTGGCCGAGATAGGCACGCGGGGCCGGTCCTTCCAATCCTGTCGGCCGTAACAGAAATAGGGGATGACGGCCGTGATCCGCTCCGCCGAGGCCCGCTTGAAGGCATCGATCATCAGAAAGAGCTCCATCAGATGGGCGTTGGCGTCATGGGACCCGGCCTGAATGATGAAGATGTCTTCTCCCCGAACGTTCTCGTCGACGTAGAAATGGATCTCGCCGTCGCTGAAACGTTCCAGGACGCACTTGCCCAGCTCGATCTTGAGATAGCTCGCGATCTCGCGGGCGAGGCTCACGTTGGAAGAGCCGGTGAAGACTTTCATGGTCGCTTCCTTTTTCTCATCGTCTCAGATCTTTTTTTATATCCGGCTTTCTCTATATTCGAACTGGGGCGGGAGGATTCGAACCCCCGAATAGCGGATCCAAAGTCCGCTGCCTTACCGCTTGGCGACGCCCCAGCCTCTAGCTCGCTCCAGCCCTGTTCCCGGGTGAGCGTCTCGACGAGGACGGCCGCCCCGCGCGTCTTCATCGCGGCCAAGCTCCGCTCGGCCGCCGCGCGTTCGCGGAAAAGCCCGTACACCGCCGAGCCCGATCCGGTCACGAGAGACAATTCCGCGCCTTGTTTTCGGAAAAGGCTCTTATACTCGGTTAACTGAGGATAGAAGCTAAATATCGTCTCTTCGAGTCTATTTTCCAGAAAACCGAATTGTCGGGTCTCTAAAAACCCGCTAATTTTACTGTCTTTACCGGCCGAAGTCAAGGACGACGGCGTCAGGTGGGCGTAGATCCGGGCCGTCGGGACCGGGAAGGGCGGGAAGGCCAGAACCAGGGGCAGATGGGGCAGGTCGGGGAGAGGCGTCAACCTGTCCCCCCGCTCCTCTCCCAAGCAGAGCCCGCCCTCGAAAAAATAGGCCACGTCGGCTCCCAGCCCTCGGCCGAGACCGATCAGTTCCTCCCGGTCCAAACCGAGCCCCCACAGCCGGTTGAGGGCCCAAAGCGTGGCCGCGGCGTTGCTGCTCCCGCCGCCCAACCCCCGCCCGGCGGGGATATTCTTTTCGACGCGGATGCCGACGCCGCGGGAGACGCCGGCGCGCGCCCGGAGGCTGCGCACCGCCCGGGAGATCAGGTTCGTCTCATCCCAAGGAATACTGGGATCGTTTCCCTCGAGCCGGATCTCGGCCGCAGGCCGGTCCTGAAAATGGAGGACGTCGAATAGACCGATCCATTGAAAAAGCGTCCGGATATCATGGTAGCCGTCAGGCCGCTTCCGGACGATCTCGAGGCCCAGGTTGATCTTGGCGAACGACCTAATCTTCATGTCGCAAGGCCTTTTCGATGTACTCCCAGCTTTTGGAGGCGTAGCGGTTCAAAAAATCCAAATCGAACACGGAGGCGGTCAGGGGCTTGTTGAATTCCATGGCCAATAGGCTGAGACTGCCCCGGCAGGAGAGCGTTTGAAATTCCACGCGGCGGGGGACGGGGCTGTTCGGGAAGAACTCGCGGACCGTGAAAGCGAGGGCTTCCCTTCGGCCCGACACCCAGCGGCCTTCTCCGTCGCGGGTCAAGTTCCAATCCGTCAAGGCCGCGTCGCCTCCCCCCTTTCCGGACCAGCGGCCGCAGAGAAGACCGGCCATCTCGGGAAGGCTGAGAGGGGTCCCCAGAAATTTAGCGATGATCTCGTCCGCGGCCGCCTTCCAATAAGCCTTTTCCGAGGCCAGGACGAAATATCCGTCCCTATCGTCGATGTAAAGGATCGCCGCCGTCCGGCCCAGCGGGTCCTGGATCTCGACCCTCGCCCGGCGGGACAGCTCCAGGACGAAAGAAAATTTGGATTTGGCCGTCTCCCCGTTCTGGGTGAGCTTGAGCGACGCGTAGCCCTCGATCTCGCTCAACGCCGCGGGAACCGGAGCGATGACGGCGTGCCGAAGGGTGCACCCGGCAGTGAAGAGGAGGGCGGCGAGGACCGCGCATCCAAGGACCGCGAATGTCCTTTTCACCTCCGTCTCTCCCGGGCCGGGATTCGGCGTCCTCCGGCCGGCGTTCATGGGTCCAGCTTGAAGCCGTAGTCCTCGGTCTTCTTTTTGGCCTGCGTCGACGGCCCGGGGGGCGGGGGAGCTCCATCCTCGCCGAGCTTGAAACCGTAATCGTCGGTCTTGATCAGCCTGGCCTTCCGGGCCTTCTCCTCCTGGGCCAGCTTTTTCTTCCGCCACAGGGGATAAAACGGCGATTTCAGGCGTCTGCCGAAACAGGACAGGTTCGGATTGATGATTAAAAGCAGGACGAACGCCCCGAAAATGATGAGCAGGCCGGTGACTCCCCAATTCATGATCCAACCTCTGTCAAAAAATTCGCGGGCGCTGATGGACCCGGACTCAAGGCAAGCGTATTATAGGACCCGGAGGCGAAAAAGAAAAGGGGGCAAAGCGACCTTCTGCCGATCCAGGCCCCCCGGCAATGAAGGGTCAATCTTCCTGGAATTCGGGGATCTTGGCTTTTTCCTTCTCTTTTCCGAAATGAAAACCGAGGAAAAAAGCGGAGGAAACGGCGATGACCGTGAGCAGCGTTTTAAAAAAGTCCTTCATCGAAAAACCTTTCTCTTTTTATTCTATTCATGCGGCCGAAAAAGTCAAATAGTCGACGCGACGACCGAAGAAGCGTACATGTTCTCTGCATACGAATTTCTTGTTTTTGATAATGCTTATCAATCATGATATTCTCCGATACGGGATTAATGCAGGTAATATAAATAATATCCCGAGTTCAATGGGGTGTTATGGATGAAAGAGAATATTATTCTATTTGCGTTTGTTGCTATCCCTATCCTGAGCGGCCTTCTCCTGTTCCTATTTCACCACAGAAGGAGGAGCCTCCGCAAAAATGCTCACAGCGTCTGGCGCATGGTCTTTGGAAACGCCCTTCTTACGCTTGGGCTATGCTCTTTTGCTCTTCTTTGCGGAGAAGTTTATTTCCGTTTCATTTACGACACGACAGAGTCATTTGGCCTTACGAGAGTGACTACGGAATGGCTTAAAAGAAACTACAAATACAACACGGCAGGTGTTCGGGATTCGCTTGAGCGCTATGTCGCTCAATGTACGCCAGGCATGCGGCGGTTCACCTTTATCGGCGACTCGTTTACGGCAGGGCACGGCGTTAAAAATGTTGAGAGCCGATTTACAAACATCATCCGAAAGAAGAAGCCTGCTTGGGAGGTGCATGTATTTTCCTCTAATGGATGGGATACGGGCGATGAGTTGACATGTCTCCGGAACCTGATCCAGCGTAACAATTATGAACTCGACATCGTTATCCTGATTTATAACCTTAACGACATCGCCGACATCGTGCCTGAGTGGCAGGATAATTTGAAACGGATCTATGGAGGGGCAGAGCCGGGGTTCATCGTGAAATACAGCTATCTTTTCAACACGTTGTATTATTGGCGGAAAGCCGCGCGTGATCCGGACGTGTCGAAGTATTATCAGTTTGTTCAACGGGCATACCTCGGACCGCTCTGGGAGGAACAAAAAAAACGGCTAATAAATATTCGCAATACCGTCGAGACGAGACAAGGGCGGCTCCTTGTCGTTACGTTCCCCTTTATTCATTTGTTGGGCGGCATCTATCCATACGCCTCCATCCA
>JAPKZI010000150.1 GCA_026393865.1 Candidatus Aminicenantota bacterium
TGGACCTCGTTGCCCTTGTAGAGGAGGAATTCGGTTAGGTAGGTGCCATCCTGGCCGGTGATGCCGGTGATGTGGGCTTTTTTCATGGAGAAGACTTAAAGAATCTCAAGCGAATTTGGAAATTCGGAGACACGAACCTAATTCAAGAGAATTAGCGTTCATGTCACCGAATTTTCTTGAACTACAGCTTCGAAATACCTTCCTTGATCGTGTAACGGATCAGGTCGGCTTGCTTATGGATATTCAGCTTCTGCATCAGGTTCCGCCGGTGGACCTGGACGGTGTTCAGATAAAGATTGAGTTTTTGGGCGATTTCCTTGTTCGTGCAGCCCTCGCCGATGAGTTGAACGATTTCCCGCTCCCTTTTCGTCAGGCCGTTCCCCGCGCTTTTATCCTTGGCGGCGCTGACCTTGCCCAGGAATCCGTCCACGATAAAGTCGGAGATCCCGGGGCTTAAAAAGAACCGGCCCTTGAAAACCTCCAGAATGGCCTGGATCATCTCTTCGGTGGCGCTCTCCTTCAGGATATAGCCCTTGACCCCGCAGCGGAGAGCCCGTTGGACGAAGATCCGGGAGTCGTGGATGCTGAGGATGATGATCTTGGCTTTAGGGTCCTTCTTGAGGAGCCGTTCGGCCGTCTCGATGCCGTTGAGATGGGGCATTTCGACATCCAGGAGAAAGATGTCGACCGGCTTTTTCTCGGCGATCTCGAGGACCTCTTTGCCGTTAATCGCCTCGTCGACGATCACGATGTCTTCCTTGCTTTTCTCGATGACTGCCCTGAGGCCGGCCCTGACGACGGGATGATCATCCGCCAAAACGACTCTGATACTCATGATGAAACTCCGATAATTATGTCAGTAACGCTTAAAAAAAATAGGCTACCGCCGTTGGCTGCCTGACCGACAAAATAGCTCTTCGGCATGGCCAAATCGCAAGAAGGGCGTTAGGATGAAGGGGAAATAGGCTAAGAAACCATCAAAGATAAGGAAATCTCGCCCTTGGTTCCGGCCAATTAAAAACACCCCTTCTGCCGACTTGTTCAAACATACACTAGCGCCCGCTTCCCCTCTTTCCTAGTCCCTTTATGGGAAAGGAGCTAAAAAAAAGGAACCTCAACTTTAGAGATTATCGACCCGGCTGTAAATACCATAAAGTGAGTAGATTTGAGCTTATCTTATGGTATTTAGCGGTCGAAGGTAAGAAAGGGGGAAAAATTCAAGCGAATTTGGAAATTCGGAGACACGAACCTAATGCAAGAGAATTAGAGAATCGGTGGCGCTTTCCTTTCCGGGCGGGAGACGCCGTTCCGGACCGGGATGGCGACGGAGACGGTCGTTCCTTTTCCCGGAGAGCTCCGGATGGCGAACCTGCCGCCGACACATTCGGCCATCTCGTTCATGCTCAGGATGCCAAGGCCTAATTTCTTTGCTTTCAGCTTTTTATCCGGATGAAAACCTCGGCCGTCGTCGGCTATCTTCAGCCTGATAACGCTATCCCGGCAGGCCAAGCTCAAGATGACGTTCTTCGCCTCCGTATGATGAATGATGTTGTTCAGGGCTTCCTGAGCGATTCGATAGATGATGGTGGATGCGTGATTTTTGATTTCATGCCCGTTCAGGCCGAACCGGAAAACGATTTTAAGGCCTGTTTTTTCAGCCGCATCGGAATAGCAATTTTTCAGGACCTCGGGAAGACTCAGCCTGTCGAGATCGGGCGGCCGCAAGTTCATGGCGCACTTTTTCAGGGCTGCGATGTGACCGTTAACCAGGGACAGGCTTTCGTCGAGCCCCTGTAGGGCCGGGCTCGTCTGGCCGGCTTGAATCTCCTTCTGGACGGTGTTGAGACGGCATTTCAGCAGCCCGGCCAGGGCTCCGGCCTCATTATGGAGGACGGAAGATAGGTTTTTGCGTTCTTCCTCGCGGATGCAGATAAGCCGGCGCGAAAAATATTTCAGCTCTTTCTGGGAGGATCTGAGCTTCGCCCTCTGTTTCCGCAGATTCTCGGTGCTGATTTTACGGGCCGTCACGTCCACGGCCATGGCCAAAATCAGGGTTTGTCCATCGATCTTAATCGGGAAAACGTTAGACTCCAGGATTCTCCGGCTTCCGTCCCGCAACTTCATGTCGTATTCGTGATGACCGACGGATTTTCCGGAGCCGGCGCTGGCGAAACGATGGCGGACCTTGCGGGCTTGTTCTCGGGTAAGGATCTCCAATTCAAAAGTGTTTCTGCCGATCATTTCCTCCCGGGCATAGCCGGTGAGCTCCGCGGCGGCCTTATTGGCCTCGATGATTGTCCCCCGCGTATCAAAAAGAAAATGAGCGACCGGCGCGAACTCAAAAATGATCTGAAGGAGTTCTTTGGAGGTCAGCAGTTTTTGCCGGGAGAATTGGGAGGAAATCGCGAACTGGGGAGGAGTTTTCTCGGAAACGAGCAAATCATTCCCTAAAGGCATTTTTATATAACCTGCATCCTTTATAACAGAAGTTAGTTAGCATATTTTAATTAGATTGTCAACTGTTTTTTTTATTTTTTCTGTGGATAATTCTGTGGATAATTCGGCCGCTCAGTAAGAAAAGCGTTAAAAGTTAGACCCGACCCCCGGGTTCACATCTTGGAGGGGTCCGGTCTTGACAGAAACGGGGGTCGGGAATCAGGAAATTTTTTCGGCGGCTTGAGAGAGGCGGGCATCGTTGGTGAGCAGATCGGCCTTCTCGCGCCTTGCAAGCGCGATATAGGCGGCATCGTAGGCCGTCAAACCCGTTTGAGCCGCAATCCTCAGAATCTCGGGCCCATCCGCCTCCATGCCGACGACCTCGAGCCCCAGGGCCTGGAATCCCCGATAAGCCTTCAGGGCCGTCGCGATCTCCAAACGGCCTCTTCGGTCAAGGTAAAAATTTGTCACTTGACAATTGTACGATTCAATCGTAAATTAGCCATATGATACCTCGCCTACTCTCCCCCTATGCGATTCGCGATGCCGGTTACTATCCGCTCGTCATCGTCACGGGGCCCCGTCAATCGGGAAAAACAACTCTTGCCAAGGCCGCCTTCCCGAATCATGAGTATCTCTCGTTCGAAGACACGGAAACACGATCGTTCGCCAGGGACGATCCCAAGGGCTTTCTGAACAGGCATTCCGGTCCTGCGATTTTCGACGAGGCCCAGCGCGTCCCCGACCTTTTCTCCGCGCTGCAGACGGCCGTGGACAAGGACGCATCCCCGGGCCGGTTTGTTCTGACGGGATCTCAAAATTTTCTTCTGTTAAAGGATGTCTCCCAATCGCTCGCGGGGCGCAGCGGGATCCTTCATCTCCTCCCTTTTTCGCGAGCCGAACTCGACCGGCGGCCGCAATCCGAACCCGGGGACCCTCTCTGCTTGTTCACGAACCGAATATCCGGACCGGACTTGCCGGACTTGTGGGAGGCGATCCGGACGGGCTTCTATCCGCGCATCCATGACCGCGGCATCCCTCCCGAAGTCTGGCTGGCCGATTACGTCCTAACCTACATCGAGCGAGACGTCCGGAGCTTGGTGAACATCGGCGACCTCGATGCCTTCGAGCGCTTTCTGGGGCTTGTCGCCGGACGCGTCGGACAGCTTCTCAATTATTCCTCGCTCGCGTCCGACGCCGGAGTTTCGGTCGACACCGCCCGCCGCTGGATTTCGGTGTTGAAGACGAGCTTTATTGTTTTTTCACTCGCGCCCCATCACCGGAATTTCA
>JAPKZI010000012.1 GCA_026393865.1 Candidatus Aminicenantota bacterium
CAGGGAGATGATCAGGAAGGCGAACTGCCCGAAATAGAGGACCGAGAAGACGCGCGTCAGCAGGACTTCGACCAGCATCGTGGAAAAGGTGACGGCGAAGATCGTGAACAGCAGCTTCCAGCGACTCATGAATTTCCTCCCTCGCGGGACGCATAATATATTGTATCCCCTAAGAGCTGTCAATTCTCCGGCGTCCGCCCGAAATTGACGATAGAAATAAGAAGTCGCTGATTTTATGGGGGAGGGGGGTGAATTCTTTTATTTATAAAGCAATGCGACACCGACGGTGCCGACGCCGGCGTGGACGCCGATGACGGGAGCGACATCCATGATAAAGGCGGGCTCTCGACCTAGGAGTTCGGTGAGCCGTTTCTCGTAGAGGGCGGCCCTCTCCGGGTTCCGGGCGTGGACGACGGCGTATCCTTCGAGTTCCCCTTCGGCGGCCTTCTTCCGGACCTGAGCTAAGATCTTGGCCATGTTCGCCTTCCGGCTGAAGGATTTGCCGCCCTCGGCGGCCTTGCCGGTCTCGTCCAGGGTGATGATGGGCTTGACCTTGAGGAGCCGGCCGATCAGGCCCTTGACCGGGCTGACCCGGCCGCTGCGGACGAAATATTTCATGGTTGCGACATCAACCAGAAGCTGAGTCCTTGGGACCGCCGTTTCGATCGCCCTGACGATCTCGTCATGGGTAGCGCCCGCTTCGGCCATGTCGGAGGCTTTCGCCACGAGCAGTCCGGTGACGGCCGAGATGGCCCGCGAATCGATCACGCTGACCGTCTTTCCCTGGATATGGGCGGCGGCCTTGAGGCACATGTTGTAGACGCCGCTGAGCTTGTCGGAGAGGGTGATGACGATGATCGAATCATAGTGGCTGGCCAGGAACGAGAGCAGATTCTGGGCGGTCATGACGGGCGGAACGGCGGTCTTGGGATGGACCGGGCTCGTCTCGAGCAATCCGTAGAACTGGTCCGGCCGGATCGTCAACTTGTCCAGGAACTGCTGATCGCCGAAGGACAGGGTCAGCGGGATGACGTGGATCTGGCGCTCGTCCAGGACCTCGGGAGGGAGATCGCAGGCGGAATCCGTGACGATGGCGATCCTTGATTTTCGTTCATGGGCCGCTTCGTACTGGCGGCGCATGTCGTCGACCTTGATCTGGGACATCAGGCCGTGGTCCTTGAGCTCGAAGAACAGTTCGGCCGGTCGGTTGGTGTGGACGTGGATCCGAACCTTCTCTTCGGAACCGGCCACCACGGCCGATTCCCCGAACCGCCGGACGACCGAGCGGATCGCGTCGGGATCGAGGTCCGAGCCCGTGAGAAGGGCCTCGGAGCAGTAGCGATATTCCAAGGATTTGTCTTTAGCGGGCACCGTGATCTCTTCCTGAGCCCACAAAACCTCCGCTTTTTGGGGACGGGCGAGTTTGCCTTTTTTGATGTAGTTGAGGATGCCTTCGAGGAAATCGACGAAGCCCTTGGCCCCCGCGTCCACGACGCCGGCCCGGGCCAGGACCTGGAGCTTTTGGGTCGTTTCCTTGAGCGAGTTCCTGGCGGTATGGAGGGATTCGGTCATGAGCTCGACGAAGTCCGAGGTCTGGCTTCTGCGCTGGTAGACCGCCTCGGCCCATTCCCGGATGACCGTGATCATCGTCCCCTCGACGGGATGGACGATCGCCTTGTGGGCGTAGTGGACGGCCCGCTTCACGGACTCGGCGAAGGCGTGGGTGGTCAGCCTGGATTCGTGGCTGATCTCCTTGCTCATGCCGTGGATGAACTGGGCGAAGATGAGACCGGAGTTGCCCCGAGCCCCGCTCAGGGCGGCGTTGGCGACGGATTTCAGGGTGGCCTTGATCGAATGGTGGGGCTCCGCCCCGTCGGCGATGGCCCGCATGGTCGAGGCCAGATTAGTCCCCGTGTCCGCGTCAGGGACGGGGAAGACATTGATCTTGTTCAGATAGGATTGGTCCTCGATGACGGCGTTGCCGCCGGCCAGGATGGCGAAGTACAGCCGGCTGCCGTTGAGATAGCGGATCTTCATTTCCCTACCGTTCCTATCATCATGATAAATTATTGGCCCGCTCCCGTCAACTCGTCATTTCACAATGAATTTCCGCCCCTCATGGCGGAGGATGGTCATTTTAATTTCATAGACGGCCTCGAGCAAGGGCTCGGTCAGAATGTCGTCCGGCGTTCCATTCGCCACGACGCCGCCTTTTTTCATGAAGATCATGACGTCCGAATATCTGACGGCCGTGTCAAGGTTGTGGAGGGTCACCAGGACCGTCTTTTTCTTCTCGACGGCCAGTCTCCGGGCGAGATCCATAAGCTCGGTCTCGTGCTTCGGGTCGAGGAACGACGTGGGCTCGTCCAGAACGAGGATGTCCGACTTCTGGGCCAGGGCCCGGGCGATGAGAACCAGCCGCCGCTCGCCGCTGCTGAGCTCGAAGCAGGGCCGGGAGGCAAAGCGGCGCAGCCCGACGTATTCGAGCGCCTCGAGGGCGATCTCGACGTCGGCGGCGGAGGGCGTGGAAAAGAGGGAAATGTAGGCCGCCCGGCCCATCAGAACGAAATCCTGGACGGCGTAATTGAAAGCAGAACTGTGCTCCTGCGGCACGTAGGCGATGAGACGGGCCCGCTCTTCCGCCGAGAGAAGGGCGATGTCCCGGCGGTCGAGGAAGAGCGAATCCCGGGCGATGGGGAGGATGGCGCTGAGGCATTTGAGCAGCGTCGTCTTGCCCGCTCCGTTGGGGCCGACGATCGAGGTCAGTTTGGCCGCCTCGAAGCGGAGGTCCTGGACATGGAGAGAGAAGGTCCGGTAGTCGAAGCGCAGATCCTTGACCCAAATGCTCACAGCCAGATCCTTTTGGATTTCTTGAGAAGAAGGATGAAGAAGGGGATCCCGATGAGGCTGGTGAAGATGCCCACGGGAATTTCGAACGACGAGGCCAGGCTGCGGGCGAGATCGTCGGCCAGGATCAAATAGCCGGCGCCCATCGCCGCCGACAACGGCACGACGCGGCGGTTGTCCACGCCGACCATCATCCGGACGAGGTGGGGCACGATCAGGCCGACCCAGCCGATGATCCCGGCCACGGACGTGACGGCCGCCGTAACCAGCGTCGCCAGGAAGATGACCAGGAGCTTTTCCCGGCGGACGTTGACGCCCAGGGAGCGGGCCTCCTCGTCGCTCATGGATAGGACGTTCATCCGCCAGCGCATGAGGATCAGCCCGGCGGTCCCGACCGCGATCAGCGGAAGGGAGATCGAAAGGGCTCCCCAGCCGGGCCAGCCGAGGTTTCCCATGAGCCAATAGAAGAGGCCTTGGAGGGCGTAGGGGCTGGCGAAGAATTCGACGAGGGAGAGGAGCGCGGAAAAAAAGGCCGAGACGATGATCCCGGTCAGAAGGAGCGAGACGATGGGCGAGTCCGAGTTTCGGGAGATGAACAGGACGATCATGACCGCGGCGACGGCGAAGACGAAGGCCGAGATTTGAGCTGGGAAGCCCTGGTGGAAGATGACGATCGAGAGCGAGGCCCCGAAGGCCGCGCCCGAAGAGATGCCCAGGATGTATTCGTTGACAAGCGGGTTCTTGGACAGCGCCTGGAGCGACGCGCCCGAGACGGATAGGCCGGCGCCGGCCAGCAGGGCCAGCAGGAGGCGGGGAAGGCGGACGCCGAGGACGATGCCCAGATAATTTTCGGGCAGGCCCTCTTTCATGGCCGGAAAGAAGGGCGAGAGGAGGGATTTGAGGACGCCGCCGAGAGGAATATGGACGACGCCGATGGTCAGGGAAACGAACAGAGCGACGAACGGAAAAAGCAGGATGAGCAGGCCGAGCGCGCGTTGTTTTTTAGTCATGGGCCCACTTGTCGCAGCGGAGGATCGCCGAGAGCTTGGCGAAGCCGCCGTCCAGCCCGTAGAACTTCTTGTAGACGGCGTCGCCCCGCCGGCCGAGGTCGAATTCGGGGAATCGGTCCGGATGGAACAGGTGGGCCAGGTACTCGGTTTCGAGGAGGACCTCGGCCATGTCCCACCAGTTCCAGAATCCGAAGGTGTAAAAAACCTTTTTGGCTTTGACCGATCTCAAAGAGGCCAGCCGGGGGTCCTTGAGGACGCTCTCGACGGTCACCGCCCTTTCTTTGGGGAGGTAGTTGCCGTGGACGAGGATCATGTCCGGATCCCAGAGGATGAGCTGTTCGATCTTGACCATGGTCCCGACGGAACCGAGAATGTCGGGCATGATCTTTTCGGCCAGGTTGAGTCCGCCGGCGATCTCGACCGGCTCGTAATGGATCGGCGTTCTCGCCAGCGAACCCCAGAAGGACAGGTACACGCGGGGCATTTTTTCGCGGGGCACGGTTTTTAGGCGTTCGCGAATGAGGCCGAGGGAGCCCGTGAAATAAGCGGCGAGCTCCTCGGCCCGCTTTTCCCGGCCGAGGATCCGGCCGACCAGCCTCATTTCCTCGGCGAGTTTCGCGGCGTCGCCCAAGGAGGCCAGGGCGACGACGGGGATCCGCGTTTTCCGCTGAATGGCTTCGACGATCTGCCGTTCGAAAGGCGAGGCGAAGATGACGTCGGGCTTCAAGCTGACGACCGTTTCCAGGTTGACGTTGTTCTCGGCCATGGAAACGAGGGGGAGGCGCGATTCTTGGGGATAGATGTGTTTGAAGAGATGGTCGTGGAGCCGCATCGTGTAATCGATGCCGACGAGATCGTCGCCCGCGCCCAGGGCGACGATGAGACGCGTGATTTCGGCCTGAATCGAGACGATGCGCTTGACCTTGGCCGGGACGACGACCGTCCGGTTAAGGCTGTCTTTGACCGTCAGGCCGGCGGACTGAGCGGCGCTCGGAACGGACGGCGGGGCGAGCCCCGCGAGCAGGGCCGGAAAAACGAGAACGAACAGTCTTTTCTTCATATGGGCAGCGGTTCATTATAGGAAATTTCGGCGGATTTTTCTATGCGCGGGCGGTCAGTGGACGTGGGGATGATTTTTCTCGGATCTCTTGAGCAGAATCTGTTCGATCTTCCGCAGAAAGACCAGGATCAAGACGACTATCAGGGTGAAAACGATGGAGATCAGGTAATAACCGGCTCCGACCGCGAGCCCCAGCCCCGCCACCGCCCAGATGACCGAGGCCGTCGTCAGGCCGTGGACCGTGCCGCGGGCTTGGATGATCGCGCCGGCCCCGAGAAAGCCGACGCCGGTGATCACTCCGGCCGCGACCCTCATGACCTCCTGTCCGCTGCCGTTCTTTCCGGAAAAAAGTTCAGCCACGATCATCATCATCGCCGAACTGACGCAGATCAGAATGTTCGTCCTGAGGCCGGCCGGCTTGCGGCTCGTCTCCCGCTCGATCCCGATGATCCCACCGAGAGCAACGGCCAGGAGAAGCCTTAGAGTCATGCTTACGATATTCATTCCTTCCCTCGATTTTGAAGATGAACCTAATGTATCATATTTTTATGGATAATAAAAAAGCGATCCTGCTCGTCGGGCCGACGGGAGCGGGCAAGACGCCGCTTGGGGAGTTGCTGGAATGCCGCGGGTTTCGCGGGCGGCGCTGCCTCCATTTCGACTTCGGAGCGAACTTGAGGGCGATCGCGGCTTCATTTGAAGCCGTGATCGCGGGCGAGAGGCAGGACGATGCATTTTCGGCACGTGAGCGGGCCGTCATTCTGGATTCCCTGGCCGGCGGGGCGCTCCTGGAGAACGAGAATTTCCCGATTGCCGAGAAAATCCTGGATCGCTTTGTGCATGAGAAAGGCGTCGGACGCGACGACCTGCTGATCATGAACGGTCTGCCGCGACACCCAGGCCAGGCCCGGGACCTGGAACGGAGCACCGAGGTCTGCGCCGTCGTCAACCTGATAGGAACGGCCGCCGTGATCAAAGAACGGATTCGGCTTGACACCGGCGGCGACCGGGCCGGCCGGAGCGACGATTCGCTCGAGGCGGTCGAGAGAAAGCTCGAGATCTTCGAGAAGCGGACGCTGCCCCTTCTTGAGTTTTACGCGGCCCGGCGCGTGCCGATCCTGAAGATCCCGGTTGGGGCGGGGACGACGGCCGAAGAGGTCCTGGCGGATCTTGAGCGGCGATTGTAATCCCCCCTCCCCCCCTTTAGAAAAGGGTGGAAGCGGCCCCCCCTTTTCTAAAGGTAGCATGATAGCGAAACGCACCTCCGAGACGGGTAAACTGTGCTAGATTACTCGTCGAAGGAAAATCTTTCTAGGAGGTGCGCGGATGTATTTTATCGGTATCGACCATCACAAGCAAGCGTCGGTCATGACGATTGTGGACAAGGATGGTCAGGAGCTGAAGAACGGGCGGGTGTTAAACCTCAGGGAGGGGGTCAAGCGGTTCCTGGAGGGGTATCATCCGTTCACGGCGGTTTTGGAGGCGGGCCGGTCGTCGTATGTGATGGCCGACCTGTTGCGGGAGCTGGGCGGAGAGGTGAAGATGGCCAACGCGCTGCAGGTGAAGGCGATCGCCCATGCCCGGATCAAGACCGACAAGCGGGACTCGCGAACGCTGGCGCACTTGTTGCGGGCGGACTTGATTCCGGAAGTCTATCAGCGAGGAGAGCGGAACCGGCAGGCGCAGCGGGTGATGCGGCTGAGGGCGTATTGGGTGGCGAAGCAAACGGAAAAGAAGAACAAGATCCGGGCGCTGTTGGCTCAACAGAAAGAGGAGATCCGTGTGGAAGTGGAGAGGCGGGAGGAGGGGTTGTTCAGTGGGAAGGGGGTGGAGTTCCTGACGAAGTTGCCGTTGGAGGATCCCGACAAGATGGTCTTGGACGACTTGATTCAGGGATATCAGGAGGATCAGGCTCATATCAAGAGGTCGGACGGACTGGTCCGCCTCCTGTATGGGGAGATCGAAGAGGCGTCGAGGATCGATACAGTTCCTGGTTTTGCCACAACGTTGTCGGTATTGGTGGCGGTGGAGATCGCGGACATCAAACGGTTTCCGACCGTGGGGGATCTTCATTCCTATGCGGGAGTGATTCCCTCGACGTACGCCTCGGGGGAACGGACGCATCACGGACGGATCACGAAACAAGGGAGCGCTTGGCTGAGATGGGCGGCGTTGGAAGCGGCGTATCCGGCGATCAAGAAGGACCTGGGTCTTCGCGTCTTATACAACCGTCTGGCCAAGCGGAAGGGAGCGAACGTGGCCAAGATCGCCGTGGCTCGCCGGCTGCTGACCATCATTTATCGCGTGCTCACCGAGAAGAGGGAGTATTTCCCGGACAAGATGAAAATATCGGCTGCCTAGATCCCCCCTTAACGGACTCGAGAGAGTCGCGTTCACTTAAAGGTTTAGGAGCCGAGATCGAATGCTACGGTGCGCTTCAAGGCGCGGATAGAAGGGTGGTTCAAAAAACCGAGGCAGAGATGAAGAATAAAAGAAAGAACGAAACAGGGGCTTGCGTTTCGCCATCATAGAAGGGGGGTGAGGGGGGATTATTTCATGCTTATCTTAACGTCCACGGGCATGCCCGGCTTGAGCTCGCCGGCCGGGTTGTCGAGATACGACTTGACCATATAGACGAGCTTGAGGCGTTCCTCTTTCGTTTGGATATTCCGGGGGGCGAACTCGGCCTCGCTCGAAATGAAATCGACCTTCCCTTTGAAGGATTTGTCGGGGAACGAATCGCAGGTCACGGCCACCTCGGCGCCCAGGATCACCCGGCCCACGTATTGTTCGGAGACGTAGGCCTTGACGTATGTTTGGCCGAGGTCGATCAGGCTGAACAGGACCGCGCCGGGGACGGCCAGTTCGCCGAGCTCGACGTGTTTGACTTCGATATAGCCTGAGACCGGAGACTTCACCTCGGTGTCTTGGAGGAGCCTTTGGAGATATTGCTCTTGGATCTTGAGGCCCTGGATCTCGGACTGGATCATCTCGAACTCCTCTTTCTCCCGGCCGCGGAAGGCCATCTGGTAGTTCTCCTGGGCGTTCTTGTGCTGGTCCTGGGCCGCTTTGAGGGCCAGGTCGGCCCGTTCCTTCTGGTTCAGCGATACCGCGCCTTCGCTCAGGAGCTTGGTCATCCGTTCCTGGTCCTTCTGGGCCAGTTCGAGCTGTTTGGCCGCGGTTTCAACCTGGGTCTTGGCCACGGCGATGAGCTCCTTCTTCGTCCCGATCTTGGCCAGCCGGAGCTTGGCTTCGGACGCGGCGATCCCGGCTTTGACCTGGTCGATCTGGAGGCGGAGCTTGTCGGCATTGATGACGCAGAGCAGTTCGCCTTTTTGGACCTGCTGACCTTCTTTGACCGGGAGCCGCTCGATCTCCCCCTGGGCTTGGGCCCGGACGTCGGTCTTGACGGCTTCGATGATGCCCGAGATCTCCGCCCGGCTGCCGTCGGCCGGGCCTTTGCCGCAGCCGACCAGGCTTATTTGCACTATAATGAATATGATAATGGCAGAATAACGGATGGTCTTGCTCATGGCCGCTCCTTGTTCTCTTCCTATTTATAAGGGATTTAGGGGATTTGTTCCAGCGAAATGTTGCCCGCCGGGTCAAGGGACGAGCCTTCGGCTCGCCACTCGCCCGTGGCTTGTATACACGGGCGAGTACGGCGGAAGTTGACCCCCGGGCAAAGCCCGGGGCCCCCGCCGCCGTCGAAAAAAAGATGAAAAATATTCGCAAAAAAGCAACCTTTTCCCCCCATTTCCCATCTTATAGGGTTGAAGAGAGTCAACGAATGTCTTATCAAGAAGCGGCTCTGGCAAACGGCCTTCAAATCATGGATAATGCCGCTATGAGCCTGCCCGACGATGGGAAGGACGTCGTCATCCTCGCCGTCCCCGCTCGAGATTCCCTCGAAGATCTCATCCGCCGCGGCCAGGCGGGTGACGAAAGGGCCATTGAAGCTCTCTACTACCGTTATAAGACCGCCCTTTTCAATATGGCCTTCCGCTACACCTATGAACGGTCGGCGGCCGAGGACCTCCTCCAAGAGATCTTCATCAAGATCTTCACCCATCTGGGAGACGTCCAAAAGACCGAGACGTTCACCGGCTGGGTCTACCGCATTGCCTTGAACACTTGTTACAGCTACCTGCGGGGGAAAAGGATCGAGCTCCAAAAGAGCGTTCCCCTGGCTGACGTCGAGGGCACACTGTACGCGGCCGGCGCGCGCGAATCCTCGAACGATGTCCGGAAGCCGCTCGACGAGGCGATCGCCGGCCTGCCGAAAAAGCTCAAGGAGATCTTCCTCCTCCACGATGTTCAGGGCTTCAAGCACGAAGAGATCGCCCGGATGCTCGGCCTCTCGGTAGGGACGTCCAAGTCCCAGCTCTTCAAGGCCCGGCTCAGGCTCAGGGACTATCTGACGAAAAGGCGAGCCTGCTAAGGAGAAACGACCATGAGATGCTCACACGCGCATAAGCTCATCGGAGACAAGCTGGAGACTGCCCAAGCACGAGCCGTCGCACCGGGTCTGGACGGCCGTCCTCGACGGCGTCCGCGCCGCGGGCCCCTCTCCGTCCGCGATCAAGCTCCCCAAGCCGAAGTGGTACGAGACCTATATCTTCGCCGGCCGGGCTAAATACGCCTTAGCGGCCGCTCTGCTTCTCGTCGTGGTCGGGGGCCTGGTCATCGGGCTTCGCCCGGGG
>JAPKZI010000055.1 GCA_026393865.1 Candidatus Aminicenantota bacterium
AAGTCGTCCCTCATCAGGGTGATGTCGGCCGCTTCCATGGCCACGTCCGTTCCGGAGCCGATGGCGATGCCGACGTCCGCCTGGGCGAGGGCGGGCGCGTCGTTGATCCCGTCGCCGACCATGGCCACTCTTTGTCCGGCGTCCTGAAGCTTCTTGATCTCCCGGACCTTGTCGCCCGGAAGGAGTTCGGGAACCACGGTCGTGATGCCAGCCCGGCGGGCGATGGCTTCTGCAGTCAGCCGGTTATCGCCCGTCAGCATGATGACCTCGAGACCGAGTTCCCTGAGCCTATCGACCACCCGGCGGGATTCGTCTTTGAGAGTGTCCGCGATGGCCAGCAACCCGGCCGGCCGGCCGTCGACGGCCGCGAAGACCGGTGTTTTCCCGTCGCGCGACAGGGTTTCGACGTTCCCGGCAAAATTCCCGAAATCGATCCCTCGCTCCCGCATGAGCTTTTCATTGCCGACGACGACGGCCCGGCCGTCGACCTGAGCCTCGAGGCCGAGGCCTTCGAGCGCCCGAAAATTCGTCGCCGGCCATAACGCCAGGTTCCTCTCGGCGGCCTTCTTCACCACGGCCTCGGCCAAGGGATGCTCGGAGACCCGTTCGGCGCTGGCCGTCAGCCGCAGAACTTCGTCATCGGAGAACGGCGGCGCCGTGAACAGGTCCGTGACATCGGGCTCCCCCTTCGTCAGCGTGCCGGTCTTGTCGAAGACGACGGCCGTGATCCGTCCGGCCATCTCCAGGCTTTCGCCGCCCCGGATGAGGATGCCGTTTTCCGCTCCTTTGCCCGTTCCGACCATGACCGCCGTAGGCGTGGCCAGACCCAAGGCGCAGGGGCAGGCGATGATCATCACCGCCACGAAATTCAGAAGGGCGAAGGTCAGAGCCGGTTTTGGGCCGAAGGCCAGCCAAGCGATGAAGGTCAGGACCGCGATGGAGATGACGATCGGCACGAAATAGCCGGCGATCACGTCGGCCAACCGCTGGATGGGAGCCTTGGAGCCCTGAGCCTCCTGGACCAGCCGGATGATCCGGGCCAGGACGGTGTCCCGGCCGACCTTGGCGGTCCGGAAGGTGAAGCTGCCCGTTTTGTTGATGGTCGCACCGATGACCTCATCGCCCTCCTTCTTCTCCACGGGCAGGCTTTCGCCCGTGATCATCGACTCGTCGACGGCCGAGCGTCCCTGGATCACGACCCCGTCCGCGGGGATCCTCTCGCCCGGCCGGACGATCACGACGTCGCCGACGACGACATCCTTGATCGGAAGGTCGATTTCCGCGCCGTCGCGGACGACGCGGGCGGTCTTGGGCTGGAGCCCGATGAGCTTTTTGATGGCCTCGGACGTCCGCCCTTTGGCCCGCGCTTCGAGCATCCGCCCGAACAGGATCAGGGTGATGATGACCGCCGACGTATCGAAATAGACTTCCGGTTTGATCCCGCCGGCCTCGAAAAAGGACGGAAAAAGGGCGGCCGCGGCGCTGTAAAAATAGGCGGCCGAAGTTCCCACGGCGACCAGCGTGTTCATGTCGGCCCGTCCATGTTTCAATGCCGCCCAGGCTCCCTTATAAAAGCGGCGGCCGATCCAGAACTGGACGGGCGTGGCCATCGCCCAGAGGAGCCAGGGGCTGGTGAGGATGGGAGGAATCCAGGGGAAGAAACGGGGCATGCTGCCGATGAAAATGACGAAGCTGAAGGCCAACCCGGTCCAGAACTCCCGCTTGAGCCTTCCGTACTCCTGTTCCCTGGCCGCGCGCTCGGCGTCCTCCTCGTCCCCGCCCGCGGCTTTGATGACCTCATACCCGGCCGAGACGATGGCCTTTTCGATGTCCTCCGGCTTCAGTATCTGCGGATCGAACACGACCGTCGCTCGGGCCGTGGCAAAATTGACATTGGCTTTTTCGACGCCGGCCAGGCCTTTCAGCGCTTTTTCGATATTGGCCGCGCAGCCGGCGCAGTTCATCCCGCCGATCGGCAGGTCGATCAGATCCGTCTTTGTCCGTTCTTCAGCGCTCACGGCCGTTCATTATAACATGGGATCCGTTTTTTCCTTGACGGGCGCGGGGCTCGCCCATACAATAAGGCGGAATTCCGACAAGGACAACGGCGATGAAGAAAGAACAGATCCCCGGCTGGCTCCTGATGATCGCCGTCGGCGCCGTCTCGATGGTCCTCTCGAACCAGGTCACGGCCGGCGGAAAGCATCCTTTGGAGGCCACGGCCTTGGCCGTCGTCATCGGCATCCTGGCCCGCAATCTGGGCCTGGTCCCAACGATCTTCCACGCCGGCATCAAGGCCTTCGAGAAGTTCCTGATATGGGGGGTTATCCTGATCGGCGCAACCCTGAATTTCAAAGACTTTCAGACGCAGGGCCCCAAGATGCTGTCGATCATCCTAGTGACCATGCTGGTGAGCTATTTCGTCATTTACGCCCTGGGGCGGCTTTTCAAACTTCCCTGGTCGCTGTCCACCCTGCTCTCGGTCGGGACGACGATCTGCGGCGGCTCAGCCATCGCCATCACCGCCCCTCTGATCAAGGCCAAGGAGGAGGAGACGAGCTACGCCATCGGCACGATCACCCTCTGGGGCCTGGTCGCCATCCTCCTCTATCCGAAGCTGGCCCAACTCCTGGGCGTTTCCGATATCCGCTTCGGCGTCTTTGCCGGCACGGCCATCCACGCCACTCCCCAGGTCGTCGGCGCCGGTTTCATCTTTTCCGATCTGGCCGGGAAGACCGCCACCGCGATCAAGCTCGTCCGCAATTGTTTCATGGCCCCCTTGGCCTTTATCCTCGCCGCCTGGTACGCGAAAACCTCCCTCGATTCCGCCAAGAGGGACAAGCAAAGCATCAACCTGGCCAAAGCCTTTCCCTGGTTCCTCTTCGGCTACTTTCTCATGGCAGGGCTGAACACGGCCGGCTATTTTACGAAAGCCGGCCTCGACGCATTGACCTGGCTGGGGCGGTTCCTGATCACCATTTCCATGGCCGGCATCGGCCTCAACACGGTCTTCGGCGCCTTTAAAAAAGTGGGATTCAAGCCGCTTATTGTCGGCCTGCTCGGCGCGCTGGTCGTCGCCGCGGTCAGCATCGCCATGATCGCGCTCGTGCTCTGAGGCGCTCCGCCGTCGCCTGAGACCCCTCCGTCAATCCAGGGCGCGTTCGATGACGCCGCCGCCGACGACGACCTCCCCATCAAAGAAGACCACCGCCTGACCGGGTGTCACGGCGCGCTGGGCCCTTTCGAACTCCACCAGGACTCGTCCATCATCACGAGGAATGACCCTCGCCTGCGCCTCCGCGTGTTTATAGCGGATCCTGGCCCGGAGGGTCTTCGGTTCATTGAGCTTGTCCAGCGATATCCAATTCAGTTCCGTCGCTTCGAGCCGGCGCTTATAGAGATCTTCGTTCTCGCCCGCAACGATCGTGTTCCGCTCGGTGTCGACGGCCACGACATAAAGCGGCCGCGGCGCGGCGATGCCCATGCCTTTTCTTTGCCCTACGGTAAAGTGGGCGATCCCGCCGTGTTTTCCGATGATTGTCCCGGCCAGATCGACGATCGGCCCCGGCCGGAAGGCCTCGGGAAACCTGTTCTTCAGGAAAGCGGGGTAATCGTTGTCCGGAATGAAACAGATCTCCTGGCTTTCCTTTTTTTGGGCCACAGGAAGCCCTAAGCCGGCGGCCAGTCTCCGGATCTCGTCCTTCGTGTGGCCGCCCACCGGAAAGAGCGTCCGCGACAGCTCGGCCTGGGTCAACGGATAGAGGAAATACGACTGGTCCTTGCCGGCGTCGAGACCCTTTTTGAGGAGCCGGCGGCCGGTGTCGGGATCGAGGCCGATCCTCGCGTAATGTCCGGTGGCGATGAACTCCGCCCCCAGCCGCCGGGCCCGCTCGAAAAACAGATCGAATTTAATGAATCGGTTGCAGCGGATGCAGGGATTTGGCGTCCGTCCCCGCCTATATTCCAGGCAGAAATCGTCGATGACACTCTTCTCGAACTCGCGGCGGAAATCGACGACAAAATGGGGGATCCCAAGGACGGAGGCGACCCGGTTGGCGTCCTCCTGGGCTTTCCAGCCGCAACAGCTTCTGAGATCTTCGGACGTACAGGCTTCTTTCGGGAGCGAGAACAGGTTCATCGTCAATCCGATGACCTCGTACCCCTCGTCTTTGAGCAGGGCCGCGGCGACGGAGGAATCCACGCCGCCGCTCATGGCCACGGCGACCACGCCCTTTGTCCCGCCGGATATTGTCGTCATATCGTCTCGACCGAATGGAGATTCGAGCCTTGAATTTTACCACGCTTCGGCCGGGAGAAGAAGCCCGGCCCTCCCCTCTTCCGGACCGGGCCGATCCCGGGCTTTCCGACGATTGCCAGGACCCCGTTTTTATGCTAAAATTCCCCGGATTCGTTTCCTAAGGAGATCCATATGTCCGGACATTCCAAATGGTCCTCTATCAAGCATAAAAAGGCCGCCGCCGACTCGAAGCGGGGCAAGATCTTCACCAAGATCATCCGCGAGATCGCCGTGGCCGCCCGCAACGCCGGCGGCGACCCCGACATGAACCCGCGCTTGCGGAAGGCCGTCCAGGACGCCAAGAACGTCAACATGCCGGCCGACAACATCAAACGGGCCGTCCTGAAGGGAACCGGTCAACTCGAGGGCGCCCAATACGAAGAGATCGTCTACGAGGGTTACGGGCCGGGAGGCGTGGCCATCTTCGTCACCGCGCTTTCGGACAACAAGAACCGGACGGTCGCCGAGATCCGCCACGTCTTCATGAAGAACGGCGGTCAGATCGGAACCCAAGGCTGCGTCGCCTTCCGTTTTAAACGCGGAGGCTACATCGATATCGACAAGGACAAGGCCGAAGAGGACAAGCTCATGGAGGTCGCCCTGAACGCCGGCGCCGAAGACATCAAGGACGACGGCGACACGTGGGAGATCGTGACCACGCCTGAAAAGTACGAGGCCGTTCTCGAGGCCGTCAAAGCAGCCGGCATCGAGGTCGCGGATTCGAACGTCGGACACATCCCCCTGGACTACACCAAGCTCGAGGGCAAGCAGGCCCAACAGGCCTTGAAGCTGGTCGAAGAGCTTGAAGACCACGATGACGTCCAAACCGTGGCCGCCAACTTCGACATCGACGCGAAGGACATCGCCGAGTACGAGAACTCCTGACGCGAGGGCCGATGAGGGTTCTCGGGATCGATCCCAGCAGCCAAGCCACCGGATACGGCCTCATCGAATACGCCGAGGATCGATACCGGGTCCTGGATTACGGAACGATCAAGCCCTCGCGTAAAGCGCCTCTCCCCCAAAAGCTCCACGAAATCAAGGCCGGCGTGGACGGCCTGATCGATCAGCATGCACCCGACGAGATCGCCATCGAAAATCCTTTCTACGCCCAGAACATCAAGACCGCCCTCATCCTTGGACAGGTGCGAGGCGCGATCCTCGTCGCCGTGGCCGGACGAGCCCGTCCCCTGTTCGAATATTCCCCCCTCGAGATCAAGAAGGCCGTGACGGGATACGGCCAAGCCGACAAAGGCCAGGTCGGCGTCATGGTTAAAGCCCTCCTGAATATCGAGGACGAGAAAATGGAGGAGGACGCCTCCGACGCCCTGGCCTGCGCCTTCTGCCACCTCAACACGCGGTTGTTTCAAAAGGCGGTCGAAGAGTCGAAGATCTGAATTCTCCGCGGTTCGTTCGAGTTCAGACCGTTGACGACGCCGAGGGAACCTAATAAAATACCGCTGAAGGAGAAATGAATATGAAAAAAATCTTTTCGGGGATTCTCATCTTCGCCTTGATCGGACTCATGCTCGGCTGGGCCATCAGCTCCGAGCCCGTCTACATCAAAGGCTTTAAAAACATCCAGGATTTCAAGGCGCTACTCGGAAAACTGATGGACCTCATGAAGGGAAGCCCGGCCCTGCTCGACGCCCAGAACCCTCTCTCGACCCTGATCAAAGGCGAGTCGCCCAAGTTCGATGCCATCCGTGCGGGCGACGAAACGACCCGCATCGAGGTGACGAAGATCTATCGCCAGCTCGACGCGTCGCGGAAGAATATTCTAACAAAAGGCACCCCGGCTAATAACGATCTGCTTGTCCGAATCAAAGAAACGATAAGCTATATCGAAAAGCTCAACAACATCAAAGGCTGAGCGAGACTCTCAGCTACAGTTTGGCGGTGATCCCGTCCAGCGCCTTTTGGGGCGACATCGCCCCGAACTGGAATTCGAGTTCCTCTCCGGATTTCAGTTTGAGATAGAGCGCTTTTTGGAAGAGGGACTTCTTGACGATTTTAGCTTCCCCGATCTCGCTGAAGGGGATGGCGACGTGATCGGTGATCTTCTCGAAAGGCGGGAGGCGGCGCCTGTGGAAGTATGCCGCCGCGATCGAAGATGCCGCGTTTTTCTCGAGCGACATGCCCGCCTGGAAACGGACATAGCGGTTCGTCACAAAGACTTTCCCTGTGATCTTCTCGGAGTTCGGAGTCGGATCACCCACAAAAACCGACCAGGACCCAACCATCTCTTCCCCTTGCTCCAGCCACGCTTCAGCCATGGTTTCCTCCTTCAGGCAACATGTTTTCGTTTAGACAAATCCCCTGCGGGGAAAGGTTCGATTGGACCTTCCCCCGTTCGATCTTCTTGACGATCTTTCGTCCGAGGCCGCGCCTTCTACTTGATGGCCGCCAGGGCCTCCTGGTATTTCGTCTGGGCTTCCTGGACCTTGGGATCCGAGGCATAGGCCATCATTTTTTCCATGCCGGTCATCATCTTGCCCATGACGGCGTTGACCCTGTCCATCAAGGGCTTCAGCTCGGCGGGCGGGTTCTGGAGGTCTTTCATCTCCGGGTACTTGGTGTCGATCTCTTTCATCTTCGGGGCCAGTTCTTTCGTAGTCACAGTCAAGGCGTTGAGCGCGGCCACCACATCGTCGGCGCTCTTGATGTTGTCCAGGGCGGTGACGAATTTTTCGTTGGCGGTGACATACTTCTCCAGGACTTCTTTGACGTCGGCATACTTGCCGCCTCCCCCGCCCTTGCAGGCGGTGATGCCGAACACGAACAGAACCACAGTCGCAAAAATAACAGCTTTTTTCATAAACTCTCCTCCTCGAGATTGAATCAAGATGCTCCATGATTATCACAGAAAACGCCCTTTTTCAAGTGAAAAACCGTAAAAGCGGCGCCGCGGCGCGCTTTCCAAAGCGGCGGCCCCAAGATATAATACCCGGCGCCAAGCTGAACATTCGGCTGAAACCGCCTGAAAAAAAATGAGGAGCACCCCGTGTGGCTGCTGAATGAGCTGATCTTCTCTACGCCGCTCATCATCTACGTCTGTCTCCGG
>JAPKZI010000068.1 GCA_026393865.1 Candidatus Aminicenantota bacterium
GTCTTGGCCCGGACCCGGCTGTGGACATTGAAGCCCGTGTGCGGCCAGGAAAGAATGCGATCGGCCCACTCGGGGCTCAGAAGCTCCTTGCCGACCAGGAGCCGGAGGACCTCCCGGACCAGCCGCTCCTCCCGGCAGTCCGGACAGCGGATCCGGGCGAATCCGCAGCGCGGATTGCCGCAGTCAAGATACTTCTCCACGACGTCCTTGATGATCGGCCGGAAATACCCGTAGGTCCGCTCAAAGCGTTCCTCGTATTCCGCCACGAACCTCTCGAAATGATGGAACAGCACCCGGTAGAGGACGGTCCGCTCCGGATGTCGAGGGCGATAGATTCCCTCCATGGCGGGAGAGAAGCCTCCGGAATCGGGCCAATATCATCGAAAGAACCGCGGCTCCCTGAAAAGACGCGGCGAGACCCGCCGCCGACAGTGAAATCATTCCAGAAAACGTCAACCGTTACCCGGAGATGGTCGAGGACATGGTGGAGACCTGCTGCGTGCTCGTGGAGCATTTCCTCGACCAGGTGCTGCCGCACTTCAAGTTCGACTATGCGTCGGGCTGGGAGGACATCTGCTACAAGAACGGCCCGATCGTGCCGCCGAAGCTTTTCAGGGACGTGATACAATCCCGCTATCGCCGCATACGCGACAGGCTCGACCGCTACGGCATAGATATCTGGTACACGGACTGCGACGGCGACGTGCGCCCGATACTTAAATACCTGATGGACGGCGGCATCAACTGCCTGTTCCCCTACGAAGTGAATTCCTGCGCGCATCCCGGCGAGCTGCTGGACCAGTACCCGGAACTGAGGATCATGGGCGGCGTGGACAAGATGGAACTGGCCAAGGGGCCGAAAGCGATCGACGCCTATCTGGAATCCCTGATTCACTATGTGAAGCGCGGCGGGTACATCCCCTTCTGCGACCACCGTTGCCCGCCGAACGTGAAGGAAGAGGATTATCTGTACTATCTGGATAAAAAAGAAGAATTGTTCGGGATGAAATAAACTGGACCCTCCCCCCCTGCCGCTGCAGCGGCATCCCCCCTTATTAAGGGAGTGTAAGGAGCCGGCATTCAAGCCAAATAGACGCGCGCGGGCGCAGCACGCACACAAAAAACCCCCTTCTTCACGCATGGAGAAGGGGGCAGGGGGATGAGATTCGGATTAAACCCTTAAATCCCTGCGCTTGAAGAAATAATAGGCGGCCACCGTCAAAACCGCCGCAACCCCGACGGCAAGCGCGACATAGAAAACCGTGAAGCCCCCGTCCAGCATCATGTCCCTGGCAGGGAAATACTTGAACGGCGTCAGAAACTTCAAAACGTCCCAGTCACTATTGATATCTATGGCGGAGGAGAGCAGGAAAGTGAAGAGCATGATGCCTGCGGCCACGCCCGTGGAAGCCCGCGGCCTGCCGATGATTGCGGCGGACGCAGAGCCCACGGAGAGGAACAGCAGCTGCAGGAGGAACAAGCCCAGCATCATCCTTGCCAGCCCTGCCGCGAAGGGCTGCCCCTTTGCGAGCTGCCCCATGACGGCGAACGAAACGGCGAAAGTGACAAGGTTCAGAACGGCGGCGTTCGTCACTGCGGCCAGCAGCTTGGACGTCACTATCCCGGCTCTTGTCATGGGCTTCACGAAGAGGAATTCGCTCGTCCTGTCGCGCTCCTCCTTGGCAATGATGACGGCGCCGAGCATCGAAGCGTGTATCGCGGCCATCAGCGCGACGTACATATAAATCACAACAAAGAAACTCCTGGCGTCGGACAGGTCCAAACCGCTCATGCCCATCACCGCCTGCACGGAGGCTGGCATCATCTTGATGAAATCGGAAATCGACTGTTCTCCGGCAGCGGCCATGCCTGCGTACTTACCCATGGCGGTCAATATTATCAGCGCCATGCCGAGGCACCAAAATATCAGCGACCTGCGGTTCGCGCGCAATTCCCTTCGAAATACGTTCATGCCCTTCCCTCCCTCACACCGCGTGGATATCTTTGTTTTTATAGATGAGATACCCGGCTGCCACGGCCAAAATGACGACGGCCGCGCCGACGGCGGCGTATTGCGGCTGGTACGCCGAATACTGGGCGATATAGGCCGGGTCGAAATACTTGAAAGGCGAAAGATAGTAAATGCGGTCGTCATTGAGCGCGGCCCCCACCATGCCGACGATGTAGAATCCGAAGACCGTGCTGAGCGACACCGGCAGCACCGATTTTATTTTGGGCACAATCACCGAAACAAGGAAGCCGAGCGCCGCGAAGATGAGCTGCACATAGAAGAACGACAGTGTCATCATCAGGAACGTGCCGTAGTCGAAGCCGCCTGCGCTCACGGAAAAGGCGGACGCGGAGGCGACAAGCAGGAAAACCGCGCTCGAGACGGCAAGATGCGTCAGCACCGCGAGAAGCTTGGCGGTGATGACCTGCGTGCGCGTGACGGGCTTGGTGAGTAGGAAGTCGGCCGTCTTGCCCGTCGCCTCCCGCCCGAGCGCCGAGATGCCGAGGTTCATCGCCTGAATCGCGCCGCACAGCACGAGGAATCCCAGTATAAACGAATAGAAACCCGGCAGCGTGGCGATCTTCGCAACGTCCATGCCGAACGCCTTCAGGATTGCATCCGGGAAGGCTTGAAACAGCCTGACAAGTTCTCCGGCGCTTTCGTAGTAGATCGTGAACATCGACAGGAACATCACGGTCGCAGCGCCGACGGACAATACCCAGATAATCGTGTTTTTCCTGTAGGACCTCAATTCGTGAAAATAGATGTTCATCGCTTCCCGCTCCCTTACCGGTAGTAGTGCATGAAGATCTCTTCGAGGTCGGGTTCGCCTATCGATACGTTTATCAACTCCAGTGCCGAGAGTTTTCTCAGGATCGCGTTCACACTGCCCTTGTAGATGAAGCTGGCGGTACTGCCTTTCACGTCGAGGCTCGTGACCCCGTCAAATGAGAAATATGCCTTGTCCACGTCCGCGGCGGCTTCCAGTGCGATCTTCTTATAGCTGTTCTCCTGCAGGGAACTGATCGTGTCGATGTTGATGATCCTGCCCTCCTTGATGATGGCCACGCGGCCGCAGAGCTTCTGCACCTCGCTCAATATATGCGAGGAGAAGAGGATCGTTGCGCCCTTCTTGTTCTCCTCCCCCAGCAAGTCGAAGAACGTCCGCTGCATCAGCGGGTCCAGGCCGATGCTGGGCTCGTCGAGTATGATGAGCTTCGGCTCATGGATCAACCCCTGCACGATGCCCACCTTCTTCTTGTTGCCGAAGGACAGGTCGTCGATCTTCTTCCTAAGGTCGAGGCCCAGCGCCCCAGCCAGCTCCTTGATGCGCTTCCCGCAATCCTTCCCGTAGAAGCTCGCCGAGTACTTCAGCAGGTCGATGACGCGCATGTTGTCGTAGTAGAATACCTCCGAAGGCAGGTAGCCCACATCCATCGCGATTTCCTTGGCGTATCGGATGCAATCCTTACCGAAGATTGTGGCGCTGCCGGATGCGGGGAATATGAGCGCCAACAGCGTCCTGATCGTCGTGGACTTGCCGGCGCCGTTGGGGCCGATGAAGCCGAAGATCTCGCCCTCCTCGACGGTGAAGCTCACGTCCTCGATGCCCCTGGACCTGCCGTAGTACTTCTTCAGATTCTTGATTTCGATGATGGCCATCGTCTCTGTCCTCCTTGATATGCTATTGATAAAAACATTCCTTTAGAAACGCGGCGTACCGCTCCGCCTCGGCAAACATTTTTTCATAATCGCTTTCATCGAAGTGAGTATCTTTGTTTCTGCGCAGGAAATCCTTGGAAAAACCCTCGTATGCCCAAACGACAGTATGGATGACCATGCCGGCGTCCACGCCCTGCTTGAACTTCGTCGTGTCGATGTTCTCGAAAACCTTGGCGATATTGGCGTTGAGCAGGCTCCTGTTGCGCCCATCAAGTTCCTGCTTGACTTCATTCGATTCCTCAAGGTACACGGTCTTCAGAAAATCCATGAAACCGCTATATTTGCGCACGAGCTCGAACTTTATGTATAGTAATTTCCTTTTCCCTGTTGTCTGAGATCATATCCCGTTGAGCTTGGCAATGACATCTCCCCTCGCGAAAAAAATGATAATTACCGTCGTGGATCGTGTCAAGCACAAGAAATCTACCACGAAAGAGACCGGCGGGCCGGCTCAGCGAGCCGGACGACCACAAACGCGCCTGAACTACTATAGACCCCCATCCCCCATTAAAACCGCTCGTTCTAAAAATACTCCGCCCGCTCTTCGGCCGCCGCGAGCGCGACCCGATCAAAAACACGCGGCGGCGCGCGCTGGGATCCCCCGCTGGGCAATATGGATTCTGGGCGAAAAATCCGTCAGCGAACGGCTGAAAACTCAGTATCTGGGTTTAAGGCCGGCCTGCTTACACAGCTCGTTAGCCGTTATCCGGTCTATGGATTTATGTCTTTTCACGGGAATCGTTTTTCTGTTATTCGTGTATAATGACTCTTGCCTTCGCGCAGAAGAAAGAAACCGTTTTCTTCGAGGTAATGGAGAAGATCCCTGCGTTTGACAGAAATCGACAGACATCTAAATCCGAGCAGGAATCTGCTCTAGCAGCGCGCCGCCCTGGGGAATTTCCTTTTTCTGCTGTCGATAAGCCAGGATCATCTCATGAAGGGCATCTTGGAGCATCACCCTGCACTCTTCGAGGGTTTTCCCCTCCGTCACGACTTCCGGCCACTCAACAAGTTGGCCCATATAGCCTAATTTGATCTTCGTGTACTTGGCTGTATAGGTGGAGAACATTCTTTTTCTCCTTTGCAAGCCCATTATAACCATTTTCAGCGGAAAAGGGGAGGAAAATCCCCCCGAAAATAAAAAAGGGGATAGTCCCTTTGGGGAACCATCCCCTCGAAATCTCTCAACTCATCCCGGACCGCGAAGATCCGGAATCGTCATCAGGGGACACGCGCCGCGGGAAAACTGGGTACACGATACTTAATTCCGGAGAATTAAGTTCATGTCCCCGTTTTCCGGGGCATGTCCCCCTTTAATTCAGTAGCGCCGGTCGCGTCCGCCGCCGCCGAAGCCGCCGGTGCGGTCGCGTCCGCCGCCGCCGAAGCCGCCGGTGCGGGGACGGTCCGTGCGAGCCTGGGCCTCGTTGATCTTGAGGGCTCGGCCCTTGAGGTCTTTGCCGTTCAGGGCGGCGATGGCCTTGAGAGCCTCTTCCTTGTTCGGCATCTCGACGAAGCCGAAGCCGCGGGACTGGCCCGTGCCCTTGTCCGTGATGACCGCGGCCTTTTCGACCGTCCCGAACGCCGCGAAGGCGTCCCGGATGTCGGTCTCGGTCGCGTTGAAAGAAAGGCTGCCGACGTAAATATTTATATAATCAGGCTTATC
>JAPKZI010000209.1 GCA_026393865.1 Candidatus Aminicenantota bacterium
GATGTTCCGGGCCCATCCGAGTTTCGTCCGTCCATTTTCGCGAATTTCGCAGGAATTGACATGGCCAACTGACCGGGAGTACATTGCCGGCGTGCTCAAATGGGGAGATTCAGCGGCTGGAGCGGGAATTCGCGGCGTCCCCGGAAAAGCAAATTCTTATCCCTCGGGCGGGGAGGGCATCGCGGTCCGTTTGCGCGAGATCGCCGGGAAGGCCGGCCAATTCGTTCAAAGTCGTACCGGGGTCGATCTACGCCCCGGTCCGGCCTTACGGGATCCACACTGTCGTCGTTAAGTAGGAATTTTCAGACAAATACTTAATTGCTTAACGGCTTCGGTCCGGAGCCGCCTAAACGTTTTTGATCGCTTGGTCGTATCCAGAGTAAGGGCTTGAACGATTTTTAAAGTCTATTACCGGCAAGGAGGGGTTATGCATGGCCGAATTATCAACTCCATCGTTTTCCTGGCTTTGTGCGGTCTATGTTGTTCGGGCCGCGATCTGGCGGTTGAAAAGCGGGTATCCGTCGACTTTCAGGACGAATATGTCATTACTTCCGTCGATACCGGGCCGAAACACCTACTCGTGACTCCTTATCGGATGGCGCTGGACGGCCAAAAACGGCTTTATGTCTTGGATCTGAAGGAATCCGACGTCAAAGTCTTCGATGAGAAAGGCCATCTAGTCCGCGTTATTGGGCGCTTGGGCGAGGGGCCGGGAGAATTGGATGCTCCCAGCGGCATCGCGATTCGCGGTAATGAATTGGCCGTGAGCTGTACGGCCGCACGAAGGCTGACGTTTTTCGACGTGCGGGACGGATCCTATTTACGGATGATAAGGATGGCCGAGTCTTTCTCGGATTTTCGGCTCGATTCCAAGGGCAATCTTTATGCGGATGTCACGGATCCTCGGGCAAGGACCGTCAAATTCCAGAAATACGATTCTGATCTAAGGCTGTTGAAGACCTTCGTTACACGGGAGTGGTTTCCTCCCAACTGGTTTCAAACCGGGGATTGGATCGATGTCCGGAACGACGATACCCTCCTCTATGCCCACCCCCTCAACCACGAATACAAAATCCTCGTCTTCGATGCCGAGGGAAATATCGTCGATACCATCCGGAAGGATTTTGTCCCCGTGCCCATCTTCGCCGAGGATCGGGCCGAAGTGGAAGGTATGATGAAGAATAGCCCGAAGATCGATGGCTTTTTTGATAGGATTCCCAATCACTACGAGCCGTTCTACGCAATGTTCGCGGACGATGCCGGGCGGATCTTCGTCCAAACGAGAATCCGGCGGAACCCTGGAGTCTTGTCATGGGACGTGTTCAGTCGCGAGGGGGAATTTCTCTGCTCCTTCGACCTGGCGGGGTCGGAGCCGAACTCGCTCCTCTGGCGCAACAATAGGGTCTATTCCCGCGGGGAAGACGCGGACGGAAATCCCACCATAAGGGTCCGAAAAATCATTTGGAAGGACTAGAGGATTTGCGAGGGGGGAAAGAAAAGGGGGGCGCGAGGCGCGCCCCCCGGGGATCGTTCGGACCGTCCGGTTTACTTCTTCTTACGGAGGTAGATGTTGCCGTTGAAATTTTCGAACTTGAACTCGGGGCCGCCGCCGTTGATCGTGCCGAAAACCGCCCGATCCAGGTTGAGGCGGAACTTGCCGCCTTCCCGGTTGGTGGTTTTCTCCGCGTCGACCGGAGGGGTCTTCAGGGCGATATCAAAATCGGAAAATACTTCGCCCATGTTGGATTTGATCCTCAAGGAGGCCTTGGTGTCGGCCGGCAGGGTGATGTCGAAGGCGCCGTTGAAGGTGACGAAGGACATCGGCTTGCCCGGGGCTACGCGGCTCAGGACGACTTCGATGTCGCCGTTGGTGGACTCGGCCACGACCGAGCCGGACACGTTGGTCAGCTTGATGGCTCCCATGGCCGTCTCGATTTCGCCGCCGACGTTGTCAATAGCCCGTGAGACTTGACCATAAAGTTTTTTCAGGCAAAAAATGCTTAAAATCGATTGAAATGGATTTGTTATTAAATCCCGGCAACCATGACGAAGGGGAAACGCCCGTTCCCATCCCTGACTCTGAAGCTTCGTGTAGGGCGATGAAACATCGTCCGAACACGGAAGCTAAGCCCTTAGGTGCCGATGGCCCTGACTTGGAAGCCTCGTGTAGGACGACGAAGCGTCGTACTGCTCGGGCAGCCGAGTGGGAGAGTAGGATATTGCCGGGTTTTTATTTTTTTGGCAAAAACGGGGAAGGCGCGTAGCGCCCCACTCCGTTCAGTTCGAGACGGATAAAGGAATCAGAGGCACTGGCCCTGACTGTTGGTGGCGTACTCCTCTCCTTTATTTCGATCGCGAAAACTTTTTAAGGACCGACGGACACGATCCGGGCGGATCCATCGT
>JAPKZI010000170.1 GCA_026393865.1 Candidatus Aminicenantota bacterium
GCGCCGCGATTTCATCGCCCGCTGGCGACTGGAAAAGAAAAATCCAGGCGCGGCCAAGAGCGAAGCGGTGAAGCCCATCGTCTTCTACGTCGATCCGGCCACGCCCAAAAAGTGGGTGCCCTATATCCTCAAGGGCGTCGATGCCTGGCAGCCCGCTTTCGAAGAGGCCGGCTTCATAAAAGGAATCCAAGCCAAGATCGCTCCGACGGCCCAAGAGGATCCCGACTGGTCGGCCGACGACGCCCGCTATTCGGTCATCCGCTGGGTCCCCTCGACCGTGGCCAACGCCATGGGCCCTCACGTTTCCGACCCGCGGAGCGGCGAGATCCTCGAAGCCGACGTCGAGATCTACCACAACGTCCAGCAGCTCGCCCGCGACTGGTATTGGACGCAGTCGGGTCCCCTCGATCCGCGCTGTAAAACCCTGCCCCTCTCCGATGAGGTCATGGGCGATATCCTTCTCTATATCGTGACCCACGAGGTCGGCCACTCGCTCGGCCTGCCCCACAACTTCAAAGCGAGCGCCACCTATCCCATCGACAAGATCCGGGACAAGACATGGGTCAAGAAGAACAGCCACGTCCCGACCCTCATGGACTACGCCCGCTTCAATTACGTCGCCCAGCCCGAGGACGGAATCGATCCCAAGGACCTGATCCCCAAGATCGGCCCATACGACCTGTTCTGCATCAAATGGGGCTACACGCCGATTCCAACGGCCAAGACGCCCGACCAGGAAAAACCGACCTTGAACGAATGGTGCAAGGTCCAGGAGACGACGCCCTGGCTGCGGTTCAGCACCGCCGGCACGCGCGGGACCGATCCCGGCGAAGAGACCGAAGCCGTCGGCGACATCGACGCGGTGAAAGCCACGACCCTCGGTTTCAAGAACCTGAGGCGGGTCATGGACATGCTGGCCAAGGCCGTCCTCAAACCCGGCGAGGACTTTACCGATCTGGAGCATATGTTCCAAGCCATTTGGGACCAGGCCCGGCTCGAAACGGGGCACGTGGCCAACATCATCGGCGGCTTCGACAGCGAACCGAAAGTCGGCTTAGCCCAGGGCGTGCGCTTCACCCCGTTCTCCAAAGCGCGCCAGCAGGAGGCCGTCGCTTTTCTGAACGAGAACGTCTTCAAGACGCCGGCCTGGCTCCTCCCGGCCGAGATCCTGCGCAAAGTCGAGCCCACGAGCGGTCAGACCAGAGTTTTCGCCTTACAGCAGGGAGCCCTGAACAGCGCCTTGAGCCCGGCCCGGATGACGCGGCTCCAGGAGCACGAGGCTATCCTCGGCGATCAGGCATACACCGCCGCCCAGTTGCTGGCCGATGTCAGGGGCGGCGTGTTCGCTGAGCTCGCGGCCGAAGCGGGGATCAAGGTCGATCCGTACCGCCGCAATTTGCAGAGAGCCTATGTGGAACTCGTCGGCGGCCGCTTGACGGCGGCTCCCGCGGCAGCCGCCGCAATGTCCATGAAAGACGACAGCCGCGGGGCGATACGGGCGGAGCTAAAAACCCTGCGCGACCTCCTCTGGTCGAAGAGGCCCGCGGCGGGCGATACGGTGACCAAGAATCATCTGAACGATCTGGTCGATCAGATCGACCAGATCCTCGAGCCGAAGAAATAATCAAGGGAAGGAGCTTCGTCCATGAGCGAAAAAAAATCCGACCCGTTCGTTCCGGCCGAGAGCGGGGTGCGTGAATTTACTCCGCGCGCCGTCCTGCTCGGCGTGGTCATGGCCGCCTTCATGGGGGCCGCCAACGCCTACCTGGGGCTCAAGGCCGGCATGACGATCGCCGCCACTTATACCACCGCTGTCGTCGGCATGGCCGTAATCAAAGCGCTCGGCGGGACGATCCTCGAGGAGAACTGCGCCCGAACGGTGGGTTCGATCGGAGGGAACATCGCCTCGGGGGCCATTTTCACTCTGCCCGCCTTTTTCATCGCCGGCCTCTGGCTGCCGTTTTACGAGTTCAAGCACTACCTGATCGCTACGGCCATCCTGGTCCTGGGCGGTATTCTGGGGATCATGTTCGTCACAATCACCCGGCGCATTCTCATCGCCGACAAGGACCTCCCCTTCCCCGAATCGGTCGCGGCGGCTGAAATTCACAAGGCCGGCCAAAAGGGCGCCTCGGGGACCTGGCATCTCCTGTCGGGGATGGGACTGGGCGCCCTATTCACCGCCTTGACCGAGTTCAAGGTCGTGGCCTTGAAATGGCAGCATGTCCTGTCCGTCGGCAGAGGTTCGATCCTCCTCCGCGGCCCGGAGACGAGCCCCGCCTTCCTCGGCGTGGGATATATCATCGGCCCGAAGCTGGCCGCCATCAATTTCAGCGGCGGGATCCTGGCTTGGGGTCTCCTGGCCCCCGCCCTGGCCTTTTTCCTGAACTACAAGGACCTCAGCGGAGTGGCCGACTGGGCCGTCGAGATCACCCGCGTCTGGCGGGACTATGTCCGCTTCATCGCTATCGGCGGGATGCTCGTCGGCGCCTTCTACACCCTGTTCAAGATGCGGAAGAGCCTGGCCCAGGGCATTTCCCGATCGCTCTCGACGCTCGTCCGCCGGCCGGGCGCCGCTGTCGCCCTCCCTCCGCGGACGGACCGCGACATCGACATCAAATGGGCCCTGGCCGCCGCGGGGGCCGTCGCCGTCCTCGTCTTCGCCATCTTCAACGGTTTCTCCCAGAATGTCCCCGCCTCCTTGGTCGCCGTCCTGCTGATGATCATCCTAGGCTTTGTCTTCGCCGCCGTGTCGGGCTACCTGGTCGGCGTTATCGGCGTCAGCAGCAACCCGACGAGCGGCTTAACCGTCTCGGTCTTGATCATCGTCGCCTTCGTCATGGTCCTTATGGGCCTGAAGGGCGGGAGCGGCATCTCGGCCGTCCTCATCGTGGCCGCTTTCACCTGCGTCTCGGTCTCGGTCGCCGGCGAGATGATGCAGGACCTCAAGGCCGGCCATATCCTGGGATGCACTCCCTGGCGGATGCAGCTCGGCGACGTCTTCGGTGTCACCGCCGGCGCCCTGGTCATGTTTTTCGTCCTGACCGTCCTCCATCTGGGCAACATCAAACAGGTAGTGGCCGTGAAGATCGACGAGCTCCAGGCGGCCGGCGTCACGGAGGTAGCCTATGACGGCCGCCACCAGGCGATCCCGGCCGGGACGTACAGCCTGGCCGAGATCAAGGCCATGATCCCCGAGAAACAGAACGAGATCCTGAAGGCCAACGGCGGTTTCGGCGGAGAGAAGATCGCCGCCCCTCAGGCCAGCCTGATGGCCGTCGTGGCCAAAGGGATTTTCGAGCGCAAGACGGAATGGATCCTGATCCTGGCCGGCATGTTTATGGGCTTGGCCTTCATCCTGATGCAGGTCCGCAGCCCGATGCTGATCGCCGTGGGCATGTACCTCCCTATCGACACCTCGTTCGCCATATTCCTGGGAGGGGCCTTCAAGGCCCTCCTGGAAAAGCGGATGGAGGCAAAAAAGATCGAAGGGGAAAACAAGGAGCGGGCGATCAACACGGGGACTCTGCTGTCTTCCGGCCTGATTGCCGGGGAAGCCCTCATCGGGATCCTCTTCGCGGCGCTGGCCTTCGCCGAGGTCGAGATCTTTCAGGTCTTCAAGAATCCCTCATACCTACCCGGCCTGGTCGGACTGGCGATCCTCGGTTCGTTCCTGGTCGTCCGGGCTCTGAGCGCGGCCGGCCGCAAAGCGGATTAGATCGAATCAAATCGAGGGACAGGATGCGTCGTCCCCCTTTAGTTAAAGGGGACGACGCATCCTGTCCCCTTTTATTCTTTTTTATATTACCTGACCGTCGAAGAGGCGGATGATCCTCTGGGAGCGGGCGGAAATGTGGTCGTTGTGGGTGACCATGACGATGGTCCGGCCCTCCTTCCAAAGCTCGGTCAGGACGTCCATGATCTCCTCGCCGCTCTTCGAGTCGAGATTTCCCGTCGGCTCGTCAGCGAGCAAAATGGGCGGGTCGTTGGCCAGGGCCCGGGCGAGGGCGATCCTCTGCTGCTGTCCCCCGGAGAGCTCCGAAGGCCTATGGCTGCGCCAGTCGTACAGTCCCACCGCGTTTAAGAGCTCAATGACCCGTTCCTTGCGCTTCCTCGCGCTCTTCCCGTCGAAGAGCAATGGAAGCTCGACGTTCTCCCAGGCGGTCGCGTACGGAAGGAGATTGAAATTCTGGAAGACGAAGCCGATCTTGCGGTTGCGCACGGCCGCCAGCCGGTCGAACGACAGCCCGGCCACCTTGTCGCCATCGAGTACGTACTCCCCCGCCGTCGGCGTGTCCAGGCAGCCGATGATGTTCATCAGCGTCGATTTTCCCGACCCTGAAGGCCCCATGATGGAGATGAACTCGCCTTTCCCGATCTTCAGCGAGACGCCCCGAAGCGCCTCCAGGGACTGGGTGCCCATCAGGTAGATCTTCTTGATGCCTTGGAGTTTGATCATGATGAACCTCTATTCATAGCGGAGCGACTCGATCGGATTCAACCGGGAGGCGCGCCAGGCCGGAAAGATCCCCGAAAGGAAGACGAGCGCTCCCAGGATGATCATGTAAGCGATGAAGATCTGCAAGGAGAACACCGGACGGAGGAGGTACGCCTCGATCCCGAACGAATCATAATTGATCGGGGCGAGCCGGATGAGGTGGACGATGTTGAAGGCGGTAATGAACCCCCAGAACGTTCCCTTGGCGAAGACGAACATCGTCTCCAGGATGAATTGCTGGACGATGACCCGCCGCCGCGCTCCGATCGCCAGCTTAATGCCGATCTCCTTGGTCCGTTCCTTGGCCACGGCGTACATCAGGTTGGTCACGCCGACGGCCCCGATGAGCAGGGTCAGCACGCCGATGATGCCGAGGAAAATTTCGATCCCCTTGAAGACGGCCAAACCTTCTTTGTTGTTTTCGATCGTATTCCAGAAGCCGAGGGCGTAGCGGTCGGATGGCTCAAACCGGTATTTGCGCCCCAACAGCGTCCGAACCCGCTCTTCGATCAACATCGACTGGCCGGCCTCTCGGGGCTGGATGTGAATGCGGTCCAGGCGCCGGCGGTTGTCGATCTGGCGATAGGCATGGAAGGAAAGATAGATCTGGTCGGCGTCCGGCCCCTGATACATCGAATCCTGGATCTTTTTCTTCAACACCCCGATCACGGTGAAGGGAATGCGATTGATGACGATTTGATTCCCGACGGGATCGGCGGCTCCGAACAGGTCCGAGGCGACCTTCCAGCCGAGGAAGGCGACTTTCCTCCCCTCGGCGACATCGTCGGCGTTGAGGAAGCGGCCGCCCATCTGAGGAACTTGTGTCCTCATCACGGCGAATTCGGCGGTCGTTCCATGGACCGTGCGGTTGATCTCCTTGCCCTTGGCCGACACCTGAAAATAGCCGTACGATTCCGGGGCGATGCGGAGGATCTCCGGGATCCTGTCCTTGAGGTAGTCAATGTCCTCCGGGTAAAGAAAGTTCGGGCGCCCCTTGGGCAGTCCCTCGAATTCGAGGGATGTCTGGCCGCCGGAGACCATGATCAGCGTCTCGCCCAGCCCGCTGAAAGCGACCTGGAACTGTATGGACATGCCCTGACCGAAGGCCATGAGAAGGAGAGTCGACAGCGTCCCCCAAAAGAGGGCGAAGGTGATGAGCGCGCCTTTCTTTCGGCGTTTGCGGTATTCGCTCCAGAAAAACCGGGGCAGGGTCAGGTTCATGTCATAACCTCAGCCTACTTCCTCAGCGCGGCGATGGGGTCGGTCGAAGCGGCCGTCCGGGCGGGGATGATCCCAGCCACCACGCCGATGACAAGTAGAATGAGAACCGTCGAAACGATGACCAGCGGGTTCAAGACAGGAACCCCGACGAAATCACTGAAACTGCCCGCGGGGACGGCTTTTGCCGCCTGGAGAACTCCCGCCGAAAGACCGAACCCGATCAGCCCGCCCAAGAGCATGATCACCAGCGACTCGCTGAAGAACTGCCAGAGGATCGTCCGCCGGCGGGCGCCTACGGCCAGCTTGATCCCGATCTCGCGCGTCCGCTCATCGACGACCACGCGCATGATGGAGGCGACGCCCACACCGCCGACAAGAAGAGTGAACGAGCCGATGACCCCCAGAAAGACGGTGAAGGCCATAAAAAAGGTCGTGAACTGCTTCTCAAAATCCATGGTGTCCCAGATGGAGATCGCGTCCGGATCGGCCGGATTGAAGCCGCTCAGCTTGGCCAGGTGTTTCTTGACGTCCTCGGTGACCGCCTTGCTTCGGCCGAGGTCGAGCGGGCGGAAGATGAAGTTCGAGACGTATTTATATCCGTAAAGCGCGGCGAACGTCGTCCAGGGGATGAAGGCGCAGCGCTCGTCGCGCTGGCCGTTGTAGTTGGAGTTCTGCTGCTTTTTCCGCATCACGCCGACGACCGTGAAGGGAACATTGTCGATGAAGATCGTTTCTCCGACGACGTCGAGCCTGTCGAAGAGGTCCTGGGCCAGAACGTCGCCGATCATGCAGACCCGCTTGCGGCCGGCCATGTCCTCCGGATTGATGAACCGGCCCGTCTCGGCGATGGTGTTGCGCATCCGCTCGAAGCCGGGATTGACGCCCCGGACCGTGTTCCGGAACTCCTTCCGGCCGTGACTGATGAGGCGGCTGCCGACGAATTCGGGGCTGATCACTTCGATGCCTGGGACCTTGTCCGGGATCGCCTCGACCGTTTCCGGAGTGACGCGGACAGGCTTGCCCTTGAGCAATCCCTGCCAAGGCAGGGTCGTGGTCGAAGGAAACCCGAGGACGATCCCCTCCCCCATTCCGTGAAACCTCTTGATCTGGGCCTTCCCCACCGAATCGCCGAAGGCGATGAGCAGGACGACAGAGAACGTCCCCCAGACGACGCCGGAAAGAGTCAGGGTGGTCCGGAGCGGCTGGCGGATGAGGTCCCGGACCAGATTGCGGAAAAAGATGCCGATCATGGGAGAGGCTTATTTGATCTCGCGGGGAGGCCGCTCGACGACCTTGTCGCCTTCCTTGACCCCGGACAGGATCTCGATGTTCAGCCCGTCGGACAGGCCGGTCTGGATTTCGACTTTCTTGGTCTTTTCTGTCTCGCCGTCCCGGCCCTCGAGGATCTCGACGAAGCGCTTGCCGTTCTCGAAGATCACCAGCCTCTCGGGAAGCACAAGGACTTGCTTGCGCTCGCGGATGCGGATGCTGGCCGTGGCCGAAAAACCGGCCCGCAAGGTCATCCCTTCGGTCTTGCTGATCGAGATCTCGATGTCGAAAAGGGTGGCGTTCCCCTCTTTCTTGGCCTTCGGATAGATCCGGGCGACCCGTCCCACGATTTTCGCGTCGGGCAGGGCTCCGATCTGGATTTCGACGTCCATGCCGGTGACGAGCTTTCCTACGTCGATCTCGTCCACGGTTCCCTTGAAGCGGAGGCTGTCCATGTCGGCCAGGGAACAGAGCTCGGTCCCGGGCTGATAATTGGTCAGGGGCACGACGGGATCGCCCTGGAATACGTTCTGCGACAGGATGATGCCGGTGGCCGGGGCCTTGATGAGGGAGTTGATCTCCACGTTGGATATGCTGATCCGGCCCTTCTCCATGAGCTCGAGCCGGTCCGCGGTGATTTTGTACCTAAGGTTTGCTTCTTGGTAGGAGCTTTCGACGGCCTCCATGTCGGATTGGGAGATCAAAGACTTTTTGAACATCTCCAGCTGCCTCTCCCAGTCGGCTTTCAGCTTTTTCATGGTCACTTCGGCCAATTCCATGCTCCGGCGGACCTCGACGTATTCGAGCGGCGTGGGGTTGGGAGAGATCTTAAAGAGGGGCGCGCCCGCCTTGACGGCGTCGCCCACCTTGAAGAGCACCTCGGAGACGATCCCCGGGATGGTCGATTTGACCTTGGTCTCCCGCTCGGGTTCGATCGTCCCGACGGCCAAGGCCTTTTCCTGGATGTCGCCGCGGGCCACGGCGACGAGCTTCGTCGCTTCCTTTTTCTTCCCGCAGGCGAGGAGGAAATAAAAGAAGACCAGGATGAACAGGGCGGCGAAGCCGCGCATAATCCACTTTTTCATGGCATACCTCGACTTATTCGATCCTACCCTTATAGACGAAATTGCCGAGAAAAGGTTCCGAAATATTTTAGGATCCGTGAAACGTCCTGAATGCCGGCTATTCGAGATAGGCGTCTTTGCGATGTTTGATTCTGTATATGAATATCCGCTTCGCCTCGTCGTCTATTCGATATAAAACGCGGTAATCGCCCGCGCGTATGCGATAGCCTTCCTCGGCCGTCAACTTGAGGCATCCGTGGGGCCGCGGCTCATCCGTTAGCGCACGGATTTTTTTGATGATCTGTCGCAATATTCGGACTTCGAGTCCATTCAAATCTTTCTGAGCCGGAGGGAGAAGGAAGACTTCAACCACGGCGCTTCTTCAGATATTCTTCGAGGGAAACAGCTTGAAGTTCGAGGTCTCGGAAATTTTTCATATCGAGCATGTCCTCTTTCAGCTCTTCGCGGGCCATCTGCTCGACGACCGCTTTCTCGACAAAAAAACCGTATTTCACCCCTCGCTCCCGGCAAAAGCTCTTAACCCGCTCGGCGACGGCATAATCCATCTTGACGGCAAACAAGGTCTTTTGGTCTTTCATCTCATTTATAATATAGAATATATATTTATATAAAGCAAGATAAAGTTAATAAATGTTATATTCGGCGCCTTTTTCCGATATTCCTTGACACAATAGGATTGTGATATACTTCTTGAGGACGATCTTTTTGGGAGATCGATCGGGGAAACGGCCTAAAATGAAAAAACGGATTTCGCAAGGAGGTTTCCATGTCTGACATTCCCGTCGGCAAAGTGATCCATTACTTCGACCGCATCGTCGTCGCCGTGCTGGAACTGACCGAGACGATCCGGGTCGGCGACACCCTCCACTTCCACGGCCATTCGACCGATTTCAAGCAAGCGGTGGATTCTCTGCAGCTCGAGCACAAGAACGTGACCGAGGCCAAGCCGGACCAGGATGTGGCTTTGAAGGTGGCCCAGAAAGTCCACCCGCATGACGCGGTGCTCAAGGTCACGGAAGAAGGATAAGGATTTTCCCTCTCGGGCCTTTTAATTCCGGGGACACTAACCATATTTCGTGAAGGGCGCGGGGCCTTTCGTTTCTAAAAGGCGAATTAAAGTTAGTGTCCCCGGAATTCAACGATCTCTATGTGCCCGTCAAGGCGCTCTAGCCCAAAGGAGAACGATCATGAAAACCATCGACCTTAAAAAGACCCTTAAACCCTATTACACCGCGTCGGCGGTGAAACCCGCCATCATCGATGTCCCGGCCATGAACTGCCTGATGGTGGACGGCATGGGTGATCCGAACGCCCAAGCCTTTCAAGAGGGCATCGGCACGTTATATAGCGTCGCCTATACGCTTAAGTTCACGTTCAAGAAGGAAAAGGCCATCGATTACCCCGTCATGGCTTTGGAGGGGCTGTGGTGCGCGGAGGACGTCGCCGATTTCCTGAACGACAAGCGCGAGAACTGGAACTGGACCCTCTTCATCACCCTGCCGGATGTCGTGACAAAAAAGGACGTCGCCCAGGCGGTGGACGCGGTCAAGAAGAAGGCGAAGTTCCCCCGCTTCCCGGAGGTCCGGTTCGAGAAGTTCAACGAGGGCAAAGCAGCCCAGATCATGCACATCGGTCCTTACTCGACGGAAAGGGCGACGATCGAACGCCTGCACAAATTCGTCGAGGAGCAGGGCTATAAATTGCGCGGCCGGCACCACGAGATCTACATGGGCGACCCGCGCCGGTCCGCCCCGGAGAAGCTGAAGACCATCATCCGCCATCCCGTGGAGAAGTAGATATCAGCCGGATCTTAAGTGATATCTCCTTGTTTCATTACTTTATGACTTGACTTTTGCATTACTTCCTTCTATATTTCTAAAAGAGGTGGATATCGTGCTATGCAAAAGAACCTATAAAAACCAGATCACGCTTCCCAAGAAAGTAATGGAACAATTCGACGATTATGAGTATTTCGAGGTCAAGACCGATGAAGGGAAGATCATCCTCGAACCCGTAAAGATCATGCCCAAAGGCGAAACCGCCCTGGAAAGAGTCCGGCAAAAGGTTGCCGCCCTCGGTCTGACTTCCAAGGACATCGAGGACGCCGTTGCATGGGCCCGGAAAAAGTGAACTCCGACTCGACCTATACTCTTGTACTCGATACCAGCGTTTTCCTTTCGGCCGTCCTGTTTCGCGGTCCGACGAGCCGCATCGTTAGTCTCTGGCAGACCGGTCGAATTTCCGTGTTGATGTCCGCGGAGGTCCTCAAGGAATACGCCAGGGTCCTCGCCTACCCCAAATTCAAACTGAGCTCGGAAGAAATTCAGGTTATCATCGAGCAGGAATTGCTGCCATATATCACACCGGTCCGTATCAATAAAATCGTTCCGGTGATCCGCCAAGATCCTTCGGACGATAAATTCCTGGCCTTGGCGGCGGCAGGCAAAGCCGACTACATTCTCAGCGGTGACGGGCATTTGCTCAACCTGGCGTCTTACGCCGGAGTTCAGATCCTCAGGCCTGACGAATTTCTATCGAGATTCTCGGCGCCGCCGGAGCCGATGACTTGAGGACGTTCATGCAAAGACGGGCTGACGACGCTCTCCCATTCAATTGACATCGATCCGCCGGCGGCGATATAGTCAATTCGCCAAATGCGATTTCAACTTCGATCTCAAGGAGGGGAAGCGGTCCAATGACAAGGAAAACTCCGGGCGGATCGGACCACGGCGCCCTCGATTATATCGGGCTCCCCGCCTTTCAGTTCATCCAGGACCCGCTCGATTACTCGACCCGGATCCATCACACCAACATGGATGTCTTCGACCACCTGATCGTCGAGGACCTGATGCAGTCGGCCGTGATCATGGCTTCGTTCGTCTATCACGCCGCCCTGAGGGAGGAGATGCTGCCGCGAAAACCCCTCCCCGACCCGATGAAATATCCCGTCAGGAGATGAGCAGAAAATTATGAGAAAACGAAAAACCCACAAAATGTCGCTTCTCGGCGCCCTGATGATCGGTCTGGCCGTCCTCGGCATGGCGCTGACGGCGGCCGCCCAGGCCGCTCCGGCGCAAAAAGCCGAGATCACGGCGAAAGCGCCCGAGCACGCCAAACAATACAAACGGCTCCTCATCAGGAACGCCATGGTCATCTACGGAAATGGGGAGCCCCCCTTCGGGCCGACCAGCATCTGCCTCGAGGACGGGCTGATCGCTCGCGTCGGCGGCGCGCCCCGCGGCTGGGTGCCCGACGCGGTGATCGACGCCACGGGCAAGTACGTCATGCCCGGCATCATCAACGGCCATGTCCATCTCCAGGACGAGCGCGGCGGCATCCCCCAGCCGTTCCAGTACGAGATGAACCTCTACCTGGCCGCGGGGGCGACGACCATCCGCGACGCCGGAGCCGATTGGGTCAAAGCCAAGGAATGGCGGGCCCAGAGCGCCGCCCACACGTTGATCGCGCCGCGGATCCTGCTCTACGAGCGCATTTGGGCGGCGAAGGGGTCGCACACCCCGGCCCTCGTCCGCGAGGGCGTCCGCTCCGCGAAGGAGCAGGGGGTCGACGGGCTCAAGGCCTCGGGCATGGACCGCGACCTGGCCGAGGCCCTGCTCGACGAAGCTAAGAAGCAGGGGCTCCGGACTGCCGTCCACATCGCCGTCGACGAGACGACGGCCAAGGACTGGGCCGAGCTGGGCGTGACCTCGATCGAGCACTTCTACGGCGTCCCGGACGCGGCCTTGGACGGCATTCAGAATTTTCCGCCCGAACATAACGCCTCGAACGAAATCCACCGCTTCGGCCGCGCCGGCGAGCTGTTCATTCAGCCGAACCTCAACCGGGAGAAGCTCTCCGGCGTGCTCGAGCTGATGATCAAGAACAATGTCTTCTGGTGCCCGACGCTGTCGATCTACATCGCCAGCCGCGACGTCATCCGGGCCCAGAACCAACCCTGGTTCAAAGAGTACCTCCACCCGACCCTCGAGCAATATTTTCAACCGGACATGCGGAACCACGGCTCGTATTTCCTCGGCTGGACCAACACCCAGGAGGTCCGCTGGAAGAAGAACTACCAGGTCTGGATGGACGCGCTCAAGGAGTTCGGGGTCAAGGGCGGGATCATCACCGTCGGCGACGACGCCGGATTCATTTATTCGATCTACGGGTTCGGCCATGTCCACGAGATGGAACTGCTGGAAGAAGCCGGCTTTCATCCCCTCGAGGTCATCAAGATGGCCACCGTGAACGGGGCGAAGCTCATCGGCATGGAGGACAAGCTCGGCCGCGTCCGGCAGGGCTTCATCGCCGACCTGCTCGTCGTCAACGGCAACCCGGTCGAGAATCTGCGCCTGCTGAATCCGGCCGGCACCGACGTCGTGACATACGACGGGAAGGTCGTGAACAATTACAGCGCCCTCGTCCCCGGCGACCCGAAAGTCAAAGCCGCCCACGGCGGCGGCATCGAATGGACGATCAAGGACGGCATCCCCTACCACGTCCCGACGCTCATGAAGGAAGTCAAGGCGATGGTCGACGAAGGCCGCGCGGAAAGGGCAAAAAAGAGATAGCCGAATGAAAAAACATCTCATCGCCGGTTCAGTCATCCTAGCGATAGCGGTTTTTTTCGTCTTTTCCTCAGGGAAAGCGGCCGCGCCCCTTTCTCCGATCGAAGATCTCGGCAAGAAACTCTTCTTCGACAAAGCGCTCTCCAGCCCGGCCGGGCAGGAGTGCGCGGCCTGCCACGGCCCTTCCGTCGGCTTCACCGGCCCCGCTGAGCGCTTCAACAAGGTCGGCGGCGTCTACGAAGGCGCGTTCAAGGGACGCTTCGGCAACCGGAAGCCGCCGGCGGCCTCATATGCCGGCGACAGCCCCAAACTCCATCTCGACAAGGAAGGGAATTTCGTCGGCGGCATGTTCTGGGACGGCCGGGCGACGGGAGATGTGCTGGGCGATCCGCTAGCCGAACAGGCCATGGGCCCCTTCATGAACCCGCTTGAACAAAACATGCCCGATAAAAAGAGCATCATCCTCGCCGTCCAAAAATCCACCTACGCCCGCCTGTTCGAGGAAGTCTGGGGCAAGGGCTCACTCGACGCCGTAAAGAACGTCGACAAAACTTATGAATTGATCGCCCGGTCGATCGCCGCCTACGAGCGTTCGGCCGAGGTCAATCCCTTCAGCTCGAAGTTCGACGCCTTCTGGCGAGCGGCCACGGCCAAAGGGCTGAAGGTCGAAACGATCGACGCCGATAGCGCCAAAAATTTCAAGAACCTCGGTTTGACCGAGCGGGAGATCAATGGGCTCGTCCTGTTCAACACCAAAGGGATGTGCGCCGTCTGCCATGTCCTGACATCGGTCAACGGGAGGCCGCCCGTCTTCACCGACTATGCCTACGACAATATCGGCGTCCCCAAGAACCCCGACAATCCATTCTACGGCCAGGCGAAAAATTTCAATCCGGAGGGAAAAGCTTGGGTGGATAAGGGGCTCGGCGGGTTTCTCCAGACTGTCGATAAATACAAAAGCTACGCCGCGGCCAACATGGGCAAGCACAAGGTGCCGACCCTGCGGAACGTGGACGAACGGCCCACGCCGGTATTCGTCAAGGCATTCATGCACAACGGCGCCCTGAAAAGCCTAAAGGACGTAGTGCGGTTTTACAATACCCGAGACAAAGGCGAGGCGAAATGGCCGGCGCCCGAGGTCAAGGCCAACCTCAACACGCAAGAATCCGGCAACCTGGGGCTGACCAACGACGAGGAAAACGCCATCGTCGATTTCATGAAAACGCTGACCGATAAGCGGTGAGCGCTAATCCCTCCAATCCCCCCTTTTTCTTTAAGGGGGTGAGGGGGGATTAAATTGACTGGCAGGACAAGCAAGTGATATATAGAAACAGGAGGTTCACCATGAAAAAATCATTTCCCGCAATCATGTTCCTCGTTTTCGCTCTTGTCGGCACGTCGTATTTGACCCTCGCCGCGGCTAATCCTCAGGCCGGGGAGAAACTCGTCTCCCTAGATCTGTCGAAAGCCTCCGCGTCGTTCCCCGTCGTCATGATGGCCCCTGAAGGAGCGACGGCGGCCGATGACTTCGGCAACGTCCTCGTCAAGAAGGGCGCCGCTTTCCAGGTCGAGGTCAGCTCGAGCGCCAAGGACATCGCCGCCCTCAAAAAAGAGATCGCGGCTAATACCCTCAATAAGCTCAAGAAGTTCTACGTCGAAACGGCCGACGCCCTGCTCTACGAATCGACGCTTATGGGCAAATCGGAGTTCCATTTCGTGGCCAACGTGAAGGTCGGCAATTCCACATTCGGCGCCGAAGCCACGAAGGGCCCCGTCTACACCAAGGCTAACGCCGAGCTGATGCTGAAGTGCTTCCAGACGCTGAAGGCTAAATAGAGAATCTTGCCTCAAATCGCCAGTCCTTTGAATTGACTCCGATAGAGATGATTGTAGAATCCCTTTTTATCTAATAGCTCCCGGTGCGTCCCCTCCTCGACGACGGCCCCCTGGTCGATGACCACCACGAGGTCCGCCTCGCGGATGGTGCTGAGGCGATGGGCGATGACGAAGCTTGTCCGTCCTTTCATCAGGGTCAGCAGGGCCTTCTGAATTCGGGCCTCCGTCCGGGTATCGACGCTGCTCGTAGCCTCGTCCAGGATCAAAATGGCCGGATCGGCCAGGATGGCCCGGGCGATCGCCAGAAGCTGGCGCTGGCCCTGGCTGATGTTGCCGGCCCGCTCGGAGAGGTTGGTCTGATACCCCTGCGGGAGCCGGAGGATGAAGTGGTCCGCCTCGGCCGTTCTGGCCGCCTTGATGCACTCCTCGTCCGTCGCCTCGAGCCGGCCGTAGCGGATGTTTTCCATGATGGTATCGGCGAAGAGGAACGTATCCTGCAGGACCAGCCCCAACAGGCGGCGTAAGTCGGATTTGCCTATATCGCGGATGTCCCTGCCGTCGATGGTCACCCTACCGCGCTCGATTTCGTAGAATCGGGTGAACAGGTTGATGATCGTCGTTTTGCCGGCGCCGGTCGGTCCGACCAGGGCGATGGTTTGCCCGGGGAGGGCCTCCAATGACATGTCCCGGATGACGGGCAGGCCGGGCAGGTAGGAGAAATCGACGTGCTCGAAGCGGACATGCCCCCGCACCGCAGCCGGAGGGGCGGAGTCCGCCGCGGCGTCCGGCTCCGGCGGAGTGTCGATGATCTCGAAAACTCGCTCAGCCCCGGCCAGGGTCGCCTGGATGGAATTATACATATTGGCCAGCTGGCGCAAGGGGTTGATGAAGTTCTGCCCGTAGCCGATGAAGGTGGCGATGATCCCCACAGTGACAAGCCCCCGCAAGGCCAGCCAGCCGCCGAGGCCGGCCAAGACGATGACAAAGAAATTGCCCAGGACATTCGTCAGCGGCATCAGCAGGAGAGCGTAGGAGTTGGCCGCCACCCCGGCCTTGTAAACCGCCTGGTTCCGCCCCTGGAATTCGGCCTGCACGGAGTCGTTGCGGCGGAAGGCGCTGATCACCTTGAGTCCGCTGATCGACTCCTCCGCCAAGCCGTTCAACTCGCCCAGGACTTTCTGCAGTTCGCGGAACCCCTTGCGCGTGTAACGAGCAACGAACTGGGCGAACCAGGCCATGATCGGAACGACCAACAGGGAAGCCAGGGCCAGGCCCGCGTTGAGGATGAACATGGCCGCCAGGATGCCGCCCATGGACAGGACGCTGGCGGCCAGCGTGGTGATGTTCTGGGAGACGGCCTGGTTGATGGCGTCGATGTCGTTGGTCAGGCGGCTCATCAGCTCGCCCGCCGGGCTGCGGTCAAAGAAGGCCACGGGCAGGTCCTGGAGGCGCTGGAAGAGGTCTTGGCGGAGGTTCCGCAGGGATTTTTGCGAGACGCCGGACATGATCCAGCCGGTCAAGGCCTGGAACAGGTTGTTCAGGACATAGACCCCGAGCATGGCCAGAGCAAGCGTCGTCAGGCCGTCGACCCGCTTCACCGCGATGAATTGATCAATGGCCACTCCCATCAGATAGGGCCCGGCCAGACCCAGGGCGGTGTAAGCCAGAACCATAGCCAGGACCAGGCCCAGAACCACCTTGAACGGGGCCAGGTAAAAGAAAAGCCGGGTCAAAGCCCGGCGGGGATGGCGGGCTTTCTCGATCCGGCCGACGGCCCCATGACGCTGAGGCTGCATGACCGCGCGGACGCTGCGGCTATCGGCACGCTCGCCCGGGCGGCTCATGGCAGAGGCCTCCCGCCGGGGATGTCCTCGGGCCCGTCCGGGACCGGCTCGCCGCCCAACTGCGAATCGTAGATTTCCCGATAGATCGGGCAGGTTTGGATCAAATCGCCATGGCGTCCCTGGGCCACCACTCTGCCCTTGTCCAGGACGACGATCATATCGGCGTTGAGGACGGTGCTGATGCGTTGGGCTACGACAAACGTAATCCGCGTGGGATCGTCCGTCGCCAGGCCTGCCTGAATGCGCGTTTCCGTTTCTAAGTCGACCGCGCTGGTGCTGTCGTCGAGGATCAGAATCCGGGGGCGGATGAGGAGGGCCCGGGCGATGGCCAGCCGTTGTTTCTGCCCTCCGGAAAAATTCGCGCCGCGGGCCTCGACGCGGCTGTCGTAACCCCGGGGCAAGGCCATGATGAATTCATGGGCCTGGGCCGTTTTAGCCGCGGCCACGACGTCAGCCTCCGCGGCGTCCGGACGGCCAAAACGGATGTTGTCGCGGACGGTGCCGGAGAAAAGGACGGTGTCTTGGGGAACGAGTCCGATAGAACCCATCAGGGACGCCTGGCGGAGCCTCCGGACGTCCGTGCCGTCGATGCGGACGCTTCCTGCCGTGACGTCGTATAGCCGGGGCACGAGCAGGACCAGGCTGGATTTGCCCGACCCGGTCGCGCCCAGAACGGCCGCGGTCCGCCCGGCCTCGACCGCCAGCTCGATGTCCTCAAGGACGGCGACCCCGCTGCCGTTCCGGTAATGGAACGAGACATGCTCAAAATCCACGGCGGCAGGGGCGGCGGCAGGGGCGGGCGCATTGGCCCGCACCCCCGCGCCAGCCGGTGCCCCAGGCTTTGTCTGGGGATCCGCTTCCGCCGTACTCGCCCGTGGATAAGAACCATGGGCGAGTGCGCCCGCGGGCACGTCCACCGCATCCGGGGCGTCCTGCACTTCGGGGACGGTCGCCAGCACCTCCCGGACACGCTTGGCCGAGGCCAGCCCCCCGGCCCAGACGTTCGACAGCATGGTCATCATGATGAGAGGGGTCATGGTCGTCAGCAGGTAGTTGGTGAAGGCTACGATCTGACCGATCGACATGCGGCCGGCGATCGCCTGCCGGCCTCCGACACCGATGACCAGGACCATGCCGATGTTGATGCAGACCGTCAGCGCAGGCGAGAGGGTCGACATGAACCGCATGGCCCGGACCGAATTGCCGGTCAGCTCCTCGTTGGCCGCGCCGAAGCGCGCGCCCTCGTGATCGGCCCGGACGAAGGCTTTGACCAGACGGGCGCCGGCGATGTTCTCCTGCAGGACGGTGTTCAGGCGGTCCAGCTTCTGCTGGACGGCGAGAAAGAGCGGCTCCATGTAAAGGATAAAGAGCACGATGACGATGGACATCACCAGCAGGAGCGGCAGGAGGGTTGTCGCCAGCCGCTGGTCGGTGTTGAACATCAGGATCAGGCTGCCGATCATCAACAGCGGGGCGCGCGTCCCGATGCGCAGCGTGACCTGAACCAGGCGCTGGAAAGCGCTGGCGTCGCTGCTCATCCGCACCATCAGTTTGCCGGTGGTGAAGCGATCCAGGTTGCCGTAGGAGAATCTCTGGATTTTAATGAATAGGGCCTCGCGCAAATCGCGCGCCACGCTCTCTCCGACCTGCACCGAGAGGATATTGTTGACAACGGCAATGGCCATACCAGTGAGGGAGATGCCGATCATCAGGGCGGAGGTCTGCAAGACTACGTTCATGTTCTGGGCGTTAATCCCCTGGTCAATGATGCGTTGGATCAGGCGCGGGATCGACAGGTCCAGGAAGATCTGCGTGGTCAACAAGACTAGCGCAACGACGGAGCGCTTCCAGTAAGGTTTGATAAAGTGGAAGAGTTTTTTCGCGTGTCTCATACGAGTAATAGGTGGATTGGGAATATCAATCAATCGAAGCTGCAAATGTTGTTCGCAGGACTCCCATGGCGCGGGTGACAACCTGGAGTTCTTCCGGGCTCAAGGAGGCCAGTTGCTCTGCCATCCATTGACGGGTCTGGCCGAAGATGGCATCGAGCAGGGAAGCGCCGTTGCCGGTCAACTCAAGTTGAACATAGCGCCGGTCGCTTGCGCTTTGCGTGCGGGTGATCATCCCCTTGTGGACCAGGATATCCACGGCCTGGCTGATGGCGGGACGACTGATGCCTTGCGCATCTGCCAGATCCCGGAGGCAGCCCTTGCCCCGCTGGATATGGCGCAGGATGTGGAATTGCTCCACAGTGATCTCGAAGTTTTTTCTGGCGACCGAACGGACGTGAGAGCGGACTGCCCGCCAAACCGGGGGGATAGTCTCCCAGAACCGGTCAATGGTCTGCTGCAGGAGGGGGTCAGATGGGGATGGCATGTTTTGATCCTTCGGGAATATGGTTAATAATATTAATGATTAAGTAATGAAACTATTTTATCCAGTTTCGGTTTGTTCGTCAATCTCCGTGAA
>JAPKZI010000079.1 GCA_026393865.1 Candidatus Aminicenantota bacterium
ACGAGATAAAAGTGGTTAACGAGCTGTTGGATATTTCCCAATTCCAGCTGGGTAAGGATGTGGTTTTGCTCCAACCGAACGTGGATTTAGAGCCAATTTTAAAAGAGATAGTAGACGAAATTAAAATAGAGGCGGATAAAAAGGGGCCGTGCTCTCCGCTTATGGCGTTCAAGCCCTGGCCAAGGCGTTCCACGGATCCTTCCTCCTGAAGTTCCTGATCATCGCCGCGTGCTTAAGTTATCCTTTCCTCTATTCCAAGGACAGATATTTCGTCGGAAGCTTTAAGGACGAAGAGGTCTCGCTGAAGCTGCAGAAGGCCGTTGAGGCCAAATCCGTCGTCTTCTGCGACGATTTGAGCGGCCCGCTCCGTCTATACGCCGGGCTGCCCGCCTATCGGCTGGCTTGGACGGACGGGCCGACGCTCGAGGCGACACTTTCGTATTTCGTCGAGCAGGGATATTCCATCTATTTCCTCCTCGACACCCGGATGGCCGCGGATTTCTTCGAGGACATGATCCGACAGGGCGCTATTTCTCAAGAGACCGTTCGGCTCGTTTCGAAGCCCTACGGTTTCCCGCTCTATCGCTTCACGGGAAAATCCGCCCCGGCTCAGCCCGTAAAGTAGAGGTACGCGGCCAGTATGCAGACCAGGACAAAGGCCGAAGCCAGGACGTCCCGCCAGTCCCAGCTCAGGCGGATTTGTCTGCGGTCCTCCGCCGTCCTCGTTCCGAAGGTCAGGCTCTTGATCCTTTCGTAGTCCGGTTCTTTCGTCATATAGCTGACGATGACCATCACCGCGATCGAAATAATCGTGATCACGACGCTGAAATATTGAAAATAAATGTTGTTGATGATCCAGAGGAACGATCCCTCGGCGTAGCCCTTGGCCACGGTCTGGGCCGCGTCGGCATAGCCGAACAAGCCGAGCGCCACCGGGGTGTCGACCAGCATCCGGAACAATCCCAGAGCGAGACCGGTGATCAAAGCCCACAGGCACCCTTTGGCGTTGAGCCGCTTCCAGAAAACGCCGAAGAAAAAGACGACGAATATGGGCGGCGCCAAATAGCCCTGCACGGACTGCAGGTAGAAGTACAGGCCGTGGGCTCCCTGGATGACCGGGATCCACAACAGGGCGATGAAGACCATGACCCCGGTCACGATCCGGCCCGTCCGGACCATCTGATGCTGGGTCGCTTTGGGTCTCCACTTTTGATAGAGATCAATCGTGAACAGAGTGGAGCTGGCGTTGAACGCGCCGGCCAACGAGCTCATCAGAGCGGAAAGAAGTCCGGCGACCACGAGCCCCCGCAAGCCCACCGGCAACAAGTACTTGACCAACAGCGGGAAAGCGGCCTGGGATTCCCGCGCTATAGCCGTCCCGTCGGCGCTCATCATGACCTCCAATCCCGGCACCTTTCCGCTCTTGGCCAGGGCGAACGCGATCAAGCCCGGCACGATGAAGAGGTAGACGGGCAGGAGCTTGAGGACGCCGGCGAAGATGCTTCCCCGCCGAGCCGTCCGTTGGTCGGGAGCCCCGAGAGCCCTCTGGACGATGTACTGATCCGTGCACCAGTACCACAAGCCGATGATCGGAGCGCAGAAGAGCATGCCCAGCCATGGAAAGTAGCCGTTGAAATACCAGGCTTGCTTGACGACCGCTCCGGCAGCGTTTTTGACTATGACGGGCGCCCAGGTTCCATCCACACCGGCAGGGACCAGAGGTTTCCATAGGTTGAACATGTCCGAACCGCAGAGCTCGCGCAGCGGGCCCAGACCTCCCAACTTGACCAGACCGTAAGCCGTCAGGATGAGCGATCCTAGGATGAGAATGACGGTCTGGATGGCGTCATTATAAGCCACCGCTTTCATGCCTCCGAGCATGGTGTAGATCCCGGTCAGGACGATGACCAGCACCGAGCCGATCCAGAAGCTGTTGAGTGCGATCCCCCCCAAGCTCAAATGGACTTCGGGCAGGAGCGTGGAGAACACGACTCCGCCGGCGAAGATCCCGACGGCCATTTTAGTGACGATATAGGAGATCAGTGAAACGATCGCCAGAACATAACGCGAGTGGACCGAAAAACGGCGTTCAAGGAACTCCGGCATGGTAAAGACGAGCGAGCGGGCATAGAACGGAACGAAGACCCAGGCCAAGACCAGAAGGCACCAGGCGTGGAGTTCGTAATGGGCCATGGCCACTCCGTCCGTGGCGCCGGACCCGGCCAGCCCGACGATGTGCTCCGAGCCGATGTTCGAAGCGAAGATCGAGGCGCCGAC
>JAPKZI010000205.1 GCA_026393865.1 Candidatus Aminicenantota bacterium
TAAAATCGGCCCGCCCTGATTCCCACGGAAGGAGCTCGTCATGAAGCTTCGTCGGCCCAGGTCCCGTCGATTCCGGCTCTTCCTTCTGTCCGTGGCGCTGTTCATCGCCGTCCACGCCGCCGCCCAGATCCCGTCGTTCCGTTTCGAGGGACCGGACTTTCTTCTCGACGGAAAACCGTTCCAGATCATGGCCGGCGAACTGCACTTCCAGCGGATCCCAAAGGAATACTGGAACGACCGGCTGATCAAGGCCCGGGCCATGGGTTTGAACACAGTCGCCACGTATGTCTTTTGGAACGCCCTTGAACCCGAACCCGGGCAATGGAACCTCACCGGCAACAACGACCTGGCCGGATTCATCCGCGCCGCCAAGGAAGCGGGCCTCTACGTTGTCGTCCGGCCCGGACCGTATGCCTGCGCGGAATGGGATTTCGGCGGGCTGCCCATCTGGCTCCTTCGGACCCCCGATATCAAGGTCCGCTGCATGGATTCCCGGTTCATTGCCGCTTGTGACGCCTATATCAAGAAGCTCGCCGAACAGATCAAGCCGCTGCTCAGGGCTAACGGCGGCCCGGTCCTCATGATCCAGATCGAGAACGAATACGGCAGCTACGGCAACGACCGTCAGTATGTCCTGGCATTGAAGAGGATGTGGGAAACGGCCGGCATCAGCGGGCCGTTCTGCACGGCCGACGGCGCCACGCCTTACATGCTGGAAGCCGGGTCCATCCCGGGCGCCGCCATCGGCCTCGATCCGGGGACGGCGGACAAGCACTACGCCGAGGCGGCCAAGCTCAAACGGAACGTCCCCGTGTTCTGCGCCGAGATCTATCCCGGATGGCTGACGCACTGGGGGGAGAAATGGGCGTCGGTCAAGATCGAAGAGCTCCTCCCCGACGTCCAATGGCTGCTGGACAATAAAAAATCCTTCAGTCTTTACATGTTCCACGGCGGGACGAATTTCGGGTTCACGGCCGGGGCCAATTTCAGCGACCGCTACCAGCCGGACGTCACGAGCTACGACTATGACGCCCCGCTCGACGAGATCGGCCGGCCGACGCCGAAATACGCGGCGCTCAAGGAGCTGCTCGGGCGCGCCCAGCCCGCCGGAACGCAGCTTCCAGACCTGCCCCCTCCCCTGCCCGCCATTGAAATCCCGGAGATCGCCTTCAACCAGGCAACGTCCCTCTTCGACAATCTGCCCCTTCCCGTGAGCAGCCCGCAACCGAAGGCGATGGAATTCACCAATCAGAACAGCGGCTTCATCCTCTACCGAACGAAGCTCGTCGGGCGCCACAGCGGCAAATTGACCCTGACCGAGCTCCACGATTACGCCAACATTTACTTCGACGGCCGATATATCGGGACGCTGGATCGGACGAAGAAAGAAACGACCCTCGAGATCCCCGAGACCGATCCGCCGGCCCAGAGGCTGGACATCCTGGTCGAAGGCATGGGCCGGATCAATTACGGACAACACATGATCGACCGGAAGGGCATCACCGACCGGGTGACCCTCAACGGCATGACCCTGATGGACTGGGACATCTTCAACCTGCCGATGGAATCCCGGTTCTTGTCGTCCCTCAAATTCGTCGTCGGCGCGCCGCCGGAAACTCCGGGCGCCTTCTTCCGCGGCTCTTTCGATCTGCAAGAGCTCGGCGACACCTACGTGGACATGAGTCTCTGGAAGAAGGGCGTCCTCTGGGTCAACGGAAAGAACCTCGGACGCTATTGGGAAATCGGCCCCCAGAAACGGCTGTTCCTTCCCGCTCCATTCCTGAAAAAAGGGAAGAACGACATCATCATTTTCGATCTGCATCAGACCCGGCCGGCGCCGGTCAAGGGAGCAACGTCTTTGAAAGACGATTCGGAAAAATAGATTCTAAGGAGCCGAGCGACGAGCCGTCAAGGGACGAGCCTTCGGCTCGCCACTCGCCCGTGGCTTATATCCACGGGCGAGTACGGCGGAAGTTGACCCCCGGGCAAAGCCCGGGGCCCCGGCCGCCGTCGATGCCCGCCGCCGGCGATTCATTCCGGATGAAAGGAGAACCATTCATGAAAAAGAATCTTGTCAAGGTCGGCCTGCTTCTCATGGCGGCCCTCGTCCTCTCCGCCGCCCAGGAGAAGAAAGCCTTCGACGGACTGTTCCTCGATCTCAGCAGCCTCAGCCGCTTGTCCCACGCCCAAACCCGTTCGATCAGCCCCGAAAATTTCTCGGGTGAAAAAGGCAAGGCGGGCATGTCGACGGACGGCCCAGCCCTCAAGTCCGCGCGCGACCTGGGACAGGGATGGAAGGTCTCGCCCTATGTCGTGATCAAGCCCAAGGAGACGTTCGTCCTGGCCGATGTCCAGGGCATGGGCGCCATCCAGCAGATCTGGATGACCCCATCGGGCACTTGGCGGTTCGCCATCATCCGCTTCTACTGGGACGGCGAGAAGGATCCCTCTATCGAAGCCCCCATCGGCGATTTCTTTGCCTGCGGCTGGCAGAAGTACGCCCAGATCAGCTCGCTTCCCGTGTGCGTCAATCCCGGCCGGGCCTTCAATTCCTATTGGCTGATGCCCTTCCGCAAGTCGTTCAAGGTGACGATCGAGAACATCGCCGAGGAGAACTTCACGATCTACTATCAGATCAATTATACGCTCACCCAGATCCCCGATGACGCCGCCTATTTCCACGCCCAATTTCGCCGCGTCAATCCTCTCCCCTATAAGGACGTCTACACCCTCCTCGATGGAGTTCAGGGTTGGGGCCACTACGTCGGGACCTACATGGCCTGGGGAGTGAACAACAACGGCTGGTGGGGCGAAGGCGAGATCAAGTTCTACCTCGACGGCGACACGGACTTCCCGACCATCTGTGGTACGGGGACGGAAGATTATTTCTGCGGCTCCTACGACTTCGACGCCCCGGGACCCGACGGCGCCATCCGTTACACGGAGTTCACCACTCCCTACGCCGGCCTGGCCCAGGTCATCCGCGGGGACGGCCACTACAATGTCATGCAGCGCTTCGGTCTGTACCGCTGGCACATCATGGACCCGATCCGTTTCGAAAAGAACCTCAAAGTGACGATCCAGGCCCTGGGCTGGCGCTCGGGCGGCCGCTATCTCCCGCTCCAGGACGACATCGCCTCTACCGCCTTCTGGTACCAGGCCGAGCCGCACGCGCCTTTCCCGACGCTGCCGGCCAAGGACGCCCTGGAGATCATCTAAAGCCGAGAGCGCCGGCTTATTTCTTCTTTTTTCCGGCGATATTGGCTTCGCCGAATTGGAGTGAAAGGCCGCCCCGGAGGGCATCGCCTTCGATCACGGCCGAGAATTGGATGGGCATGGTCTGGCCGCCGGAACTCACATTCACGAGGAACGTGACCTTGCCGTTCTCGTACTTGAGATTTTCCATCTTAAACTCGCCGCTGTTGCTGACGGATGTCCCGGTCAGCTCGCCTTTGTCCAAAACAAAGGTCCAGACGAAGGTGTACTGGCCGTCCTCGGTCTGAACGTCCCATTTCCCGAGCAGGTCTTTGTAGGGGTCTTTCTGGCCGAAGGCCGCCGCGGATACGAGCTGACAAAGCAGGACCAGACCGGCCGCCAGAATGAATCGGGTCATCTTTTTCATGTTATGACTCCCAGAAAGCATTTTTATTAAATCAATTCATTATTCATTGAATGCGATCCAAAATCAAATCCTGAATCAACGGGATCAAATCAATTCGTTTTTCAAGATCTTAAGAAAAGACTCGCGGGCTTCTTGTTCGAGCCAAGGCCGATGCCCGCATTTTTTCAAGAGGATAAAACGAAAATCCCTCAAAACGCCGGAGAGAGGGATCTTGACCCCGTCGGGAGGATGGGGATCGTGGTCGCCGTGGATCGCCACGACCGGACAGCGGATCTCCCGGCCGATTTCCAGCAGCCGGCCGCTTCGCCTGAGATCCTGCGCTTCCCGCCAAACGCTTTGATAAATGTTATAACGAACTTCGAGGTTCTCATCTCCGCCGGGCAACGGACGATAAGCGTCGGCTTTGGACATCAGCCGTCCAAGGCGGGCTAAACCCGAATCCTTGTCCGGCGAGGCGGGGTCATTAAGGATATCGATCAGGGCGTTCAGCTCTATTCTCTCCCCTCCCGTCAGGCGGCTGAGTCGAGCATCCATGATGCGCTCGGCGTATTTTTCCTCGAAAACTCCGCTGCTGATAAGGATCAGTTTTTTGACATAAGACGGAAACCGGGCGGCAAAAATGAACGCGAGCAGGGCGCCCCAGGAAAAACCGATTAGAGAGAGGGGAAGATTGCCGGATCGCTCCAGAAGGTTCCCCAGTTCTTTGATCTGGCCTTCGATCGAGTCGGCCGTTTGGAGCGGCTCCAAAACTCCGCCGACGGACGAGAGCTCGTTTGCCACGGGGGCCATCTCTCCGGCGGCTCCGGGCCCTCCGTGGAGGACGGCGATCGAATATGGCGCCGAGCCGTATGTTCTAAGGTTTTTCAAGCCTAAACAAAAACGGGGCCTCTGATAAAATCATCACGATTGAAAAACCGTGCGGCGTGAGGATGAGCAACCCAAAACCCACCTCTTTTCGGGTTCTCGATCCCCGTCGAGGCGTCTTATCAGCGGCCCCAGGATCCTCAATTGGCCTGCATATAATAAATAAGTCCCGCCCGCCGGAAAGTCAAGCGAATTGATGGCCCGGCCGAGTTGAATTCCAATGAGGAAGGATCGCCACGGGGCGGCAAAACTAGCTTTTCATGGGTTGCTCGCGCGGAAATGGACGGAAAGCGGCGGAAAGGCAAATCGGTCGGTTATTGCCAAGACTATGCCCGTAACTCTCTGATTTTCTTAGGATATATGGGGTGGCGGGAGGATGTGGGAATCGAACCCACCCAGCCCCTTCGTCAGAAGCCGTGCTGGATTTGAAGTCCAGAAACCGGAGACGAGATCAGCTCCAGTAGCCGTTGGTGAACGACCTGAGTTTCTTCGACCGGCTGGGGTGTTTGAGCTTGCGCAGGGCTTTGGCCTCGATCTGCCGGATCCTTTCTCGGGTGACCTTGAACTGCTGTCCGACCTCTTCGAGGGTGTGCTCGTCTCCGTCGCCCAGTGCGAAACGCATCTTGATGACTTTGGCTTCCCTTTCGGTCAGGGATTTCAGGGCTTCCTCGATCTGCTCGCGCAGATTGATATGGATGACCGTGTCGGGCGGCGAAGGCATGATCTTGTCCTCGATGAAATCGCCCAGGTGGCTGTCCTCTTCCTCGCCGATCGGCGTTTCGAGAGAGATCGGCACCTGGGCGATCTTGATGATATTGCGGACCTTGCTCACCGGCATGTCCATTTTCTTGGCGATCTCTTCGCTGTTCGCCGCGAGCCCGATCTCCTGGACGATACTCCGGCTGACCCGGTTGAGCTTGTTGATGGTCTCGATCATGTGGACCGGAATGCGGATGGTCCGGGCCTGGTCGGCGATGGCCCGGGTGAGGCCCTGCCGGATCCACCAAGTCGCGTAGGTCGAGAACTTGTAGCCGCGCCGATATTCGAATTTGTCGACGGCCTTCATCAGGCCCATATTGCCTTCTTGAATGAGGTCCAGGAACTGGAGGCCCCGGTTGCTGTACTTCTTGGCGATCGACACGACCAGGCGCAGGTTGGCCGCGACCAGCTCCTTTTTCGCCTGATCGCTGACCCTCTTGCCGGTCGTGATGGCGCGGATGGTCTTGCGCAGGTTCTGGGCGTCGAGCCCGACCTCCTTCTGGTAAGCCTTGAGGCGTTTCGTCGATTCCTTGAGCTTGGCCTGGAACTCCTCGGACTCCTTCTTTTTCCGGGTTTTGGCTACGGAGAGCTCCAGGTCCTCTTTGACCTCCTCCAGTTCGTTGATGACGCGGAGCTTGTCCCGAAGGGAATTGATGATCTTCTCCCGCTGGATTGAACGCAGGTTGAGGTCCCGGATCAGGCTGCTCATCCGGACGATGACCCGGCTCCGGGAGAAAACGAACTTCTTGAAGGTCGGGATCTTGTCCAGCTTGCGGCTGAGGTCCCTGATCTTTTTGATCTTGGCCAGGATCTGTTTCTTCTTTTCCTCGAGCTTGCCTTCGGCGAGGTCGTCCTCGCTGACATCGAACATCTCTTGGATGACCAGCGGGTCGACCTCGATCTTGTCCTCGAGGCTGAGGACCTCGTTCAGGACGAGCCTCGTTTTGGAGAGGGCCTTGATGATCGACTTCTCGCCGCGTTCGATCTCCCGGGCGATGGCGATCTCGCCCTCGCGGGTCAGGAGGGAGATGGTGCCCATCTCGCGCAGATAGAGCTTGACCGGGTCGGTCGTCCGCTCCAAGTCCTGGAGCGTCACGAGCTCGCTTTTCCGCCGCTTGGGGATGATCTCTTTCTGCTTCGTGTCGAGGATCTTGATCCCGTATTCGTCGATCGAGCTGGAGACGTCGCTCTTTTGGATCTTGTTCTCAGCAGACACCGTGAACTCCTAAACGATGGATTCGCCGCATATCTATTACCTTCATGGTCCTCATTCCGTTACCCCGCCCCTTCATTTCAAGGCCAGGATCTGCCTAATCAGGTCCTGTTTCTGGAACAGGAGCGCCCGGACCTTGTCCCGGTCGCCTTTCTTTTCCTCGCGGGCCAGCTCGGCCTGGGTCCTCTTCAATTCTTTCTCGTTGCAGCTTTTCTGCAGGGCGCACAGACAGCCGATGGCTTCCTCGATGGTCGGAGGATTCCCTTTCTCGAGCAGGGCTAGGGAGAGCTGCCGAGAGAGAGAAGAACCGATCTCCTTTTACAACTCGTGGAAAATGAGGTCGTTGTCCTTTTTACGATGATTCAGTATTATCCTCATTATCCTAAAAATCGGCTCGCTTTTCAAGCCCTTAAAATCCTCGTCCCGGACCTCGGCGAAGATATCAGGCCGAAGCTCCTCGCTCTCGATCAGGATTTGGAAGAGGCGCTTCTCCGTAATGAACCTCAACTTCAGGTGGTCGATGATTCGATCAACCGTCGGATAGTCCGTGATGAAGGCAATGACTTTCATCGGCCGATTGATAATAGACTTGATCTATCAGACGTCGTTGAATTGACTATCGACTTTTTGACGTATTTAGGACGGAATCGGGCGGAAATGGACGGAAAGCGGCGGAAAGTCAAATCGGTCGGCTATTGCCGAGACTATGCCCGTAACTCTCTGATTTTCTTGGGTTATATGGGGTGGCGGGAGGATGTGGGAATCGAACCCACCCAGCCCCTTCGTCAGAAGCCGTGCTGGATTTTAAGTCCAGAGGGGCCATCAGACCCCATGCCCTCCCGGCCGCGTTATTTTAGCTCAAATTCGCCAGCAAATTCCCGTCCCTGTCAGTTTTAAGGCCGCTAGATACACAAACCCTTGCTTCAACTGGATATAGGCTAGATCCGCTGCCCGGGCGATATCGGGCCGCTCTTCCCCGGAGTCATCGCGATCGAAAGAGTATTACTACCCTTGGATTCGACGGATTAAACTCTCCGCATATTTTATGAGAAAATCCGCGTCCTTTTGGGATATTTTTTTGCCCGCTTGGGCATTCACGAAATTGATCAGCGCACTTAATTCGTTGAGGGCGGCGTTTTTGTTCCCTTTCATTAGGGCTTTATCTATGCTGCTAATCTTGGAAAGAAGCGCGGATTCCGTTCCATGTGGCAAATCCAAATTCAATACGATTTTTGAAAAGATCCCCGTGTTATCTATGCATCCGTCATGATTAGCGTCTAAACCGGCCGCGTTCTGGGACGGGCAGGCGTCGCAGGCATCTCCGAAAGTGTCCGCATAGCTTAGATAATAGTGCTCAAAAAGCTGATCTTCATTCAACGCCTTGTTATAAACAGCGATTTCGTCGATTTTACCATCCAGCCAATAATTCGACCAATCCGCTCCGGCGACCCACCAACGTTGACACCAATGCTGAAAATCATTATTGGGTTCTTCAAACCATGCCCCGGTCAAGGCGCCGACTTCTTTATTGTTGATAAATATTTTGTATTGATCATTTTTTATAATTACGGCGATAAAGTTATATTGGCCTAGAGCGAAACCCACGGAAGGATCCGCTAAATTGACTTGAATCCTATAGTGCGGACAATTGAATACGGTATTTTCCATTCCGCCGGCCAAGCTATTCGACGTATCCAATTCCAAAATACTCCCGGAATAAATATTCAGCGGGATTTCAATGGTCTTCGGCCAGTGATAATAGGGGTGATCATACTGAAGCTTCCACAGAAATCTCCGCTCGGCATTGAAATCGTCGATCTTTACCCACGAGAGAATCGAAGCTTCGCGCCCAAAAAAGAAACCCCATTCCTCTCCAGCAAACGTGACCCAACCACCGCTGTTATTGATCTCGTACGTCTCTACGGCGAATTTTTCTTTGGCGTCTTGGCTAAAAGCCGCATTTCCGCGGAGTACTCCTTCGATTCCGTTTCCGGAATCGTCTTTAATGATCGACCCCATGGCTGTCTAATCATAAGTTGAACAAAGGTAATTGGTTACAGTCATCGGCCATCGAATCATGATCGTCCGAAAACGTAAGCAGTTGATTCAATGGGACTTTCTCGAACGCGGTCACGCTCAAAATCTGCAAGAAATT
>JAPKZI010000010.1 GCA_026393865.1 Candidatus Aminicenantota bacterium
AACAACTATAAGGCCGGCATCCTGGAGATCTCCTTCGGGTACCGCTGGCAATGATCGATGAGGAGGATGAGATGATAAAGAAACCTTTTCTGATCAGCGCAGGGTTGATCTTGGCCGTCGCCGTCCTGTTCCTGGCTTTCCCCAGTTCCAACAGCCAGGCGGGCGTGAACGCCAAGAAAGCGCTGGCTGAGCGGCTGTGGAAGATGTCCGGCCACGCGGACAAGGACAGCGAAGTCTTCAAACATTGGGACGTCGATGGTTCGATCCCGACCAGCTGCGCCAAGTGCCATAGCTCCCTCGGTTTCCGGGACTTCCTCGGCGCCGACGGTACGGCCGGCGGCATCGTCGACAAGGCCGCCGCTCTCGGGACGACGGTCGATTGCCTGGTGTGTCATACGGACAGCGAAAAAGGGATCCTCCGGCAGAACTCGTCGGTCCAATTCCCGTCCGGGGTGGTGATGGACAACCTCGGCCCCGAAGGCCTCTGCATGGAATGCCATCAGATATGAATACGCGGGGCATGAGTACGACGCCCGATTCGCCCACATCTCCGGCTACAACGCCTGCAACACCTGCCACAATCCCCATTCGCTCCAGGTCAACATCAAGGGCTGTAACACCTGCCACGCCGGGATCAAGGATCCCAAAGACATCCGGTACGTGGGATCGCAGATGGACTACGACGGCGACGGAGATATCGACGAGGGCATGTACTACGAGATCCAGCATGTCATGGACAAGGCCTATGCCACGATCCAGCGCTATGCCCGGACCGTTCTCAACCGGCCTATCGTCTATAACGGAGACCTGAACCCCTACTGGTTCTTCGACAACAACGGCAACGGTGTAGCCGACGCGGACGACACGACCAGCTACAACGCTTTCTCGGTTCGACTTCTGAAAGCCGCTTACAACTACCAAGTGGCCAAAAAGGACCCCAACTGTTTCGCCCATAACGGCAAGTATGTCATCGAGCTCCTTTATGATGGTATCGAAGATATGAACGCCAAGCTCGCCATCCCCACAGACCTGAGCCGGATGAGCCGGGACGACGAAGGCCACTTTAACGGGGGCAGCATGCCCTTCCGGGATTGGGACGATTCGGCGACTCATACGGTTTCTGCGAGCTGCTCCAAGTGCCATTCCGCGACCGGCCTGGAAAAATACCTCGCCGGTGGACAAGTCGCCCTAACCGTAGGCGAGCCCGTTTCCAACGGCATGCTCTGCACGACTTGTCATACGTCCCCTCCGACTCTGATCGACTCGCCGGCCGTCACCTTCCTCTCGGGGGCGATCGTCGACTTGGCCCACGACGGCAGCAACCTGTGCCTAGTCTGCCACCAAGGCCGGGCGGCCAAGGTCACGGTGGATACAGCGATCGCGGCCAAACCCGCCGGGCCTTTCAGTCTGACCAATATCCATTATTTTCCCGCGGCGGCGACGTTCCTCGGGAATGAGGTCGTCGGCGGCTATCAGTTCCCCAACAAGGTCTATTCAGGCCGGCAGCTCTTCCCCAACCACGGCGGGAAGTTCAACACCTGCGTCCAATGCCATATGAGTTCCGCGGTTACGGCGGAGGATCACGCCTGGACGATGCGGCGACACAACATCGCCGAACCTGTGAAAGAGAACTGCGTCCCCTGCCACGGCCAGGACGTCTCTCAAACCTTCAAGGGGTTTGACCCGGAGAAGTTCGATTTCGAACAGATCCGGCCCGGCAACATCCCCGATTACGACATGGACGGCAACACCAGGGAATCGCTCAAGGATGAGATCATAGGACTCGAGGATTCTCTCGAAGCCCAGATCCGGCAATACGTGAAGACCACGGCGGGGATTGCTCTCCTTTTTGATGGCCAGTACTTCTATAAGGACCTCAACAATAACGGGATCCTCGACGCCAGCGAAACCTCCAGTTCGAACCGATATTCGGGCAACGCGAACTGGCTGCGGGCCGCCTACAATCTCAGAACGAGCCATCTCGAAATGCACGGGTTCATTCACAACGCCCGCTATATGGCCGAAATCCTCGTCGATTCCATTCAGCACGTGGGCGGCGACATCGGCAAGTACACCTGGCGGTAAAACGAGGGTTTCCGACCCTTCTCATTGTTTCTGACAGGGGCGGCATCGTGAGATGCCGCCCCTTTTTTCGATGGGAATCTTTCGAATTTGACAAGAATCCCATCGGCCCCGCCGCTTTCCTCCTCCGGCCGCAGCCAAAGTCTAGGTCTTGTGTCGCGCCCCTCACTCGGCTATAATCCTCCCTATCGATTTTATCGTAACAGTAGAATTTAGATCATCATGAGCATTCGGAATTGGACGCTGAGGGCGAAGGTCATCTTCCACGTCCTCATCCTGGGCGCCCTATCGGCGGGCATCCTGACCGTCCTTTATATGACGACCCAGCGCGGCGTCATCTACGCTCTGATCCAGCGGGAAGCCGAACTCGTCGGGTCCCTGACCAAGAGCAGCGTCTTTTTTCTCAAGAAATGCGGCCGGATCGAGGACACCCAGGCCGAGATCCACGAGCTGGCGGCGACGACGAGAGGCATCCGAAGCATCCGCGTCCTGACGATCGAGGGAAAGATTTTCGCCTCGACCCGTGTCGAGGAGAAGTCGACCGTACTCCCCGCGGAGGACCGAACGACGATCCGGACAATGATCGCCGATAAAGCGGCGCGGCGGACCATTTTCTCCAAACCCCAACACACCATCCGCAGCTTTATGCTGGTCGAGAACGAGCCGGAATGCTATTCCTGTCATGCCGCCGAGCGCCGGATCAACGGCCTCCTCGAAGTGGAATTCGATTACCGCGAAGCCTCGGACCTGCTCTGGAAAAGCCAGCTGAAAGGGATCATCCTGGCCGTCCTCAGTTTGGGCGTTCTGACCTTCATCATCCTGCGGCTTTTTGAAAGGCTGATCAACCGCCCGATCTCGCTCTTGAAAGACAAGATGAAAAAGGTTCAGGACGGGGACCTGACGGTGCGTTTGAATCCGCAGAAGAACGATGAGATCGGCAGCCTGACCGCGAGCTTCAACCTCATGGTCGAAAAGCTGAAAGAGGCCAATCGGAAGATCGAGGCGCTTTATAACCAGAGGATCGAGCGGGCCGAGCATCTGGCCGCGTTCGGCGAGCTGGCCGCCGGGCTGGCCCACGAAGTGAAGAATCCTTTATCGGGCATTAAGGGAGCTCTCGAGATCATCAGTCAGAACGCGATCGTCACCGATCCCCAGAGAGAAATCTTCCAGGAGATGCTCGTCCAGATCGACAAGATCATCAACGTCATCCAAGATTTTCTGAGCTATGCCCGGCCCAAGCCGCCCCATTTCAGCCGGGTCGCCCCCAACCTATTCGTCGAGAACGCCGTCCGGCTGGCCAAGACGCAGCTCCACGGCAAGGATATCCGCTTCCATTTCCATCCGATCAAACAGGACGTCCGGATCTGTCTGGACGCGGACCGCCTGCAGGAAGTGATCCTGAACCTCCTCCTCAACAGCATCTCGGCCATCGACAAGGAAGGGAACATCCTCATCTTTCTCAAGGTCGTGGCGAACCGGGCCCTGTTCATCTTCCTGGCCGATGAAGGATGCGGGATCAAGGAATCGCAGCTGTCCCAGATCTTCAATCCGTTCTTTTCGACAAAGAAGGAGGGGACCGGCTTGGGGCTCTCGATCTGCAAAAAAACCATCGACGCCCACAAAGGGACGATCGCGGTCCGGAGCCGGGAGGGGAAGGGGACGACCTTCACCATCCGGCTGCCGCTCGACCTGCCGTGCGACTGATCATGCAGAAAAAAAGGATCCTGGTCATCGACGACGAGCGCCTTGTCCTCTGGTCGCTCGTCCAGAAGATGACGCGCTGGGGCTACGAGGTCGTCGAAGCGGAGAGCGGGGCGGCCGGCCTGCGGGCGCTGACCGAGGAAAGCCCGGACCTCCTTCTCCTCGACATGAAGCTTCCGGACGCGAAGGGAACCGACGTCCTGGAGAATCTCCGGAAGAACTGGCCGGAGCTGCCCGTCGTCATGATCACCGCTTTCGGGGTGATCGAGGACGTCGTGACGGCCATGCGCCGCGGGGCCTACGATTTCATCACCAAGCCCATCGACGACGCCAAGCTTCGAAGCACCGTGGTCCACGCCCTGGAAGCGGCCGCCTTGAAGAAAAAAATCGCCGCCTATCGGGAGATTGAGAAGACGAAGCATATCAGCGGCCCGATCATCGGAGAGACGCCGGTCATGCGGCAGCTCCTGGACGTGGTCAAAAAGCTGGCCGAGAGCGAGACCTCGATCATCCTCCTTCAGGGCGAGAGCGGCACCGGCAAGGACCTCTTCGCCCAGACGCTGCACCTCTGGAGCCGGAGGAGCGAGGCGCCCTTCCTGGCCATCAACTGCTCGGCCATTCCGGCCAACCTGCTCGAGAGTGAGCTGTTCGGCTACGAAAAAGGGGCGTTCACCGATGCCAAGCAGCAGAAACGGGGACTGGTCGAGCTGGCCGACGAAGGGACCCTCTTTCTCGACGAGATCAGCGGCTTGGATCTGTCCTTGCAGGCCAAATTGCTCCGCTTCCTCGAGACCAACACGTTCAAACGGGTCGGCGGCCTGAGGGACATCGAGGTCGACCTCCGCGTGGTCGCCGCGACCAACCAGGACCTGGAGACTCTCAGCCGCCAGGACAAATTCCGCAAGGACTTTTTTTACAGGCTGAACGTCTGTCCCATCCATCTGCCGACGCTGGCCGAACGGAAGGACGACATCCTGCCCCTGGCCAGGCATTTCATCGTTCAGTACAATCAGAAATTCAACAAGGCCATCCAGGGCCTGGAACCGGAGGCCGAAAAACTATTCCTCCAGTACGGATGGCCGGGAAACGTCCGGGAGCTGAGGAACGCCATCGAGCGGGCGATGATCTTCGAGGAGAGCCCGCTCATTTCCCCCCGCCATGTGCCCATCCGTCTCAGCAACCCTCCGCCCGGCGAGACAAGGACCGCGTCCGGGCCGGTCGTCCCCGAAGGGATGTCGCTCCCCGAGGCGGAAAAGAGGATGGTGATCCAGGCGTTCGAAAAAGCGGGGGGGAACAAATCGCTGGCAGCCAGGATGCTCGGCATCAGCCGCGATACGCTTCGCTACAGGCTCAGCAAGCTGAACGAGGAACCCGGTCCAAAATCCTGAATCCGGGCGAACGGCTCACTTGATCTTGGGTCTCTTCTTGGCGGCCGAGATCTTCTTCTCACAAATTTCCAGGGCGTCCTGGAGGGTCAACTTCTCGAAGTAATTCCGCAGAAGCTCGGTCGCCCCTTTCCAGATCTCGTAGGTCCCGCAGGTCTTGATCTTTTCGCAGAACGTCTCGTCCTCGATGCATTCGACCAGGCTGCAGCTTCCCTCCAGGGCGTGGAGGATGTCGCAGATCTTGATCTCGGTCGGCTTTCGGGCGAGAATATAACCGCCGCCGGCGCCCCGGATGCTCTTGACGAGCCGGTTGATCTTCAAGGGGATGATGATCTGCTCGAGGTACCGGATCGAGATGCCTTCTTCCTCGGAGACGTTTTTCAGAATGGTGGGTTCGTTGCTGTTTTTATAATGGCGGGCGAGATTGACCATGAGCCGCGTCCCATACCGGCCTTTGGTGGAAAGTTTGATCATGCCGTTCTCCTTTACGGACGGCCGTCCCGGCCGCTCCTGAGACCAGCCTATCCCAGAGGAACAAATATATCAACATAAATTTATAGGAATTATCGAAATACTTGGTATAAGAGCGTCTTGACTCCAAGCGGCCGAGATTGTATCCTAGCCTCTCTTTTTCAAAACAGGCGGGGCCGGGCCATCCCCGTCGAGAAAGGACGCGGATATGACCAAAGAGATCCTGCTCGGCGATGAGGCCGTGGCCCTCGGCGCCGTCCACGCCGGCCTGACGGCCGGATACTCCTATCCCGGCACTCCGGCCTCGGAGATCATGGAATATCTGATCCGGGCCGCCCGGACGGCCGGGACGTTCGTCGCGGCCTGGTCGGTCAACGAGAAAACGGCCTTCGAAGAGGCCCTTGGCGTCTCTTTCGCCGGCCGCCGCGCGCTCGTCTCGATGAAACACGTCGGCCTGAACGTGGCCGCCGACCCCTTTATGAGCGCCGCGCTCACCGGCGTGGGGGGCGGGTTCGTCGTCGTCGTGGCCGACGATCCGAGCATGCACAGCTCCCAGAACGAACAGGACAGCCGGTTCTACGCCCAGTTCGCCCAGATCCCCTGCTTTGAGCCCGCCGATCACCAGGAAGCTTACGACATGACGCGAGAGGCGTTCGACCTCTCCGAACGGATGAACATCCCGGTCATGCTCCGCCTGGTCACGCGGCTCTCGCACAGCCGGGCCGGCGTGGAAACGGGCGAGGCGCGTCCGCAGAACGGGCTCAAATACGGCGACCGGCAGTGTTGGACGCTCCTGCCGATGAACGCCCGGGCCCAGTTCAAGCGCGTCCTCGAGCTGCAGCTCGAGCTGGTCAAGATCTCCGAAGGATCTCGATTCAACACCCTGGAGTTGAACGCGGCCGACCGGTCGCTGGGGGTCATTGCCTCCGGCATCGCCCATAACTACGTCCTGGAAAATGTCCGGGAGGGGGCCAAAAAACCGTCGGTCCTGAAGGTCGCTACGTATCCGATCCCCGAAGCGCTGGTCAGGAAGCTCGTCGCCCACGTCGACACGGTCCTTGTCGCCGAAGAGGGCTTCCCGCTGATCGAACGAAGCCTCAAAGGCCTTTTCGGTATCCCCGGGAAGACGCTCATCGGCAAGCTCAGCGGGCACATCCCGCCGGCCGGAGAGCTTTCGCCCGAGTCCGTCCGCGCCGCGCTCGGTATGAAGCCGCTCGAACGGCAGGCGCCGAGCGAGTTCAAACCGGCCGGCCGGCCGCCCCAGCTCTGTCTGGGCTGTCCTCACGCCGACACGTTCAAGGCCCTCAACAAAGCCCTCGAGGGCTTCACGAAATCGAATGTCTTCAGCGATATCGGATGCTATACGCTCGGCTATTTCCCGCCCTACAACGCGATCAACACCTGCGTCTGCATGGGCGCGAGCGTGGGCATGGCCAAGGGCGCGGCCGAGGCGGGCGTCTTTCCCGCGGTCGCCGTCATCGGTGACTCGACCTTCGGCCACTCGGGCATCACCGCCCTGCTCAGCGCGGCGGCTAGTCACACGAACATGATCGCCATCGTCCTCGACAACTGCACCGTGGCCATGACCGGCGGCCAGCCGACCTTCGCCTCGGGCGACCGGCTCCTGAAGATCATCGAGGGCGTCGGCGTCCCGAAGGACCACATCCGGGTGATCACGCCCCTGCCCAAGTTCCACGAGCAGAACGTTCGTATCATGAAGGAAGAGATCGAACATTCGGGGTTGTCGGTGATCGTGGCGGCCCGCGAATGCCTGGAAGAAACCCGCAAGAAGAATAAGAGGAAGTAGGAGAGGCGCCATGACCACGAACCGCAAGCAGGACATCATTCTGGCGGGCGTCGGGGGGCAGGGCATCCTGTCCATTGCCTTCGTCATCGACAGCGCCGCGCTCAAAGAAGGCTACAACATCAAACAGGCCGAGGTCCACGGCATGGCCCAGCGGGGCGGGGCGGTCCAGTCCCACTTGCGCCTTTCGAAGGACCGCATCTACAGCGATCTCATTCCGCGCGGGGAGGCCGACCTGATCCTCAGCGTCGAACCGCTCGAGGCCCTCCGCTACCTGGACTTCCTCCGTCCGGGAGGGAAGCTCATCACGAGCAGCGCGCCGTTTATCAATATTCCCGATTATCCGGACAGGGAAACCCTGATCGAGCAGGTCCGGCGGGTGCCGGGCAGCGTCGTCATCGATTCGGAGGCGCTGGCCAAGGAGGCGGGAACGAGCAAAGCTCAGAACACGGTCATGCTCGGCGCCGCGGCCAAGGACCTGGTCGTGAGCCAGGACGGCCTCCGCGAGTTCATTCGCGTCCTCTTCGCTCCTCGCGGAGAGAAGATATTGGAATCGAATCTCAAGGCTTTCGAGCTCGGCCGCCGGGCCGCCCTCTGAAATCCATGACCATCGATTTCAAAACCATCGACGCCCTTTTCGAGAAGGCCGAAAAGGACGGCCGGACGTTCCTTTTCGAGCACGAGGTCTACCAAATGCTCCGGGCGGCCGGGCTGAAGACGCCCCGCTTCAGATTCGTGGCCAAGGGCGAAATCGTCCGGGTCAAGGATCTGACGGGCTTCAAGACATCCGAGCTGGTCCTGAAGATCGTCGCGCCGATGATCCAGCACAAAACCGATGTCGGCGGCGTCGCGTTCGTCGAGAATTCGGCTTCGGCGGCCAACGCTGGCATGCGGAAGATGATGGCCGATGTCCCGCGAAGATTCCGGGTCTGGTCCCGTCAATTTGACCCGCAGCGGAACGCCCGCGAGCTCAGCCTCGACGGGATCGAGCGGGACATCCGGGGGGTCCTCCTCTGCGAGAAGATCGAATTCGACCGCTTCGGCTTCGGGGCGGAACTTCTGGCGGGGATCCGGAATTCGCGGGAATTCGGCCCGATCGTCACCCTGGGGGCGGGCGGCGTCGAGGTCGAATACATGAACGAGAGGATCAAGGAGGGTGCGGCGGCCTCGATCGCCTCGGCCCATCTCCTCCGGAAGAAGGACGTCCTGGCCCATTTGGAGCCTCTGGCCGTCTTCGACAAATTGGTCCATCCTTTTCGCGGGCGGCCGCCCGTCCTCCGGAGCGTTGAACTCCGCGATGTCCATTTCGGTTTGTGCCGGCTGGCCGCTCACTATTCGCCCTTCGGACCCGGCGGCCGCTTCGTCATCGAGGAGGCCGAGGTCAATCCGTTCGTCGTGAAGGACGGACGGCTCCTGCCGCTCGACGGCCTGTGCCGTTTTTCGCGAGCGCGCGTCGATATCCAAGGCCGCCCCTTCGCCGGAATCGCCCGGCTTCTCCATCCGGGCTCTATCGCCGTTATCGGCGTATCCGAGAAAATGAACCTGGGACATATCATTCTCAGGAATATCCTGAAGAGCGGCTTCCCGCGCGAAAAGGTCTATGTCGTCAAGCCCGGCCATCAACGGATCGACGGCTGCCTCTGCGTTCCGGACGTCGCCTCGCTTCCCGAGCCCGTGGACCTCTTCGTCCTGACCCTGGCGGCCGATCAATGTTACGGCGTCATGTCCGATCTGATCGCCCACGGCAAAGCCCGCTCGGTCATCATCATCGCCGGGGGGATGGGCGAAAAACAGGGGGCGAGTTCCCTGGAGGAGCGGATCGTCGAGCTCGTCGCCGACGGCCGCCGCCAGGGCAAGTTGACCCCGGTGGTGAACGGAGGCAACTGCCTCGGGATCTATTCCAAACCGGGCCGGTACGACACGACCTTCATCCCGGAGCACAAGCTGAAATTTCCGAAGTCCGAGCGTTCGCATCTGGCCTACATCAGCCAGAGCGGCGCCTTCCTCATCTCCCGGGTCAGCCGGCTCCATCGTTTCGAGCCGCTCTACGGGATCTCGCTCGGCAACCAGATCGATCTTCGCCTTTCGGACTACCTGAGATATCTGAAGGACGATCCCCAGGTCAAGATCTTCGCCGTTTATATCGAGGGCTTCAAATCCGGCGATGGATATCTCCTGGCCGAGGCCGTCAGGGACATCACCAAGACCCCAGGACGGGCGGTCGTCGTTTACAAGAGCGGCCGAACCCCGGAAGGACGGCTGGCGACCTCGAGCCATACGGCTTCCATCGCCGGGGAATACGGAGTCTGCAAGGCCGTGCTCCTGGGAGCCGGGGCGATCGTCGCGGACAGCATCTTCGATTTCGAGAACTTCATCAAAGGCCTGACCGACCTGGCCGGGAAGACCCTGCGGGGCAGGCGGGTCGGCCTTCTGAGCAACGCCGGATTCGAAAGCGTGATCATGGCCGACGGCCTCAAGAACGGAGACAGGCTTGAGCTGGCCGCGTTCACCGCGGCGACGAAGAAGCGGCTGGCCGGGGCCCTTACGCCGCTCGGCATCGACAAGCTCCAGGACATCAAGAACCCGCTCGACGTCACTCCCGTCGCCGACGACGCGGTCTTCTGCGAATGCGCCCGGGCGATCCTCGCCGATCCCGGCGTCGACTGCGCCGTCATCTCGCCCGTGCCCATGACCCCGGCCATGCAGACGCTGGCCCCGGGGGAAGGGCACGCGGAGAGCCTATTCAACGCGGAGAGCGCGTCCTCGAGATTGATCGAGATCTTCCGCTCGACCGACAAGCCGTTCGTCGTCAATATCGACGCGGGCGCGACCTACGACCCTATGGCCGCCCATATGGAGGCAGCCGGAGTCCCCGTCTTCCGCCGCTCGGACGAGGCGGTCCGGTTCCTCCGCAAGTATATGAACGCCCGCTTGAAGAGAAGATAATCCGGCGATCTGCTCGGGCGCCGTTTTCTTTGTTTTCAAGAAGTGGTGATTCTGATAGAATTATCTCTGTGATGAAATGGGGCATTAAGCCTGTCCTGGTCCTTCTCCTGACCGTTCTTACCGGGAGGTTCTCCGTCATGGGCGCAGCCCAAGATGCCGTCGATAGCCGATTGAAGTCGTTCCTGCCGTCGGATGTGCGGGGATGGAGGGCCGAGCCGGAGGACGCGGTCTATGACCGGGAGACCATCTTTGAATATATCGACGGCGCCGGCGAGGTCTACCGGGCCTATAACTTCCGGCGGTTGCTCTCCCGGCGCTTCGTGAGGGACGGCAGGCCCGATCTCGTGGCCGACCTGTTCGACATGGGCGCGTCCTACGACGCTTTCGGGGTCTTCAGCAACGACCTGGAAGGGGAGGAGGCCGGCCTCGGTCAGGGATCGACCTATAATGGAGGCCTGCTGGCCTTCTGGAAGGACCGCTATTTCGTCTCGCTCTCCGCCGACCGGGAAACGGAGGAGACGAAGGCCGCCCTGTTCTCCTTGGGCCGCTCGATCGCCGCGTCCATCGAGCAGGAGGGCCCGAAACCGCCTTTGCTGACGCGCCTGCCCCCCGAGTTCGCTGAAGCGAAGGCCGTGCGGTATCTCCACAACCACATCATTCTCAACCGGCATTTCTTCGTCAGCCATGACGATATCCTGGGTCTCGGCCGGGCGGACGGAGCGGTGTTGTCGAAACCCGGGAAAAAGGGCGAGAGGGGCGTCCTCCTCTTGGTCGAATACCCGACGGCAAAGACGGCATCAGACGCCTACGCCGACTTTTTGAAGATTTACATGCCCGACGCCAAGGAGCCGGGGAGCGTTCAGACCGAAGATAAGACGTGGACGGCGACGACGCTCCGGGGAAAGCTCCTCGCGGTCGTTTTCCACGCGCCTTCGGAAGCGGCCGCGAAGGATGTTTTAAGCAGGATCAAATCCGGAGTGACATAAAGACACGTCTCGAATATCTTGAGATCGAGCGTGTCCGCGTCTTGAAAAAGGAGGTCCATCGAATGGCCAAGAAGATCATCACTCGACGCGATTTTTTAAGGGCGGCGGCCGTCACGCCTCTCGCCGGGGCGATCGGCTGCTGCTGCACGGGCACGGCCGCCGTCGCGCCGAAGCCGGTCGCCGGGAGCGGCCAAGGAGTCGCCACTCTCCAGTCCGTTTCGCGCGCGTCGCGCGTCGTTCTTGTCCGGGACGAGAACGCCGTAACCGCCGGCCGGACGTTCAACGCCGAGGTGATCCAGAAGATGCTGGACGACGCCGTCATGGCGTTGTTCGGCGAAAAGAGCCCGGCGGCCGCCTGGAAGAAGATCGTCAAGCCCGAGGACACCGTCGGGATCAAGACCAACGCCTGGAGGCAGCTGCCGACGGGCAAAGAGGTCGAGGACGCGATTAAAAAGCGCGTCCTGGAAGCCGGCGTTCCCGCCGAAAAGGTCGCCGTCGCCGACCGCGGCGTGTTGAACAATCCCATTTTTCAGAACGCGACGGTCCTGATCAACGCCCGCCCCGCCCGCGTCCATTACTGGTCCGGTCTGGGCAGCTGTGTCAAGAATTACATCCAGTTTGTCCCCAAGCCGTCAGAATATCATAACGACGCTTGCGCCGATCTGGCCACGATCTGGAACCTGCCCCTGGTCAAGGACAAGACGAAGCTGAACATCCAGGTCATGCTGACGCCTCTTTTCCACAATATCGGGCCCAGCGGCTTCAACGAGAAGTATCTCTGGCCTTATAATGGATTGATCGTCGGACAGGACGTCGTAGCGGTGGATACCATGGCCTATCGTGTCATCCAGGCCAAACGGAAGCAGTTTTTCAACGAGGACCAGGCCCTCGAGACCTCCGCCCATCATATCGCCCTGGCCGATACCCGGCACAAGCTGGGCACGAGCGATCCCGGCAAGATCGACTTGATCAAGCTGGGCTGGACGGGCGAGATCCTGATTTAGGACCGCGGCCCGAAGATCTTGGTCCCGATGCGGACCATGTTCGCGCCTTCCTCGACGGCGACCCGGTAGGAATTGGTCATGCCCATCGAGAGATGCTTCATCTCGACGCCGGGAAGACCGAGCGTTTTGGAGTCTTCGAACAGCCGTTTGGTGATCCGGAAGTAAGGCCGCGCGTCTTCCGGATCGCCTTCGAACGGCCCCATCGTCATCAGGCCTTGGACCCGGACGTTTTGAAGCGGGGCGACGGCCCGGAGGAGCGCTTCGGCGTCCTGGGGCCGCACGCCGAACTTCTGTCCTTCCTCGCCGCTGTTGATCTCGATCAGGACGTTCATGACCTTGCCGGCGGCGCGGCTGCGCTTATCGATCTCGGCGGCCAGGTCGGCCGAATCCACCGTCTCGATCATATCGAAGATCTCGACCGCTTTTTTAGCTTTGTTCGTCTGGAGGTGGCCGATGAAGTGCCATTGGGCCCGGCGCCCGACGGCGGCGAAGGCTTCGGCCGCTTCTTGAACATAATTCTCGCCGATGATCGCCGCGCCCGCTTCGACGGCTTCGAGAATTTCGGCGGGCGTCCTGGCTTTGGCCGCCGCGACGAGCCGGACGCCCGGCGGCAGTTCCGCTAGGATCCCGGCGACGTTGTCTCCGATGGAGGACATGATCAAAATCTTATCAGAACGGATCGCCCAAAGCAAAAACACAGGCGCGGATCATCGGCTTCACTTGGGGCTTTATTCAGTCGCGCATTTCCTTTAATATAAAAGGAGCCGAGAAGTGGAACGATGAACAACATCCGGGACCAGCTGGAAGAGACCGAAGCCCAGATCCTCTCGCCCAAGGCCTGCCTGAGCCGGAACTCGAAGGGCAGGGTCCGTGCGGAATCTCCCCATGCCTTCCGCACCGCCTTCCAGCGCGACCGGGACCGGATCCTCCATTCCAAATCTTTCCGCCGCTTGAAACACAAGACGCAGGTCTTTCTGGCGCCGTTCGGCGATCACTACCGGACGCGGCTCACCCATACTCTCGAGGTCTCCCAGATCGCCCGGACAATCGCCAAGGCGCTCCGGCTGAACGAGGACCTGACCGAAGCCATTGCCCTCGGCCATGACATCGGCCATACGCCTTTCGGCCATTCCGGGGAGGAGACGCTGGCCAAACTCCTGCCGGGAGGGTTCAGCCACTACGAGCAGAGCCTGCGCGTCGTGGAGAAACTCGAATATGACGGGAAAGGCCTTAACCTGACCTTCGAGGTGCGGGACGGCATCTCCCGCCATTCCAAGGGCCGCGGCAAGATCCTCGACCGGAAGAAAGAGGACTTGCCGGCGACCCTCGAGGGCCAGATCGTGCGCGTTTCGGACGTGATCGGCTACGTCAACCACGATATCGACGACGCCCTCCGGGCGGGGATCATCAAGGAGAACGACATCCCCCGCCATCTCGTCGGAGTCCTCGGCCGCTGGCACGCCACCCGGATCGACAAGATGGTCGTCGATGTGGTCGAGTCCAGCCTGAAGGTCAACCTCGAGCGGATCGCCATGAGCGAGGGGATCATGAAAGCCGTCGTCGAGCTCCGGGATTTCCTCTACGAGCGCGTCTATTTCAACCCCGGCGCCCGCGAAGAGCTGCGGAAGACCGAGAAGATCATGCGCGATCTGTACGAATATCTGCGCGTGCATCCCGGCGGCTATATCCGGGATTATCCCGCCGGCGATCCTCTGGAGAAGCGCATCGGGGATTTCATCGCCGGCATGACCGATCGCTACGCTCTGACCCTGTTCGAGACGATCTTCTTCCCGCGCTCCTGGCAAAGCTAGGATCCGTCCGGAGGTCATTCATGAGAAAAAAAATCGTTTTGCTGATCGCCTTCTATTTTGTCGTTCAGGTCTCTCTCCTGCGCGCCCAGGCCGTCCGGGCCTGGGAGGAAGCGCTGGTCATCCCGACCTACCTGGTCGCGCCGCCGGAGCCCAATCCGGTCTTTTTCAGCGGCCGGGCGTACCAGGGCGCCAAAGGGCCTGTCTACCCCTATCCTTTTTTGGACCGGCTCACCGATAAGCGCGTCGACCGATCCTACCGGGCCGTCTATCTCGAAAACAAATATGTCAAGATCTGCGTCCTGCCGGAGATCGGGGGCCGCCTCTTTTCCGCAGTCGATAAATCGAACGGATACGACTTCATCTACCGCCAGCACGTCGTCAAGCCGGCGCTCATCGGGATGCTGGGGGCATGGATCTCGGGAGGGGTCGAGTGGAACATCCCCCACCATCACCGGGCCACGACCTTCATGGAAGTCGACCACGCGATCGTCCAGGACCGCGACGGGAGCGCCACCGTATGGGTCGGCGAGATCGAGCTCCGCCACCGCATGAAGTGGTCGGTCGGGCTGACGCTCCGTCCCGACACCTCCGTCATCGAGGTGACGATGAAGGTCTTCAACAGAACGCCGTTGGCCCAGGCCATGCTTGCCTGGGCCAACGTGGCCGTTCACGCCAATCCGGATTATCAGGTCTTTTTCCCGCCGGACGTCGAAATCGCCACGTTCCATGGGAAGAACCAGTTTTCCCGCTGGCCGCTTTCGGCCGAGATCTTCAACCGGCAGGACTACACGAAAGGGGTGGATGTGAGCTGGTGGATGAGCCATGCCGCGCCGACCTCATTCTTCGCCTGGGAGGCGAAGGGGGACTTCTTGGCCGGCTATGACCACGGCAAGGACGCCGGCGTCGCCTTCGTCGCCGATCACGCCTTCGTCCCCGGCAAGAAGCTCTGGACCTGGGGCACGGGAAACGAGGGCCGTTTATGGGAGCGGATCCTGACCGAGTCCGACGGACCTTACGCGGAGCTCATGATCGGAGCGTTCTCGGACAACCAGCCCGATTACAGTTGGATCCAGCCTTACGAAGTCCGGACGGTCAAGCAGAGCTGGTATCCGTTCCGCAAGCTCGGCGGAGTGAAAGCGGCGAATGAGAACGGAGCCTGCAATCTGACCGTGGAGGGTCAACATCGGGCCCGGATCGCCCTGCAGATGACGCGCGATTTCGGCGACGTGCGCATCAGGCTCAAATCCGGCGATCGGATTTGTTTTGAGGAGCTCGTTCCGGCCCGTCCCGAGGAGATCACAGTCAAAGACGTGCCGCTTCCGGCGGGCGCTGAAGAGGGAAGCCTGAGGCTGGAGATCACGGCCGTCGCTACGGGATATGAGCTGTTGATGTATGCCTCGCCGAAAAAAGAAAAGAGGCCCCTGCCGCCGGTCGTCACGGCGCCGCCCGCGCCGAAGGGCACCACCACGATCGAAGAGCTTTACCTCACGGGGCTGCGCCTCGAACAGTTCTACAATCCGGCCTTAGAGCCCGGTCCTTATTACGAAGAGGCGCTGAAGCGCGATCCCGGCGATTACCGGACGAACACCGCCCTCGGCCTTCTGAGCTTAAAGCGGGCCAGGTATCGCGACGCCGAGGAAAAACTGCGGCGGGCCGTGGAGCGGGCGACGATAAATTATACCCGGCCGAGGGATGGGGAAGCGCTCTACTATCTCGGCCTGGCCCTCAGAGCGCAGGGGAAAATCAAAGAAGCGGAAGAACTTTTCGGCCGGGCCGCTTGGACCCAGGCTTGGCGCTCGGCGAGCTTTCACCAGCTCGCGGAAACAGCCTGTTCGCGCGGCGACTTGAGGAAAGCGCTGGCTCTGGCCGATGCCTCTCTCGAAACGAACAGCCTGAACAATAAAGCGCATGATCTGAAAGCGGCTTTGCTGCGGAGGGCGAACCGGCGGGCGGAAGCCCAGGACGCGATCTCCCGGGCGCTGACCCTCGACCGGCTGGATCCCTGGGCGTGGAATGAGCTGTATCTGTTGAAGAATACGGGCGGCATCCACGAGGATGTCGGCCGTGTCTATCAGGATTTGGCGCGGCTGATGCGGGATGCCGAGCCGAATTTTCTGGAATTGGCCGCCGATTACGGCGCCTGCGGTCTGTGGGACGAGGCGATCGGCGTCCTCGACCGCTTGGGAAGCCTCGCCAAGAAGGGCGCCAAAACTTTCCCCCTCCTGCACTATTTCCTGGCTTATTATTGGGATCGAAAAGGGGACGCGGCGAAGGCGACGGAGGCGCTTCTTCGGGCCGCCTCGCAACCGCCCGATTACGGCTTCCCCTTTCAGTCGGAATGCCTCGACGTCCTGGGCTGGGCTCAGACCCGGAATCCGAAGGACGGCCGCGCCCCTTACTATCTCGGGAATTATCTCTTCGATCTTCAGCCGGAAGCGGCCATGACCGAGTGGGAGAAAGCCGCGGCGCTTGACCCGAAAAACTCCGTCGGGCTTCGCGATCTCGGACTGTCCTACGCGCGGGTGAAGAATGACATTCCGCGGGCGATCGATCTTTATCGGAGGGCCCTCGCCGTGAATCCGGGCGATCCGAAGCTCTATGCCGAACTGGACCAGCTCGAGGAGGCGGTCAGGGCTCCATTGGCCGGCCGTTTGGAGCGCCTGGAGAAGAACCAGGGCGTGGTCGAACAGCGTGACGATGCCCTGACTCGCGAGGTCCTTCTGCTCGTCAGGCTCGGACGATACGACCGGGCCATCGAGCTCCTCTCGACGCATCATTTTCACGTCTGGGAAGGAGGCGGCGAGATCCATGGCGTCTTCGTCGACGCCCACCTCTTGCGGGGACAAAAATATCTGGACGCGGGCGACGCCCGCGCGGCGCTCAAGGATTTCCAGACCGCTCTGACGTATCCGGCCAACCTTGAGGTGGGCGAGCCCTCTTCGGGAGGCGGATCGGCCAAGATCCAGTTTCTGATCGGATCGGCCCAGGACGTGCTGGGCGCGGGAGACCCGGCGCGCGACGCGTATGAAAAAGCGACGGCCTTCGGGCGCGGTTGGTCCGAGCAGAGCTATTATCAGGCCTTGGCCAATCGAAAGCTGGGCCGCCAGGAGGAAGCCGTAAAGCTTCTGGATGGTCTCATCCGCTTCGCCGGCGAGAGATTGAAGTCGGCTCCGGCCCTGGATTTCTTCGAGAAATTCGGAGAAAAGCAGTCGGCGCTGGCCCAGAGCGCCCAAGCCCATTATCTTCTCGGCTTGGGGCATCTCGGCAAAGGCGAAGCGGCCGAAGCGCGGAAGGAATTTGAGAAAGCCCTGGAACTGAATTACGGACTGACCGGCGCGGCCCGCCTGCTTGATTTCGTATTGTCGCGCCCCCGGAAAAAAATTATAATGTCCCCTTCGCTCACGCCCGAAAATGATTTAGAGGGAGAGAGGCTTCCATGAACCGCATCGCCGCCCTGGAGAAGATCGCCACGAGGCTCCGCGTCCATTCCCTGAGGATGACGACCCAAGCCGGCTCGGGTCATCCGACGACCTGTCTGTCCATGGCCGAGTTGGCCGCCTGTCTGTTCTTCGGGGAGATGCGGTTCGATCCCAAGGATCCCGAGAATTGGGGGAACGACGAGCTCGTCCTGTCCAAGGGACATGCTGCGCCGATCTTATGGGCAGCCTACGCCGAAGCGGGCCTCATCCCTCTTTCCGAGTTGATGGGCCTCCGGAAGATCAGCAGCGACCTTGAGGGTCATCCGACGCCGCGCATGCCCTGGATCAAGGCCGCGACGGGCTCTTTAGGCCAGGGGCTTTCGATCGGCGCGGGGATGGCCGCGGCGATGAGACTCGGCCGGTCCCCCGGCCGCGTCTTCGTCGTCATGGGCGACGGCGAATGCGCTGAAGGCTCCGTCTGGGAAGCGGCCAATGCCGCCGCCTATTTCAAACTTAAGAACCTCTGCGCTATCGTCGATATCAACCGGCTCGGCCAGTCCGATCCGACGATGCACCAGCGCGATACGGCCGCCTTCGCCCGGAAATTCCGGGCCTTCGGCTGGGACACGGTCACGGTTGACGGCCACCGGATCGAGGCGATCCTGGCCGCGTTCAAAAAAGCCGGAGCGAACGGACGGCCGACCGCGATCCTGGCCCGGACGATCAAGGGAAAAGGCGTTTCGTTCACCGAGGACAAGAACGGCTGGCACGGCAAGCCGCTGAAAGAGGACGAACTGCGGGCGGCCCTCGAAGAGCTTGGGCCGATGCCGGACATAGACGCGGCGAAGCTCGTCCACCCGCCGAAAAAAGCGTCCCGGCCGCTGAGCGCCGGACGGTGCGATTTCGACAGGACGGCCTATAAAGAAAAAACCGCGACGCGGCTGGCCTATGGAAACGCGCTGGCGGCGCTGGGGAAGGTCCACGACGGCGTCGTGGTCCTCGACGGGGACGTCAAGAATTCGACTTATGCCGACAAGTTCTTCGAGGCGTTCCCGCGGCGGTCCTTCCAGTCGTTCATCGCCGAACAGAACATGGTCGGCATGGGCATGGGCTTCGCGGCCAAGGGATATGTGCCGTTCATGGCCACGTTCGCCGCCTTTTTGACCCGCGCCCACGACCAGGTCCGTATGGCCGCCTATTCGTTCTCCAACATCAAGCTCTGCGGCTCGCATGTCGGGGTGAGCATCGGCGAGGACGGCCCGTCGCAGATGGGGCTCGAGGATTTGGCCATTTTTCGACCTATCCCGGGCTGCGTCATCCTTTATCCGGGAGATGCCTTTGCCGCCGAAGCGTGCCTGGAAGAGGCGGCCAAATATAAAGGAATGTGCTATATCCGGACGACGCGGCCGGCCACGCCTCTGCTCTATTCGAAGGACGAACGATTCCCGATCGGGGGTTCGAAGGTCGTGAGGAGAAGCGAAGCGGACAAGGTGACGGTGATCGCCGCGGGCATCACCCTCGTCGAGGCGCTGAAAGCTCATGACGAACTGAAGAAAGAGGGGATCGGGATCCGGATCGTCGATGCCTATTCGGTCCAGCCTTTAGACCGGGAAAACATCCTGAAGAACGCCGCGGAGACCGGCGGCCGCGTCATCGTCGTCGAGGATCATTTCGAGGGCGGGGGATTGGGGGACGCGGTGGCGTCGGCCCTGGCGGGCAAAGCCGTTCTTGCGCACCTTTGCGTCCGGGAACTGCCGCGCTCGGGAAAACCGGACGAGCTCATGGACCGCTACGGCATCAGCGCCCGCCATATCGTGGCCGCGGTCAAAGAATTATAATTATTTAGCAGGAGCGGCCGTTCTTGTCCAATCCCAACTCGATATGCCGCGGCCGTTGACCGCCTTGACCGCGACGGCCAGCTTTTCGCCCTTCTTCAACGAGAAACCCGTCAGCCTGGCTTTGGGCTCGCCGACCGTGAGGCCGGCGGCGGCGGGGTTGGACTCCGGACCGTATTCCACGAGATAGGAAACGATCCCTTTTTCCGGGCTCGGCGCCCAGGCGACCTCGACGGAATCGTTCTTCAGGCCGGCCAACTTGAGATCCTTGACCGGGGCCGGACTTGACGCGATCATTATGATCGCGGCGGTATTGTACTTGGTTGCTTCGACGAGGAGTTGATGATTGACGGTTTCGAGCAGGTCGGTCGGCTGGTGGTAATAAGGATTGCCGAGGACGGGGTAGGAGCCGAGTCCGCTGACGATGTCGCCGTAGGCCTCATAGAACGACGCCCCGTCCGTGGATCTCACATAGCGGGCGTCATAGGTGATCATTTTGGAGAAGAGGAATGCCGCGGCATGCTGGATATCGCGGAGCCCGTAGCTGGCGAAGCGGATCGTGTCGTCGAGTCTATGGTCGTTCGTCCAGCCGATCATGTCGTTGTTGATGTCGGCGGCGATGCGCCAGCCTTTCTCCTTGGCCGCGCGAACGAACTCTCGGCTGCCGAGCAATCCCGCTTCCTCTCCCGTGAAAAAAGCGAAGACGATCGTGGACGACTGCGGCGACTTCGCCAGCAGGCGGGCCGTCTCCAGGTTGACCGCGGTCACCGAGGTGTTGTCGTCGGCCCCGGGGCTCCGCTGATTGGAGTCGAAATGGCCGCTGAGGACATAGAGCATGTCGGGATTTTCCGTCCCCGTCAGACGGGCCAGGACGTTGGCCGTCTTCGTTCCCCGGGATTCGAACTCCTGGTATTGCGGGTCGTAGCCGAACGATTTGAGCTGATTGAAGATATATTCGGCCGCTTTCTTATTTCCCGGCTGGGTGATATATTTGGAATCGAAGCTGAACAAGGCGTCTTCGTGATCGTAGATCTTGGTGATCGAAACTCCGTCCACGGCCGCCTGCACGGCGCTCCGGATAGGGGCGAATGTCTTTTCGCCCCAGGCGCGGAGGGCCTTCTCCGCGGCCAGGTTCCGGCCGAGGCGGGCGAGCAGATCGTCCATGGAGATCTTGCGGGTCAGGTCCACAAGAAAAATCCCCCGCTTGCCAGAAATGGTGTCGCCGTCGCGCTCGGCCCCGACGAGGAGGCGCGTTCCGGAGGGGTCGGCGACCCATTCGTATTCGGGGGAGATCGTCCGGATGGTGTTGTTATGAAAGAGCTGGATATTGTTGAGCGTTTTCAGGTCGTAAAGGTAAGCCCGGCTGTGGCGGGGTTCGCCTTTGATGGCGATGACCTGGGTCATGGTCAGGAAGCGGGGAGCGCGGTCGGGCTGGATCTCGCGGCTGAGGCGGACTTCGCTTTTCCCGTCGCTTTGAATGTAAAAGATCTCGCCGTTGCGCGTATAAATCATCTCGAAGACGATGCCTGAGCCATCGGGGGCGATGGCCGCTGAACCGATCCGGTCGCTCGATTTTTTGAGGACGACGGGAGCGAGCGCTCCTTCGAGCTTGAGATGGTTCAGGGTCGAGTCCGCGCCGTCCTGCCCGACAAAGACAAGCGCCGCTCCGTCTGCGGCGAAGGAAGGCGCCGAGCCGGCGAAAGATTTTATCTTTCCGTCGGCCAGGTTCAACACGATGAACTGACGCTGCCCGCCGCCGCGGAACTGGCCGGCGGCCGGCGGCTGCCCGCCTCTCTGCCCCTGGCCCTGGGCGGCGGGCGCGACCTGTCCTTGAGGCGGATTGGCGCCCGCCTTGGCCGCGGGTTCAGGAGGCGCCGGTCTCGGGAAAGGGGTGGCCGCGGCGGGGGTATAAACGAGGTATTTCCCACCGGGGACGGCGATGGGATTCGTCTTATATCCGGCGCCTGACGTCAACGGTCTGACCGTCCCGGCCGGCGAAACGGAATAGATCTCGTTCGAGGCCGTGTCCGCCTCCTTCGCCCCGACGAAATAGATCTCCTTTCCATCGGCGCTCCAAGCGAGCGTGGATTTGAGCCATCCCTCGGCCTTGACGGGCTTTTCCTTCTTTGCCGCGATGTCGTAAAGGATGAGCGCGGAGTTCTTGGCTTCGAGCCACGTCAGCTGCCGTTGTTTGGCCGTTTGAGCCTGCCGGTCCGGGGTCGGCTGAGCGGCAAGAGCCTTGATCTCCTTGCGCAGGGCGGCCAACTCGGGTGTTTCCGCCGCGCGGAGAAAGACGGCGGCGTTCGGGACGGGAGAGAAGACGAAATTGGCCCCGTGGACATCGGCCCAGGTTTTGGCGGGATTGTCCAGGGCGACGATCCGGGTCAGGGGAGCGTCGCGGGTCCCCGCGTCATAGGCGGCGTACTTGCCGTCCGGGCTGAGACGGATCGCCCGGCCGTCCTTGGTGATTTCCGTGACCTGGAACAATTCCCCGGTGAGCAGGGCGATGGGCTCGAAGAACCGGCCTCCGTCCGGGCTTTTCAGGATGGACTGGAACTCTTCGAGCGCCCGGACGAAATCGCCGGTGTCCCAGGCCAATCGGGCCGCGTCATAGCGGTCCGCGAGCTTGTCCTGTGGATTGGAAAAAGTGAAAATCGCCGCAACGCAAAACAAGAATATCGGCAGAATTCTACGATATTTGTTATTATGGTGGCTCATGTTGCGGGTATATATACCAAGCTTCCCGCGTAGTCAAATGGGGGGAACCGACGGGACTGGTTCCCCAGGGAGCCGGGGCTGACCCGGCTGTGAGCTTCTTCCCTCTTCTATTTCTTCAGCAGGATCTCTTCAAAAAGCTTGAGCGCCGCCGGGTCGCCGCTCTGGCCCAACCAGAAGAGGGCCCGCTTCCGGACGGACGGATATTTGTTCGTTTTGGCGATGTCGATCAACATCGGTACGGAGCGGTCTTTGGGCAGCTGACTGATGGCGAAAATCGCCTGTTCTTTCAATGAATCTTCTTCGCTTGCGGTCTCGACGATGTCTTTGAGCGCTTTGACGCTCTCAGCGGAGGCCTTCTGCCCCAGCCAGAAAACGGCCTGTTTTCTCGCTTCCTGACTGGCGTCCTGTTTAGCGATCCGGATCAGTTCCTCGACGGCTTCCTTCTGTTTGCTCAGCTGGATCGCGAAGATGATCTGCTTCTTGACGGAAACGCTCTTTTCCTTGCCGTAGATCTCCTTGAGGTCGGCCAGACTCCGCGAATCTCCATAATTCCCCAGCCAGAAAATGGCCGTTTCCCGGACCTTGTCGCCGGATGGCCCGAGGGCGGCTTTTTTCAAGAAGACATAGGCCTGGGGCCCTTGATGGCAGGAAGCGGCGAAGAGGATGCTTTTTTGGGCCTGAGAGCGGTCCTTGGCCGAATCGAAGGACTTCTCCAGAATCGAAACGCTCTCCGCGTTCTCCGCCCGGCCGAGCCAGAAGACGGGCGCATCGGAGAAGTCGTAAGTCTGGTCCATGTCGAGCACGGTCACGTCGAGGACCTCGCCGTTTTCGGTCTGGTCATGAAGGAAGAGGAGGGCGGCCGGCGAGGGCATGTCCTCGGTCTCGGTCCCGACCTGGTTCTTGCCGCGGCCCTTGTCTTCGATCCTGATCCGGGATTCCTTGGTATTTACGACATAGCCCTCGGGGGGGCTGTCCGTGCTCCTTCTGTGGATCTTGTGCCGGCTCACGAACTCATAGGCCGTGAAGTAGGTTTTAGCCCCGCCGGTTTTCCGGAATTCCGTCCCGGCCGAGGCGACCTTCTTCTCGAGCGAAAGGTTCGACCCGCTCAGATCGATGACCTTCCCGGTCAGGAAGGAGGGCTTTTCTCCCGCCGAAAGAAATGCGGCCGAAAAGATGAGAAGGAGGAGCGCCGTAAAAAGCGCTCCTCCGGTTATCCGGTTCATCTTATGCGCGCGCATGGGTCCGCTCCGATCTCTCATTTCTCGATGATCTCCTTGAGGAACTTCATGGCTTCCTCGCTTTTGGACTGGCCGAGCCAGAAGATGATCTGTTTTTTGACGGCGAGGTCCTTTTCTTTGCGGGCCAGCTCGATCATGGTCTGGACGGCCTTGGGGCTCTTGTTCTGGGACAGGGAGAAGATGACCTGTTGTTTGAGCGAGGCGTTGTCCGTTTTGCTGTAAATATCCAAGAGAAGAGGCATGATCTCATCGCTCTTTTTCTGGGCCAGCCAGAACACGGCCCGTTCGCGGGCCTTGATGTCTTTGTCGTTCTTGGCGATGTCCATGATCTTCGCCTGGGCCTTCGCGCTCTTGCTCTGGCCGAAAGCCATGATCAAGTTCTCCTTAACCTTCATGTCCTCGGATGTGTCATAGACCTTGACCAAGGTGCCGAGGCTCTCCTCGTCATGGCGCTGCCCCAGCCAGAAAACGGCCATCTGCCGGATCTTCGGCGAAGCGTCCTTGGTCGCCAGTTCGGCGAGGATGGGGACGACTTTCGGGTCCTTGGACTGGCTCAGGACAAAAAGGGCTTTTTCCTTGAGCTCGGGCTTTTGTTGCTCACGGAGCATTTTTTCTAGGATGGGGAAGGCCTTCTCCTTGTCCATTTGGAGAAGCGCGTCGAGGGCGACGAGTTTCAGTTCCGTTTCGGGATCGATCGGCTTCTTCGGCGCTTCCCCGGCGTTTTTCTTTAAGTCTTGAAGGGCTTCCAAGTTCAACTCGAGCGCGTTGTTGATATATCGGCTGTACTCGTTCAGGCCGCTTTGGGCCAGCTTCTCGGCGATTTGCAGACGGAGCATCTTGGCGTCCTGGGCCCAAGCGTTTTCGGGAAGCTTTTCCAACAGGAGATTCAGCCGTGCGATGGCTTCTTTTTTCTTTTCGAGCTGGTTCTGGGCGTTATCCAGGGAGTCGGAGTACTTGTCCAGGCTATAGCCGAGCCAATAGAGGGCCTCTCCGTAGTAATCGCTCTTGTTGTATTGCAGCTCTAGCTTCTGGAACGCCTCGACGGCCGCTTTCCAATCCTTAATAACGATGGCTATTTTGGCCTTCTCATAAGCTTCCTTGGCCTTTTCGGCCTGGGTCTGGGCCGAAGCGAAGCTCGAGAAGAGCACCCCGAGGGCGAGAAGGACGGCGATCATTTTTACGGTTTTCATCGGTTTTCCTCCTAAAGATTTTTCATGATTTCCATTTTAAATAGAACGCCCCGCTGTTCGATCAGGTCCCTGATCCGGGCCGGGGCTTGAGAGTTCTGCGTTCCGCGGTTCGTGATTTCCTTGAGGATGAGGTCGAGGTCGTCGAGCAGGTCCGCGGCCGCCGGATCCTTTTCGACCAGTTTCCGTTTCAAAAGGATGTTCTGAAGGATTAGCCCGCGCAGAACCTCTTCGTCGACGGAGATCTTTCGTCCGCTCTTTTCTCCCGGGACATAGTGGGCGTAATCGAGAAGGATCGGCTTGAGGTCTTCGAGGTGTGCGGCGAAGGCCGGCCGGATCCCGTTCGGAGCAGGCGCGACAACCGCGGCCGAAACGGCGATCGGTTCGGGCGAGGGGGAGAGGGCGTACCTCCCGATGAAAATGCCGGCGACGAGGACGAGGACGAGGCCCGTTCCGGCGAAGGCCCAGCGCCATCCGGAGGCGCGTTCCGGCCGGCGGCGGGCCGGCAGGCCCGCGATCCCTGCCTGGACCCGATCCCAGGTTCTGTCCCAATCCGTCGAAGGCACGGCGGCGGGCTCAACCTCGTCCAGGACGGCGAAGACCTTTTTCGTCAGGGCGGACTCGCCGGAGCAGTCTCGACACTGTTCCAAATGGCTGTGGAGCCGGGCCTTTTCAGACTCCTCCAGTTCGCCGTAGAGCTCTAGAATGATGAGGTTTTTCGCTTCTTTACACTTCATAGCCATCCTCCGTGACGAACCGCCGGAGCCGCTTTTTCAGCGACTCGACGGCTCGGAAGAGATGTTTTTTGACGCTGCCTTCGGTCGAATCCAGGGATTCCGCGATCTCCCGGATGCTGAAGTCCTGGTAATGGCGCAGGGTGAAGACCATCCGCTGCCTGGGCGGCAGATTGCTAAGAGCCCGGTCGACGTGTTCGCGGATCTCCTTGTTGCGCGTCGAAATCTCGGGATCGGACGAGTGCGACGGGGCGGGCATATTGGCCACCTCCTCGGGCTCGAGCGGTTGAAGGTTCTTCCCCCGGTTCTTCCGAAGGGCGTCGATGCTGGCATTGACGCAGATCTTGGTGAGCCAGGCGGAGAAGTTGAGGCCTTTATCCGGCCTGTAGAGCGACAGGGCATGATAGGCTTTGATGAATGTGTCCTGCAGGACATCCTCGGCATCCGCCTGGTTGCGGAGATAGCGATAGGCCAGGGAAAAAACCCGCTGCCTGTGCCCGTCGAAAATGACCCGGAAAGCGGCCCTGTCGCCTTCTTGGGCCAGTCGGATGCATGCCTGTTCGTCCATGGTCGTATCTATACAAAAGAACGGATCGGCCGGCGCTTTCGTTGACAGCAATTTTATCAAATAAAGGGGGACGACGCATCCTGTCCCCATTTATTGGGCCGCACAAGACGATTTTTTCTTAAAGGGAAAGGGGGACAGGATGCGTCGTCCCCCTTTATTGTTGTGAATCCTGTCTACTTGTGTCCCCCTTTGCTTTTGTGGTAATAGTGGACGGTGGCCATGAAGACCCTGACCTCCAAAATCCGGGAGGACCTCATCAGCATCGTCGGGCGGGAGAACGCCGTCGTCGATCCCGAGCGGATGGGGGATTACAGCCACGATGAATTTTCGCTCGGCGACATCAGCCGGATGCCTGAGCTCGTTCTGAAACCCAGATCCCCGCTCCAGGTGGCCGCGATCCTCGAGATCGCCGGCCGCCGGAAGATCCCCGTGACTCCGCGCGGAGGGGCGACGGGCCTGTGCGGAGGATGCGTTCCCTCCCCCGGCGGCGTTGTCCTGTCCGTCGAGAACATGAACCGGGTTCTCGAGATCGACGCCGACAACCAGATGGCCTGGGTCGAAGCCGGCGTGACTCTCCGCGGGCTCGAACAGGCGGTCGATGAGGCGGGCTTTTATTTTCCCCCGCACCCGGGGGAAGAGAGCGCCATGATCGGCGGCATGATCGCGACCAACGCCGGCGGAAGCCGGGCCGTGAAATACGGCGTCCTCCGCAATTACATCCGCGGCCTCGAGGTCGTGACGCCGCAGGGCGATATCCTGACCCTCGGCGGCAAGCTCATCAAGAGCAGCACCGGCTACAGTTTGCTCCATCTGATGATCGGCTCGGAAGGGACGCTCGGCGTCATCACCAAGGCCGTCGTCCAATTTCTGACCCGGCCGGCCGTCACCCGGTCGCTCGTCATCCCCTTCGAGAACCTGGACGCCGCCATCGAGACCGTGCCGCGGCTCCTCAAGAGGGTCATTCCCGTCGCCCTGGAGTTCATCCCTCTCGATGTCCTCCGCATCTCGGGGGAGCACCTCCACAAGACATGGCCTTGCGAGCGAGGGGAGACGCATCTCCTCGTCATCCTCGACGCGGCTGGCGAGGAGGAGATGGACCGCCTCTCCCAGACCGTGGCCGAGATCGCCCTGGAAAAAGGGGCTCTCGACGTTTTCATCGCGGATACGCCCAAGAAGCAGGACGATGTCCTGGCCATCCGGAGCAAGATTTATGAGGCGATCAAGCGGGATACGGTCGAGATCCTGGACGTCTGCGTCCCGCGCGCCGAGATCGCGGCGCACGTCAAAAAGGTCCGTGCCGTCGAGCAAAAGCACGGCCTCTGGCTGCCCACGTTCGGCCACGCCGGCGACGGGAACGTCCATACGCATATCATGAAGGCGCGCTTCGAGAAGGGCCGCGTCGTCCCGCTTCCCGAGGCCGAATGGCGGGAGAAGTTCGACGCGGTCCGCGAAGAGATCTACGACGACGGGAAGGCTCGGGGAGGCGTCATCTCCGGCGAGCACGGGATCGGCCTGGTCAAGAAGAAATATCTGTCGCGGAGCCTGTCGCCCGAGCAGATCGAGCTCATGAGAGGCATCAAGCGGGCCTTCGATCCGGCCGGGATCTTGAATCCCGGCAAGATCTTTGATTAATTTGATGGGGACACATACCGAATTTTCCTGAATTCGGTACGTGCCCCCGTCTTGAAAGAGGAGGGATCGACCATGGAACGCATCACCGAGATCTTCGTTCTGTTGGACAACAAGCCTTCGACGCTGGGCAATCTTTGCACTTACCTGGCCGAGGAGGAGATCAATATCGAATCCATCGGGGTCTTCCACGATATGGCCAAGATCTTCGTCAAAAACCTCAACAAGGCCGTCAAAGCCCTGTCCAAACGCGAGGAATACGCCAATCACGAACTGCGGGACGTGCTGCTCGTGGACCTCGAGAACAAGCCGGGAGCTCTGGCCGAGCTGACCTCGAAGTTGGGCGACGAGGGCATCAACATCGAATACTGCTACGGAACGCTCAGCCGGAAAGGCGACAAGGTCTCGGTCGTCCTGGACGTGTCCAATATCGACCGGGCCGAACAGCTCTTGAAGAGCTGACCATGACCGCTGGAAAATCAAAGAGGAGGCGCGGATGAAAAAAAGGAACGTCCATTGGATCTGGAGCGCGGGGCTGCTGCTTGTCTTCGGTATGGCGGCGGCTTCGCCGATCGACATTAAGGACCTGATCCGGGAGGCCGTCTCCATTCCCTCGGCCTTAGGCAACGAAGAGGCTCTCGGTACGAAGATCCTCTCGTATCTGCCCAAGGGCGCCGCCGAGAGGGATAACCTCGGCAGCGTTTACGCCCGGTTCGGATCGGGCGGATCGAAGATCGCCCTCCTCGCCCCGCTCGACGAATACGGCTGGTTCGTGAGCGGAATCACCCCGGACGGCTATCTGAGGCTCGACCGCTCCGCCCAGCCCCAGCCGAACTTCGACAACTATCTGCTCGGCCACCCCGTCGTCATCTCCACTCAGAAAGGCCTCCTCTACGGTGTCGTCTCCCAGCCGGCCATGCACCTGATCACGCGGGAGCGGCGCGAAGAGCTTAGGAACCTCTCGCTCGATCTCGTTTACGTCGATATCGGCGCCCGGTCGGGAGAGGATGCCCGACAAAAAGGCATCGAGTTCCTCGATCCGGTGACCCTCTGGCCGGAGCTCAGCGCGCTGGCCAACGATCGATGGGCGGGTCTCTCTCTCGGCCAGAAATCCTCCTGCGCGCTGCTGCTGGGGTTGGCCGAAGACCTGGGCAAGGCGAAATTGTCCCAGGAGGTCGCCCTGGCCTGGATGGCCCAATCGAAATATCCGACCCGGTCCGGCGGGGCCAGGTCTTCGCTCGGCGCCATCCGGGCCAAAAGAACGATCCAACCTAAGCTCGCGATCATCGTCGACGGCGTCCCCGCCGACCGGGGCGAGAAAAGCCCGGCGCTCGGCAAAGGCCCGGTCCTCATCCTTCCGAAGGAGGGAGCGGCGAAGCTGAAAGATGCCGTCGAGGCGGTTGCCCGGGAGGCCAAAATTTCCCTTCAATATCAGACCGGCGCCGAATCAGCGCTCTTGAACGGTCTGAACGGAGAGGGGACGGAAGCCCTCATGCTGGCCATTCCCATCAAATTCGCCCAGACTCCGTCTGAGGTCGTGGACCTCAAAGATGTCTTGGCTTTGAAAACCCTGCTTCTCCAACTCCTCCAATCCGGGAGGGTCAAATGAGAAAAGCTGTCTATATCATTTTATTCTCGGTGTTGATCCTGAACATCGCCGTTTCCGCGCCCCAAAGCGCTTCTAAGAGCGCTCCTCAGACCGCGTCACCCCCGTCAGGCTGGGACCTGCTCCGGAAGATCGTTCTCATCCCCGGCCTTTCGAGCCAGGAAGGAAAGGTCTCCGATTTCATCCAAGCCGCTCTGCCGTCCTCTCTTAAGGTCCAGAGGGACGCGAAATCGAATGTCTGGTTCACGGTCGGCGACGGCAAACCCCATATTCTCTTTGTCGCCCATCTGGACGAACTGGGATTCCTCGTCGACAAGATCACTCCCCAGGGGACCGTTCTCCTGCGGGTCCGCGGCGGCCTCCTGCCCCAGACATGCGAAGCCCGGCCGTTCGTCATCCACACGGCCAAGGGACCGGTCGAGGGCGTGATCCAGCCCAAGCCCGATTATTATCTAAGCCAGACGGCTGCCGCGTCTCCCGCCCGGGCGGCGCAATCTCCGGCCCAAATGACGTCTCAGCCCCTGCCGGTTCCGGCCGCCGCCCCAGCTCCGTCCCAGAAGCCTCCCCAAGCCGCCGCTCAGCCCGCTCCAAAGCCAACGCCCGCCCAGGCTAAAGCGCCGGCTCAGGCTCCCGCAAAGCCCCAGGGACAGGCTCCGGCCGCCGAGCCTGTCGAGCTTTATCTCGGCTGTTCCTCCGAACAGGAAGTCCGGGCCTTGGGAGTCGCGGAAGGGGATCAGGTCCTCTTTAAAAAGAGGCTCGTCGATCTTGCCCCCGATATCTTGGCCACGCGCGCCGTGGACGATCGGGCCGGCTGCGCCGCCCTTCTGGCCGCCGCCCTCCGCCTCGACTGGACGAAGATCAAGACGAGGACGATCACTTTCGCCTGGGACGTGGAAGAGGAGACCGGCCTGAACGGTGCCCAACTTCTGGCCAAGACCCTCAAACCGGATTATGTCTTTGCCATCGACACGTTCGTCTCGACGGACTCTCCGCTCGAGAACAAGAGGTTCGGCTACGCCGTGCTTGGCAAGGGCGCGGTCTTGCGGTCGATTGACACCAGCAACGTGACGCCCAAGATCGAGATCCGCAAGGTGGCTAGGATCGCCGAGGGGCGCAAGATCCCCATCCAGATCCGGAACTCGCGCGGCGGGAACGACGGCTCGGTCTTCGTCGCCGACGGCGCGGCGGACATCCCGCTGTCCTGGGCGGGAGCTTACGCCCATTCGTTCATCGAAAAGATCGTCAAGAGCGACCTGGAGGCGCTGACCGATCTCATCGCCGCCCTCGTCGAGGAGTGGAAATAGAAGGAATAGAAAGCGCCGTCTTACCTCTTGTGCTCTAAATCGGGATCGGCAGATCCGCTCCTTACTCTTTTTCCGGATACAGCAAACCGTTCAAAAGGAACTTGTAGGTGCCATGGGACTGGGCCCGGTTCTGGCAGCGGAGGCCGATCAGAATGATGTGCCCGTCCTTGTACTTCGTATCGACGACGACCGCCTTCCGGGCGATGACGTCCGGGCCGAGCAGCCAGCCGCTTAATAGGATGCCGTCTTCGGGGTAGGAGGCGACGACCTTGCGGTCCCATTCGAAGCCCGGCATGGACGTGTCCAGGGCCAGGCTGTTGACGAACATGGCCGCCGCCTCCTTGGGCAGGCCGTAGCCGATCGGCGTTTCGTTGTCGACGAGGATCTTCAGGATCGAGGTCGGGCAGAAGAACCTCGTCCGGTCCACGTTTTGAAGGGAGTTCCGGGCGGGGACGTCGTATTCATTGAAGGCCAGGGTGCAGGCCTGGTTGAGCAGGACGACCGTGCCGCCCTTCTCGACGAACGCTTTCAGGGCGTCCACCCCTTCCTGCCCGATCCCTCCCTCATATTCGGGCGGGGTCGTCGAGGCGGGCTGCCGCGTCTGCGCGCCGGTCTCCGTGCCGCCGCCTCTCTGACCGCCGGCTCCGCGGCTTCCGGATTTGATCGTCGTGGCGTTCTCGTCGGCGAAGACGATGACATCGTAGTCGGCCCGGAGATCGACCTTTTTCTCCTTGGTTCCCTTGATATCCTCGTTGTGCAAGGTTTTGAAAGGGATGCTCATGTCGTCGAACATGTAGCGCGTCCAGCCTTCGTCCATGTTCCCGCGCCAAGACTGGTAGAGCCCGACGCGGTGAAACTTAAGTGGGGCTTTGGCGATATCCGCGGCATCGTCGAGGTCGACGACGGTCATGGAATATTTGGCCAGGAGGGCCGGCAGAGCTTTCTTGACCTCGGGGGAGTTCTTGACGACGAAGCTGCCGGCGGAGATATCAAAGCCCTTTTTGGCGACCTTGGTCTTAGTCCGCCAGACCTCGGCCTTGGCGTCCTTGAGGAGGGCGAAGGCGATCGAGTACGAGGCGTTGATCTGCGAGCCGAGGACGAAATAGGCCCCTCCTCCTTGGTTCGCCGGGACCGGAGGATACGGCGTCTTGGCCAGCTTTTCGAGCTTGACCTCGAACGGTTCGTCGACCTGGTCGCAGGCGACGCCCATTTGGAGCGGCAGGGTCCAGCCGGCGTTGTCGTAGGGGGGCTGAGGGGGGCCGCCGGGATATTGGCGCATATCCGGATATTTCTGCTTTTCAAGCATGGCCCAGGCGTAGGTCTTGTACGGTTGGGCCATCTTCACCACGAACGAGCCCGCGGGGTAGAACTTCCCCCCGGCGATGAAATCGGCCTTGGCCTGATGGATCTCGACGCCTCCCAATTGTAGGACATCGAGCATCTTGAGCATGGTCGGATAGTCATGCTGCTTGGCCGGAATGACGAAGGCGAACGGCTGGTTCTTGTCCACCTTCTCCACCGAGTTCTTGTACATCTGGTAGAAGTTGAAGAGGAGGTCTTCCTTGTGGAGCGAGGCCGTCTTGATCACGCTCTGGGTCATGGTCAGTTCGTAATCGACGAGGTCGCGCAGGCGCCACCAGCCGCCCGGCCAAGGATCGACGAAATCCATCATCTTTTCGTTGTAGGATTTCGGGATCTCGGTCGGTTCGATGAAGATGGGGGAGGCCAGACGGACCGAGGCCGCTTCGCTCAGGATGCCTACGACGTTGTGCAGCCAGGGCGTGTCGTCGCAGGCCCCGATATACCAGGCCGTGTAGCTCCGGCCGTTGACCACGCCGCTCATCCCGTTCCTCTGGAGGTCGAAAGCCATGTTCGTGCCGAAGAGGTTGACCATCCGCCAGACGAGCGGCTGGACGTTCGGAAGGGGCGGATCCATGTACGGGGGGATGAAAAGACGGGAGCCGCTGGAGCCCTGCTGGTGCTCGTCGACGTGGACTTGGGGCAGCCAGTCGTGGTAGAGGACCTTGGTGACCGCTCGCGTCTCGACCAGGTTCATCATGTACCAGTCCCGGTTGTTGTCGTGGCCGGCGTAGTAATGATAAAGCCAGGGCATCGAGCCGTTCTCGAATTTCGTCCCGACGTATTTCTTGTACCAGTCGACGACCATCTGGTTGCCGTCGGGATTATGAGTGGGGCAGAGGAGGACGATGACGTCGTTCAGGACCTTCTTGGCGTCGAACGGGGTCTTGCCCGCGACCAGATTGTAGGCCAGCTCCATCGACATCTGGGAAGCGGCGATCTCGGTCGAATGGAGGCTGCAGGTGATGAGGACGATGGCCTTGCCTTCCCTGGCCAGCTTCCTCGCCTCCTCGACGGGAAGGGAGCGGGGATCGCGCAGCTTCTTGGTGATCTCGCGATAGGCGTCGAGCTTGGCCATATTCTCTTCCGAGGTTATCGCGGCCATGATCAGGGGCTTCTTCATCGTGCTCTCGCCGAGGGTGAAGATCTTGATCCTCTTGGGCGCTTCCTGAGCCAGCTTTTCGAAGTAGGCCTTGATCTGGTTGTAGTCGGCCAGCTTCTTGTCCGCCCCGACTTTAAATCCAAGGAACGCTTCGGGCGCCGTCTGGGCCGAGAGAACGGCGGCGGCAACAAGGGCCAGCCAAACGCCGAGCGAGATTTTTTTTCTGGTTTTCGTCATCCGAGCCTCCTGAGGAGCGAAAATAATCCTTTCTTTCTATCACTCACTTTGGAGCAAGTCAAGGTTAAGGCCTGGGGAAGGAGCTCGCTCGAAGCGGGCGAACGCTCTTCTCGTCGCGGGTCCTGTTGACAAGATCGAGACACGGCTTCGTTCCCGACTCGGGTTCTTAGCGCCGTTTCCTCACCGTCCTTCTCGGCGGCGAAGTCTTTGGTCGCCGCGTCGACTATTTGTATTAACCGCCGGGAAAACCGAAGGATTTAGGCGTTGAGATTTCGGCTAGGGAGCGAGGCCGATTCCGGATCTTCTCCCGTTTCGTTTTTATTCGTCATGCGCTTTCAAGAGGATCATCTGTCCGGGCTTCGTTTCGAGTTCGATCCATTTGAGCGAAGGGCGTTTCCATACGCCGTCCACCGTGAAGACGAACTCGAACGGATTCGAAAGCTTCAATCTTCCGCCCTTTTCGGAGACGATCCTGACCTCGAGGACCTGGCCGTGGGACCTTTTTGCGGAGATGAGGAAGGCTCCCTCGGCCCGGAGGTTCTCGAACGAGACATCTTTCCATGAAGCGGGAACGGCGGGGAAGAGGTGGACCGTCCCGGTATGGCTCTGGATCAACATTTCCTGGATCCCCGCGGCGAAGGCGAAATTCCCTTCGAGGGTGAAAGGCCGGTACGTGAATTTCGATTTTCCGGACCTGCTCTGGTCGCCGTTGACATGGAAACTGTTCGGAAGGCAGAAGCAGGCGGCGAAGATCTTGAGGGCTTCGGCCGCGCCCTCGCCGTCGAAAGCCCGGGCCTTCAAATTCCCCAGCCAGCTGTAGGAATAGCCGCACCACTCGTCCGGGCCGATCCGGTCGAGCGTGGCCAGCGTGTTCCGGATGATCTCCTGATCGCCCGCGCCGTTCGACCGGTCGATCAGGCCGAGCGGATGAAAGGCCATGAGGTGGGAGAAATGGCGGTGGGATTCGGCGTAAGGGAATCCGGGCGCGAATATCAGCCCGCTCTTTGGGTCTACGGCGAGATCGGGCCATTCGGCGAGGATCGCGCTCCATCTTCGGGCTTCGCCGTCGCGGCCGAGTTCCACGGCCAGCTCCGCCGCGGCCTGAAAGGTCCATTTGATGAGGGCCAGGTCGAAGTTCGTCGTCGAGGCGAACCAGGCTTTGGCGCTGTTGTCGAAGATCTCCGGGCTGGAGCTGAGCGGGAGCTTCCGCCGGCCGCTTTCATCACGCACCGACAACGCCTCGAGATGCGCGGCAACGTCCTTGAGCCAAGGATAGGCCCGCTCCTCGAGGAATCGGCGGTCCATGCTGTACCGCCAGTGCAGGTAAAAATGCTGGGCGAGCCAGGCGGAAACCGTCGGACCGAAAGAATACTGGATCCAGCCCCCCATCGGCCGGCCGTCGAGCGTCGAGACGCCGGGAACGTTAAGCCCGTCCGTCTCGAAGTAGGTTTTCGTATATTTTTTGAAGGCGGGCCGCATCTCCCACAGCCAGTCGAGAAATCCCAGCCCCTCCTCGAGATGGTTGCCGCTGTAACACGGCCAGTAGCTGAGCTGGGTGTTCAAGTCGTGATGAAAATCGCCTTTCCATGGCGGGAGCTTGCCGTTGTCGGCCGTCCAGACGGCCTGGAGCGAGATGGGCGGCGCGCCGCGCCTGGCGGCGCATCCGAACTTATATTGTTCCAGGCGCCACTGCTTCTCCAGGACGTCGTCCGGGATGGAGATGGAGGACTTGCTCCAAAAATCCCTCCACCAGGCGGCGTGCTCGGCGAAGCTTTTTGAAAATCCCCGGCCGAGCTCGGCCCGGACCCGTTCCGCCGCGACGGATTCCTTGCGCTCGTCGGAGAACCGGGAGCTGATGCTCCAGACGCCCTCCAGTTCGTCCGGTCCGACCGCTTTCCAAGCCACGGCGATGTCGTAATAAAAGCCGCCCCAGCCGATCTGATGATAGACAAGCGTATTTTCCAATTCTTTGACCCGGCCTTGGCCATAGCCCAGCCGTCTCAAGTCCTGGCCCGTGACGGGATTCGTCTCGCCGCTGTCCTTGGCCGTCTGGTAGGGCGGCATGATCAGCAGAGGTCTGGGGTCCTTGCCGGCGCCTTTGAGACGGAACCAGCCGACCGGCAGAGTCGCGTGGACGAACGTCTCGAGGAATTTCCCGCCCGGCCAAGACACCCGGCAGACGGCCTCATCGATGAACAGCCTCACGCTCTCGGCCGCGCCGAAGCCGCCGAGATCAAATTCCAGGGCTCCGGCGGGGATCTTCGACGGCGCCGGATCGGCATCGTAGGGCTTGTCGAATCGGTCCTGGACGGGTTTATAGTCGTTCTTTTTCCATTGGTCCTGGACCCAGCGGAACTTCCATTCCGGGCCGCTTAGATTTCGCATGGGACGAAGATCCCAGAGATCGGCCCGGTCGAGGGACATCCGCAGACGGCCGCCGTTTGTCCAGACCAGCGCGCCGACCAACCCGTTGCCGAGGGGGACGGCTTCGTCCCAGGTCTTGGCCAGAGCCGGAAAGACGAGGTCATGCGCGGACGGCCGGAGGGGAAGATCCGCTCCAGTCAGGGACGGGCCGGTGAGGGCGACCGCTACGAATATGATCAATGAAACTATTTTTTTCATAGGGGAAGTGTAAAGAAATCCCCTTTAAATATCAACCCATTCGACTACCCGGGCTGAAGCCCGGGGTATGCTCAGGGTTAATACTGAGCGGCGCTTTTAACCCCGATTTAAAAATCGGGGTTTGGCGCCGTCGAACGTATCAACCGATCCGGTTTGTGGTAAAATGGCCGCTCAAGGAGACTCGACCATGGCCAGTGCGCTTGTTTGCTACTATTCGAAAACGGGCAACACCGAGAAGATGGCGATCAAGATCGCCGAAGCCCTCCGCAAGAATGGACTTGAGGCCGATTTCAAGAAGGCCGAGGATACGGATCCTTCCGACCTTTTAAAATACGATTGCCTGGTCTTCGGCTCGCCCACGTATTACGGCACCATGGCTTGGCCGTTGAAAAAGCTCTTCGACGAGAGCGTCAAGCACCACGGCAAGCTCAAGGGCCGGGTCGGCGGGGCGTTCGCCTCGTCGGCCAACATCGCCGGCGGCAACGAGACCACGGTCCTGGATATCCTCAACGTCCTTCTGATCCACGGCATGGTCGTCCAGGGCGAACCCCAGGGCGACCATTATGGGCCGGTGGCCATCGGCCGGCCGGACGACCGGTCGGTCAAAGCCTGCGAGCGCTATGCGGTGAACCTGGCCGCCCTGACGAAAAAGCTGTTCGGATAAGCGGCCCGAAGGGACTCGGACGGATTTCGCGGCGTGTTTTTGCTCCGATCTATCCGAATCTCCGCTTGGCTTTTCGGGGGGAATGTGATAAAAATGATGTCCGTTTCAATCCGGCTTTTTATAAATAGGACAACGAGATGAAAAGAGATATCAAGAAGAAGCTCAAAGAAGACGAATTCGTCTCCGGCATGAACAAGTTCATGCATTTCGTCAGGACCTGGGAGAGGGAGATCCTGATCGCGGCCGCGGCCGCGGCCGCCGTCCTCCTCCTCTTTCTCGGCTTCCAATTTCTCAAAGCCCAGCAGGTGAAAAAGGAAAGCCGGACGGCCGGGCAAATCCTGGAGCTCCGGAGCGGCCTGGCCGCCAAGCCGGAGAACGCCGCCCAATTGGAGAAGCTGGGGGGCAAGGGCAAATTCTCGCGCGTCTCCTATATCAGCCTGGCGACCTACTGGGTCGAACAGGGGCAGCTCGACAAGGCCCAGGCCGCCCTGGCCAAGATCAAGGACGAGACGAAGGATTTCTTTTATTATCAAGCTCTGGACCTGTCGGCTCAGATCGCCATCCTCAAGGGCGAATATGACAAAGCGATCGACCTCTTAAAGAAGATCGAGGCCGATAAACCCAAGGACTATCTCCTGGACGCCATCCTTTTTCGCCGCGCCGAAGCGCTGGAAAAGAAAGGCGATATGGCTGAGGCGCTGAAGCTCTATAAAACTTTGCAAGCGGATTACGCTCAGTCTTATTTCGGCTATGACGCTTCCCTCAAGGTCAAGAAGCTCGAGGCGGCGAAATAGCGTCCCGGCTTGTAAAATCGAAAAAAAATATTATAATTTAGCTTTCAATCCACCGAGGAGGATCACTCATGGCTTACAAGATCACCGAAGAATGCATCAACTGCGGAGCCTGCGAACCCGAATGCCCCAACCAGGCGATCTCGGCCGGGGACACGGTCTACGTCATTGACTGGACGAAGTGCACGGAATGCGTCGGCAGCCACGCCGAGTCCCAGTGCGCCGCGGTCTGCCCGGTCGATTCCTGCGTTCCCGATCCCGATCACAAGGAGAGCCGGGAAGAGCTCGAAGCCAAGCATAAGAAGCTGAAGGGCTGAACTCGACCAAGCCTCGTTGAACATAGGAGTGAGGGATCTCACTCCTATTTTTTTTAGGGCCCATGGACGAACGGTCGATCGATCAATTTCCGCACGAGGCCGGACCCGTAGCGCCGGCGACGCGGAAGTTCCGGCCGTCCTCTTTTTTCGTCAAGGATCGGGTCTGGGTGAACGTCCTTCTCTTCGTTCTGACGGTCCTTTCTCTTTTCGTCGTCGGCGTCAGTTGGAGCACGAGCTATAAATATGCCGAGGAGATCGGACGGAACCCGGCGTTCGAAGCGGGCTCCGGCGTGTTCCGGGACCCTCAGATCCTCCTCCTCAGCCTGATCTATGCTCTTGTCCTGATCGTCATCCTGCTCGGGCATGAACTGGGACACTACCTGACCTGCCGGCGCTACGGCATCAGCGCCACCCTGCCCTTTTTCATTCCGGCCCCGACGCTCATCGGGACCATGGGCGCGTTCATCAGGATCCGCTCGCCGATCGCGGGCAAGAAGCAGCTTTTCGACATCGGCGTGGCTGGGCCGCTGCTGAGCTTCGTCCTGTCCCTGCCCGCGCTCGTCGTCGGCGTGGCCCTATCCAAGGTCGTTCCGGCCCTGCCGAGGGAAGGGGCGATTTATTTCGGCGAACCGCTCCTCCTGAAGATCATCGGCGGCCTGTTGATCAAGAATGCCGGGCCGAACCATGACCTCATCCTTCATCCCGTCGCCTTCGCCGGTTGGGTGGGGCTCCTCGTGACGGCCATGAATCTCTTCCCCCTCGGGCAGTTGGACGGCGGCCATGTCTCCTACGCCATTCTCGGCCCGAAGGCCAAAATCGTCGCCCGCGTGTTCCTGGGCGTCTTCATCGTCATGGGCCTCTTCTTCTGGGCGGGCTGGCTCATCTGGGCGCTTGTCATCCTTCTCCTGGGCCTGAAGCATCCGCCGACATGGGACGAGACCGCGCCCATCGGAAGGAAGCGGCGGATCATCGGCGCCCTCGTCGTCGTCATCTTCATTCTGTCCTTTATTCCCGACCCCATCCAGGGATATAATGGGCTCGATCTCATTCGACAAATATGGCCCCTGAAATGATCAGAGTTATTCACAAAAACTGTGGAAAAAATGTGGAAAACGGCTGGGACGAACGTCCAAATCAGCGAAAATTCATCAAGATACGACGATTTGCACAAGAATCTGTCATGTCTTATAACTAGCACATAATAAATGATTTATAAATGTATTGATTTTAAACGAGTTGTGACGGAGAGGCGCGGCTAAGAGGGGGTATCGATGGAAAACACGTTCAGCGGAGTCATCGAAGCTTTCAATACCCTGAAGACGAAGTTCCAGGCCGGCGATATCTCGCGCCAGGAATTCATCGACGAGATGAAAAAACTGCGGATCAAGGATGATCAGGGCCGGTTCTGGATGATCGGCGCCCAGACCGGCAAATGGTATTTCTTCGACGGCAAGGACTGGGTCCAAACCGATCCGCCGTCCCTCAAAGAGAAAAAAGCGATCTGCATCTATTGCGGATTCGAGAACAAGCCGGAGGCGGAGGTCTGCGCCCGCTGCGGCGGGAACATCGGAGAAGGTCCGGCGCTCTGTCCGAAGTGCGGGTCGAAGCTCCAGAAGCCGTTCATGACCTGTCCCCAATGCGGTACCGGACAGGCGGTCGAGGTCCGCCCGCCGGGGGCGAAGCCCTCCGGGCCGAAAACCGGAGCCCCGATCGCCGAATGGCGGGGGGCCTTTGTCCTGCGCTCCGTCCACCCGACCTCGATGTTCTTTTTCGGCGGGATCCTCGGCCTTCTAGTCGGGATTATCGGCGGCGCCTTCGCCGGCGCGACGGGCTACTTTTCCAAATCTTTGACCTTTCTTCCAACGGGCCTGGCGAATCTCCAGGGCAAGCTCCTCGGCGGGGCGGTCTTCGGCCTGTTGGGAGGCGTGCTCGGATTCCTGGCGATCGGCTATCTCGTCTTTCTCAAGGCCGTGATCATGAATTTCATTCTGTCGTTGATCGGGGGACTCAAGTTCCAGGTCCACCCGGTCTCCAAGAAAAGGAAAAAGACCCTGGTGTATGAGGAATCGGATTACCGCGAGGACGATTCCGAAACTAGGGATTGAGCCCTCGGCCCGATTTCAGAAGGGCTAAGGCGTAAGCGATCTGGCCCATCGAGAGGGATTCATCGTTCGGGGAATAATAGAGCGGCCTGAGGACCTTCATCCCCTTGTCCGTCAACGCCCTCGAAGTCTGGGAGAGCAGTTTTTTGTTGAGAAAAACGCCGCCGCAGAGGACGACCGTGGTGATCCCGTGCTCTTCTCGCGCCTTTTCGGAGACTTCGGTGATGAGCCGGGCCAACGTCGCCTGAAATTTCGCCGCGATCCGCGAGGCGGGAAGGCCGCGCCGGACATCGGCGAGGACCGCCCGGATGGTCTCTCCAAAGGAAACGCGATGAGGTTCGTCCGGCTCCGTCAACAGAAAAGGATAGGATGACCGGGAGAGAGGCGAGGCGGCGGCCTCCAAACGCATGGCCGCTTCGGCTTCGAACTCGTTCTCGATGGGAGCGATCCCCGTGAGCGCGGCCACGGCATCGAACAACCGGCCGCAGCTGGTCGAACGCGGCGAACGGATCCCGTTTTCCATCATCTCGAGAACGCCCCGGACCTTTCTCTCCTCTACGTCTTTGAGGGTCCCGACCCTAGGGAAGGGCGAGATCCCGGCTTGGCGCAGATAGGCCGCGGCCATCCGCCAAGGCTGCTTGGCCGCGGCGTCGCCTCCCGGAAGAGGGACGGGCTCGAAATGGGCGAACCGTTCAAAGCCGAAATGGTCGGCCAGGAGGAACTCTCCCCCCCAGGCCGATCCGTCCGCTCCGTATCCGTAGCCGTCCCAGGCGACGCCCAGGACCCTGGTCCCGGGCGGGAGGCCGTGCTCAAGCAGCGCGGCCAGTATATGAGCGTGGTGATGCTGGACCATGAGGTGGGGAAGGCCGAGCTTCCGGGCATAGCGGGTCGTATGGAAATCCGGGTGCATATCCGAGACGACGCAAACCGGCTTGACGTCGAACAGTCTCTCCAGATGTTGAACGGTCTCCTCGAAATAAAGGTGATTGCGGTAGTCGTCGAGATCTCCCAGGAACTGGCTGGTGACCACGTAGCCGTTCTTATAGACGGAGACCGTGTCTTTGAGCTCGCCGCCGAGGGCGAGAACGCTTTCCGAGGCGCGGAGGGCCTCCGGAACTTTCTGGGGATAGGGGACGTAGCCGCGCGCCCGCCGGATGAACAGGGGAGCCTTGTCGACGATCTTGACCACGGAATCGTCCGCCCTCATTTCGATGGGCCGGTCGTGCCCGAGGACGAAATCGCAGAGACGTTCGATCCCCTCGTCGTCCTCTTTCATGATGGGCGAGTCCTTCGGGTTCGAGCTCGTCGCGACGACGAGCTTCAGGTCTTCGAGCAGAAGATAGTGGAGCGGCGTGTAGGGCAGGAGGAAACCGATCTCGTCGAGGTTCGGGGCGATGCCGGCGATGTCCCGCTTCTTTTTCAAAAGGACGATGGGCCGCCGCTCGGATAGGAGCCATTGGCGTTCGGCGGGCGCCAGTCGGGCGTATCGCTCGACGGTCTTCACGTCCAAAGCCATGAGGGCCAGGGGTTTCGTCCGGCGCCCCTTGATCTTCCGGAGACGGTCGACGGCGCTGGGCCTGAGCGGATCGCAGACGAGATGAAATCCTCCGATCCCTTTGACCGCCAGGATCTTTCCCTTGTTGATCAGCCCGACCGCGGCCTCGATTCCCCCGGGGACGCTCCTGCCCGTCCCCGCTTCGCGGAGGGTGATGGAGGGCCCGCAGCGCGGGCAAGCGATCGGCTGGGCGTGGTATCTCCGGTCCAGAGGGTTGTGATACTCGGCCGAGCAGTCCGGGCACATCCGGAAAGCGGCCATGGTCGTGTTCGGCCGGTCATAAGGCAGCTTTTGGACGATCGTATAGCGGGGACCGCAGTCCGTGCAGTTGGTGAAGGGGTAGCGGAAACGGCGGTCGCGCGGATCGGCGATGTCCCGGCGGCAGTTCGCGCACGTCGAAATGTCGGGCGAGATGAAAACGAAGCTCTCGCCTCCCTTGGAGCGTTCGACCGCGAAGCCTTTGAACCCCTCGAAGGCCGCCCGCCTCTCTGTCACTCGTTCGATGCGGGCCAGGGGGGGCTTGTCTCGTTCGAGGGCCTCCAGAAATCCGGCGAAACCGCTCGCTTCCCGGGACTCGAGGTGGATATCGACGCCGCCGCCGGCGTTCTTGACCCAGCCGTTGAGGCCATGCCGGATGGCCAAGCGGTAAATGAACGGCCTGAAGCCGACGCCTTGGACGACGCCGAAGACGGTGAGCCGCAGCGCCCGGCCTTTCATATAGGGTCCCGGCGGCTATATACGCATCCGCAGTAGTTCTGCCGGTAAAGCCCGTAGCGGCGGCTGATCTCGATGCTTTTTTGAAAGCCGCCCTTCTTCTTGAAGTCGCCCTCCAGGAACTGAAGGTTGTATTTCCATCCTGTCAGGCGGCCGATCCGGTTCAGGACATCCGCTTTTTTCCAGGGGCTGACGCTCATGATGGTGGTGAAGGCGGGCAGTCCGAGCTCGAGGGCCTTGCGGGCCGTCCGGTCGAGGCGGACGGCATAGCAAATATCGCAGCGGCGCCCTTTCTCCGGCTCCCCCTTGAATCGATCGGTGAACTTCAGCCAGAGGTCCTGATCGTATTCACCCTCGAGGACATCGAGGCCGAGGATCCGGCCGACTTTATTCGTCTCCGCCAGGCGGAGATCGTATTCCGGGCTTGGCCAGATATTGGGATTGTAAAAAAACCCCGTGACGGCATGATCGTGTTGAAGAAGCTCGATGACGTACGAGGCATCGGGGGCGCAACAGATGTGAGCGAGGAGCTTGGGCAATGCCATATTTCTATTTTAAGCCCGAAGCGGGATAGGGTCAACGGCGGCCGGACCCTAGCGGAATTTCTCGATCTCGTTTATATAATGGAGGATCTTGCGGTTCAGCTTGTCGATCTGGACGTAGTGGCCCAGGAATTCCTTTTGCTCGGGGCGGTCCTCGTCGATCAGCGTCCCGAGCCGGAGGAATTCGTCGGCTTTCTGGAGGTCGATGGCTTTCAAGGCCTGCTGGCCGGCCCGGATCTTCCGCTCGCCGTCCTTGATCTCTTTTTTGAGACTTTTTTCCTGTTCCCGGGCGGCGTTCAGCTCATGGTTGTCCGGGTGCCGTCCGTCCTCTTTGAGATTCAAAAGCCGCTTTTTCGTCTGCCTGGCCTCATCCTGCCTCTTTTGAAGCTCGATGATGAGGGACAGGACGTTCTTGAGCTCGGCCTGACGCTCCGCGCCCTGTTGCTCCAGCTGGTCCAGGCGACGGATGAAAGGCTGGTACTTTTCTTCGGGGATCTTGGCCGTCCAGGCGGCCCGCCCCAGATCTTTCACGAGCTCGCTCTTCCTTCGCTTTTCGCGGTTGAGCCGGATCCGGATCTGGGCCCGTTTCATCCGCTTCCTGGCCCCAGAAAGAAACTCGTTCAGCCGCTCGCGCAGCTCCTTGTCCCGGAGGAAGATGAAGGCCAAGAGGAGGAGAATGACGCAGAGGAGGAGCCACAGAATCCAGTAGGGGAGTCCTTCTCTCGCGATCTCCGGCGCGGCCTGGAGGTCCCATGCGGATTTCAGCGTCCTGAATCTCCTTGTCCGAGAATGTCTTTGTCTCTTTTTTTATGGGAACGGGCGGGCTTTGTCAATCTTTTTTGAACAGGCGCCTCTTCAGGTCGAAGACAGCCGGGCCGAGGGGGCGATAGTCGCGGATGGCCAGGTCGATGAGATAGGCCATCGCCGGCAGGTTTTCCTCGAAGATCGGATCGATGTCCTCCTGGCGGTTGAAGAATCCTCCGGAGGCCCAGTCGATCGGGGTAAGCTCGATCGTATAAGCCGGGATGCCGCTGATCGCGAAAGCCCAGTCCGTCACGTCGCCGTTCGTGAGGTAGAGGGCGTCGCCGGACTGCCCGTATTCGTAGAGGCGGCCGTTGACGGCCTGGATCCTCGCGGACATCTCCGCCGCGATCTCTTTGAGTGTCATCACTCCGTCCGGCGGCTGTTTGGTGTACCCCCAGGGATATAGGATGACCTGGCTGTAACTGTGGAAGGAGATCAACGCCTGAAAGTTCTTTTTGAGATACAGGTCCCGCACCGCCCTTGTTTCGGGTTCGGAAAAAGGCGTGGAGCCCCGGTAGACCTCGGAGGCGGGATTGGGGCTGGAGCCCAAGTCATCGATTCCCCATTTGTAGCCGTAGTTCCGGTTGAGGTCCACGCCGTAATCGCCGCCGCCGTTGTCGCGCCTGTTCTTCCGCCACAAGCGATAGCCGTGGAGGGTGTATTCCAGTCCGTCGGGATTGACGAGGGGGATGATCCAGATCTCGCTCTGGTCGACGAAGCGCCTGACGGCGGGATCGGAGGCGTAGTGCTCGGCCAGGTATTTGCCCATGAGAAACGGCACTTCGACCGAGATCCATTCCCGGGCATGATGGCAGCCGAGGAACAGGACCTCGGGTTCGTCCTCCTCGACAAGGACGTTGTCGCTGATCTTGATCGCGTAGAGGTTCCTTTTTTCCAGGCTGTCGCCGATGTCGAAGACTTTGACGATGTCCGGATATTTGTGCTGAAGAGCGAATATATCCGCTTCGAGCTCTAGATAGGAATGGTAGGCTCCGTTGATCCCCTGGGGATAGGCGGCCGCGCTCAGGAGGAGGGTCAAGACGATGAGAAGCGTGTTTTGGGCCTTCATGCGACTCTATTATAGACTAAAACCCAGCGAAACCGCGAATCGTTTCACGGCCAAGCGGTTCCCCGAGCCCGATTCCCGGCCGAGGAGCGCCCCCATATCGAGGCGCAGACGATGCCAATAAATCCCGTTGCCGAAGGTGAAACAGGCATAGGCGGAGCGGGGATCCGTCATGGGTTGGGGATCGTAGACGAAGCCGATCCTAAACGGGATCCGGGCGTTCGCTCCGAAGATCCGTGTCGTCGTTCCATACTCCGCGCCGACCCCGATCCTGACGATATCCTCGAACTCCCGGGTCTGTCTTTCGCCGAAATAATCCAGGGCGTATTTCGACCAGGCGAAGTAGGTCGCGTCCACGGACAGGGTCAATTCGGGGAGGACACGGCCGCTCAAGCCCAATCCGAGGATGAGCGGCTGGTCGGCTGTGTCTTTCGAGGAGGTCGTCAGACCGATATCGGTATTATAAGGTGGCGTATACGTGTAGCGGACTGTGCTGCTGTTTTTGGCCTTCAAGGCATAGGGCGCCCTCACCACGGCCGCGGTTTTAAACGCGTCCGAAATCTCGAAGAGGAGACCCCCCTGGATATAATAACCGCTGAAGTCCTGTGATTTCGTGTCGAGAAGCGTATAACCGACAGGGGTTTCCCGCTCCAAAGTCTCCCTGTCCAGGCGTCCAAGAACGTAATTCAAGCCGATTCCGAGGCTGAGGCGGGGACCGAGCCGATGCCCCACGGAAAAATTGAACGTCCTCAGCCAGCCCGTCTGGGTGAAGCGAAGGAGATATGTATAAGTCGAGTTAGAATAGGTCTCTTCGTAAGCGGCCTCGGGCCGATCGAATAGCTCGGCCTGGGAGACATTCAATGCGAATGACCATCCCTCGAGACGGAAGGCGAGACCGGCGAAGTCCAGCCCGGCCAGGCTCAGGCCGATGTTCCCGTCGGACCTCAAGACGCCTGTGTTCACCAGCCCGTATTTGAAAAGCTCGGCGGCTTGGTAGCTGCCGTTCATGTGGAACTGGAATTTCGGCAGACCCGCGAGCAGGGCGGGATTGGACACCGCCGCGGAAGCGTCCGAGGCCAGGGCAAAAGCGGTCCCTCCCCGGCCGAGCGCGGCCGCGGCCGTATAAGGAAAGGAGTTCCAAGTTCGAAGAGGCGCCTCGGCCTGATATTGCCCGAGAATGAGCTGCGCGGAAACCGAGGAGGGGAGCAGGGCTAAAAAGCCAAAGAGTAGACAGAAAACCTTTCCGGCCCGCTCCCTTTTCATGGCCCCGATATTATAAAGCCAGGTTCCGGGATTTGCAAATCGGGAAAAGCTATGCTATAAAAAAATGAAATTTATGGAAGCCATCATAATCTAAGGACGTATTCGTTATGGACAACAAGAGACGCATTAAAATCATCGGGACGGGATTCTATGTCCCCGAGCAGATCCTGACCAACGCCGACCTGGAAAAGATGGTCGACACCACGGACGAATGGATCGTCACCCGGTCGGGCATCCGGGAGCGGCACATCGCCGCCGCGGACCAAGCCACATCCGACCTCTGCGTCGAAGCCGGACGACGAGCCTTGAAAAACGCCCATCTGGAGGTCAAGGATATCGAGCTCATTCTCGTTGCCAATAACACGCCCGATACCGTTTTTCCGGCAACGGCCTGTTGGGTCCAGGCCAAGCTCGAGGCCGGGAATATCCCGGCGCTCGACGTGATCGCCGGCTGCACGGGGTTCCTCTACGGCCTGATCGTGGCCGAGGGCTTGATCCTGAGCGGAGCGGCCCGGCGCATTCTCTTGATCGGGGGCGACGCGCTTTCCAAGGTCACGAACTGGAAAGACCGGGGCACGTGCGTCTTGCTCGGCGATGGCGCGGGCGCCGTCGTCCTCGAAGAAAGCAAGGACGACGCGGGCATGCTGTCGTCGTACTGGAAGGCGGACGGCAGGCTGGCGGAACTTCTCTTTATCCCGGCGGGCGGATCGCGGAGACCCGCGTCCCTTCAAACCGTGGCCGAAGACGGGCATTATATGTATATGAAAGGCAACGAAGTCTACAGGCATGCCGTCAAACGCATGTCCGAGGCGGCGGAAGAGGCCTTGAAGAAGGCCGGCCTGAAAAAGGACGACATCGACATTTTCTTGCCCCACCAGGCGAATCTGAGGATCATCGAAGCGGTGGGAGAAAGATTAAAAATCCCCGGGGAAAAAGTCTACGTCAATATCGAGAGGTACGGCAACATGTCCGTGGCCTGCATTCCGGTCGCCATCCACGAGCTGCGCCAGCACAAGAAGCTGAAACCGGGGACGGTCATGGTCCTCGACGGCTTCGGCGCCGGTTTCACCTGGGCTTCGATCGTCTACCGCTGGTAAACGGGCTCGGGGAAGAAGCTTGCTCCCTGGCGGAAATCTTGACGCCTGCGCGTTTCGGTTTTTTCGGCGGCTGGTACAAATAGTCGACGCGACAGCAGGGTTGGCCCCCGGCCCCCTGGGGAACCAGTCCCGTCGGTTCCCCCCGGCGAAACGCCGGGGCCCCCCTCCGCTATGGGGGCCTGGGGCCAACCCTGCCGTCGCGTCCTTGAATCATCCGCCAAAAAACCGAAACACAGCGGCGAGATTTCCTTATAGTCGCTTCGCCTTTTTCCCCTCGCCCAAGCTGATAGAAGAGGCGTTGGTTTTTTTATGGCGCAAGGATCAGATTCGTCGAGTTGTCAATTTGGGAGCGAAGAAGCGGGCGAACGATCTAATTACGGATCGAACGGAACGACAAGATCGGGAAACGGCTGAGCGACCATGGAGGGTTTAGCCTTTCCGAGCCGTCCTTCGAGGAAAGCCGGCCCGGAAAGGAGGCCGGCCGGCGAAGCATGTTTGAGCTTCCCGGCGAACTACCGTAATTTGGAAGCCGGGAAGAGAGTTCTGAGCCGCCGAGAAGGACGGGAAGGAAACGGCGTGAAAAACCCGAGTCGGGAGCGAAGACGTTTCCCGATCTTGTCTGTAGGACCCGCGACGAGATGAGCGTTCGTCCGCTTCGAGCGAGCTTGTTCCCCGAGCCCTTTATTTTTCGGCGGAGAGCTTTTGGAACAGGGCGGTTAAGGCCGCCCTATCCATCATGCCTTCCTGGGCGTATCGGATGATCCCCTTTTTATCTATGACGAACGTCGTCGGGATGGCGCTGATCGGCCCGTAATCCTTGAGGATCCTGTCCGTGACCAGGGCGACCGGATAGCTCACCTTATTCTTATCAACGAACGGCCTCAGTTGCCGGGGCGTCATTTCGTCGACCGAAACACCGACGATCTCCAGACCTTTGTCCTTGTTCTGGTTGTAAAACTCCACAAAATCAGGGATCTCGGCCCGGCAGGGCGGGCACCAGGTCGCCCAGAAATTGACCACGACGATCTTGCCCTTCAGCTCGGCCAGGGCCAGCGTTTTTCCATCCAGGCTTTTCAGGGTAAAAGCGGGAGCCGGCTGATTCGGGACGATCGCCGCGAGCGGCCCGAATCCCGCCGCCAGGGCGATGATGAGGAAGGCGGCCGTTTTCTTCACGGGATCTCCTTCTATGCACTAAATCTTATATATTATATAGGAACGATAGGAAAAAGCCAAGTCCGCAAAAAAGGGGTCCGTATCGTCCGGACCCCCCGAGCGATGCGATGGATCAGGCGGATTCGCACTTCTTGAGGAGGCGGGCCCAATTGTGGTCCACCTCCTCCTGCATGAGCTTGATCTGTTCGGGTTTCAGGTGGCGGAACCGCCCCTGGAGCTTTAAGTAATCGTCGATCGGCTTCTTGTCTTTGATCTTCATGTTCAGCGTGTATTTTTCGCCGTGCTCGACCTCGTAAAGGGGGAAAACGCAGTTCTGGACGACCATCCGTCCGAGCTTCACCGCGTCTTCGGGCCGGCTCTTCCAGCCCGTCGGGCAGGGCGCGTAGATATGGATGAACCGGGTCCCCTTGATGCTCTTGGCCTTCTTGGTTTTTTTGACCACATCCTCGGGATAAGAGATCGAGGCGGTGGCCAGATAGGGGATGCGGTGGGCGGCCATGATGGCGTCGATATCCTTTTTGGGCCGGTCTTTGGGGAATTTCACGGGCGTCGTCGTCGTCCAGGCGCCCGTCGGCGTGGCCGAGCTCCGCTGGATGCCCGTGTTCATGTAAGCTTCGTTGTCGTAACAGACATAGATGATGTCGTCGTTGCGCTCGGCCGCGCCGCTGAGGGCCTGCAGGCCGATGTCGAACGTGCCGCCGTCTCCGGCCCAGGCCACGACGGTCGTCTCCAGGTCGCCGACCATCTCCAGGCCGGCCTTGACGCCCGTGGCGGTGGACGCGGCCGTTTCGAAGGCGCAATGATAGATGGGGACACTCATGCAGGAATGGGGGAACGCGCCGTCGATGACGGCCCAGCAGCAGGCAGGAATGCAGAGGACGGTCCTCTGGCCCAAGGCTTTCAAGACGTAGCGCAGGGCGAGATTCGCTCCGCAGCCTTGACAGGCGAGGTTCCCCGAGCCGACCAACTCCTCGACGGGCAGGGTCAATGTCATCTTCTTTTCTTTTTTCATTTCTTCACTCCGATCCAGATGATCTCCTCTTCCGGACGGTCGTGGGAGATCGTAAAGTCGACGACCTCCCGGAATGAGGCCGGGGTGATGTCCCGGCCGCCCAGGCCGGCGATGAAGCCGAACACGGGCTTGCAGTCGCCGTGGCCGTAAATAGCCGACTTCAACTCCTGGGCGAAGATCCCGTGGTGGCCGTAGGAGATGTTCCGGTCGACGACCGCGATCTTCTTGGCGGATTGCGTCAGGCGCCGGACGATCTCGAAGGGGAACGGCCGGAAAACCTTGATTCGGAGGTTCCCGACCTTGAGCCCGTGATCGCGCATCTCGTCCACGGCGACGTGGGCCGTGTATCCGGCCGTCCCCGACGTGACGAGGATGATCTCGGCGTCGTCGCAGAGATAATCGTCCACGAGGCCGAGATAGCGGCCGAACTGCTTCTCGTATTCCCGCCCGGTCCGCTCGATCATCTCCAGGACTTTCTCCATGTCCTTCTGGAGTTTGAAGCGCAGCTCCATATAGTGCTCGGGTCCGGTCAGGCCGCCGAAGGCGCGCGGGTCGTCGGGAGTCACCCGGTAGGGCGGGTTGAAAGGCGGCAGGTACGCGTCGACCTTGGCTTGGTCGGGGATGTCCACGACTTCGTAAGTATGCGAGAGGGCGAACGCGTCGAGGACGACCATGCTCGGTATGGCCAGCGCTTCCGAGACCTTGAAGGCCTGGATGACGGTGTCCACAACCTCCTGGTTCGAAGCGCAGTAAAACTGGATCCAGCCTGTATCGCGCTGGGAGAGGCTGTCGTTCTGGTCGGTCCAAATGGTCCAGCCCGGAGCCATGGCCCGGTTGATGTTTCCGAGGACGACCGGCAGCCGGCCGCCGGAGGCCCAGTGGAGCATCTCGTGCATAAGGGCGAGGCCCTGGGACGAGGTAGCGGTGAAGGCCCTCGCGCCGGCGGCCGAGGCGCCGATGCAGGCGGCCATGGCCGAGTGCTCGGATTCGACCTTGATGAATTTGGCGTTCAGGGTCCCGTCGGCGCACATCTCCGAGAGGAGCTCGACGACCTGCGTCTGGGGGGTGATCGGATAGGCGGCGATCACTTGGGAGCGGGAGAGCATCGCCCCATAGGACAGGGCGTGATTGCCCATGATGACTTTCTTCATTTCCGTTCCTCCACCATGACGATGCACTTGGCCGGGCATTCCTCGGCGCAGATGCCGCATCCCTTGCAGTAGTCGTAGTTGACGACCGGCCACTCGGCCTCGATCTCGATCGACATATCCGGGCAGAACTTCCAGCAGATCCCGCACTGGATGCAGTCCTCGAGCCTGATCTCGGGCCGGATGTTCCGCCAGGATCCGGTCTTGTTCCAGAGCATATTGCCGATCGACATGGGCATCGTCGGCATGTCCTCCGCGGATTGGAAGACGATCTTTTTGATCTCTTTTTTCGGTTTCATCGGCGTTTTGGTCCTTTCCTTCAGGACTTCTCGTAGGCTTCCCGGGCCGCCGTCTGGTTGTCCTGAGGTTTGACGGTGATGGCGTCCCCGATCGCGGCGAGGAGCGTCTCGAGCTTGGTCAGGTTGAGGATCTTGACGATGGCCCCGGTGATCGCAGTGTTGACGATGGGCGTGGCCAGTGTGCCCAGCTTGTTCCGGACCGCGATCTCGGTGGCGTTGATCGTGGCCACCTTGAACTTGGCCGGGAACTTGAAGTCGGCCGGTTTCTTGTCGCTGTTGATGATGATCCAGCCGCCGTCCTTCAGCCCTTCGGTTACGTCGATGGCCTCGACGAGCGTGGGGTCGACGACGACGACGTGGTCGGGCGCGTAGATCCGGCTTTTGTCGTAGATCTGTTGGTCGTCGATGCGGATGAAGGAGATAACGGGGGCGCCCCGCCGTTCGACCCCGAACTCGGGATAGGCCTGGACGAAGTTGCCCTCTTTGGCCAACGCGTCGGCGAGGATCTTCGAGGCCACGACCGTCCCCTGGCCGCCTCGACCGTGGAAACGTATTTCGATCATGAAGACTCCTTATCGGAAAGATCGTTCGAATAATCCGAAAGACGGTAGTTTAGATGGCCGGGGAAAAACTGTCAAGCGAGAAGGCCAGGAGGAGTTCCCCCAAAAATTTAGGGTGAAAAGAGCCATCGCTGACTTGTTCCCGGATATCCACGGCGGCCGGGGCCCCGGGTATTGCCCGGGGGTCCACTTCCGCCGTACTCGCCCGTGGATACAAGCCACGGGCGAGTGGCGAGCCGAAGGCTCGTCCCTTGACGTTTTGATTCTATCATATCTGTCCGAAGACTTAGGAACTCACTCCATCTACGGACTTACGTCCGGGGACTTGCGACGATACTCTAAAAAACACAAAATATGACACTTTTTGCTAACAAATGCCGGTATTATTTACAAAAATTGGCAACCTAAAAATTCTTTTAAAAAAGGCTTGACTTGATCAGCATTTGTTCTTATTAATATACTTGTTGAAAAGGATTTAAGAAGGAAGAGGAGGCTGTTAAGATGAAAAAATTTAGTCTATTCGTCTTGCTCGCGTTTGGGGTTTTGTTCTCTGCAGGGGCGACCTTCGCCGTCCAACAGAGCAGCTTCAATAACGACAAGAAAAGCGACATCCTGTGGCGGAACTATTCCACCGGCGAGAATCGGATCTGGTTCCTGGACGGGGCCTCGGTTCTCGGGACCGCTCCCGTGGACGCGGTGACGGATCTGAATTGGGTGATCGTCGGGACAGGTGATTTCAATAGCGACGACAAGGCCGACATCTTGTGGCGGAACATTATATCGGGCGAGGTCGGCATCTGGCTCATGGACGGGACAACTGGTGTTGGAAGCGGCAGCTTGGGCGACCTCGATTTGATCTGGCAGATCGCCGGGACCGGTGATTTCAACGGCGACAAAAAGACCGACATCTTGTTTCGGAACACCGGCTCGGGCGACGTCAACATCTGGTTGATGGACGGAACAGCCCACACTGGAGACGTGCTCTTGGGCAGTGTTGATCTCAACTGGACGATCGCCGGGACCGGTGATTTCAACGGCGACCTCAAGACCGATATCTTGTGGCGGCACACTACCTGGGGCGAGGTCGGCGTCTGGTTCATGGACGGAACAACCTACATTGGAAGCGTCGGTTTGGGCAACGTCGATTTGATCTGGCAGATCGCCGGGACCGGTGATTTCAATGGCGACGGCAAGACCGACCTCGTGTGGCAGAACACCGGCTCGGCCATGGTCGACATCTGGCTCATGGACGGGACGACGGTAATTAGCGTCGAACCGCTGCCGGCTGAGGCAGATCGGAATTGGAGGATCAACTATTATATACAAATGGGCGTCACTCCTCCTCCAGCCAAAAAAGTCAAGACTGATTTCAACGGCGACGGCAAGACCGACCTCGTGTTGCGGAACACCGTCACGGGCGAGGTGGGCATCTGGCTCATGGACGGAACAGCCCACGTCGGAGATGTGAGCTTGGGCAACGTCGATTTGATCTGGCAGATCGCCGGGACCGGTGATTTCAACGGCGACGACAAGACCGACCTCCTGTGGCGGAATACCGGCTGGGGCGAGGTCGGCATCTGGCTCATGGACGGAACAACGGTCGTTGGCGCCGTGAGCTTGGGCAACGTCGATTTGATCTGGGAGCTCGTCAGAATCTAGTCAGCCGCCGGATCGCCTTTACGGGCTTCACCCTTTAAGGCTACTAAAAGTTCGGCTCTTCGGCCGGGGGCGGATCGAAAGATCCTCCCCCGGCTTTTTTATTCCTTAAGAATCCGCCCCGCCCTCCCAGAAAAAGCCTCACCATTTTAGCCGTGGCACTTGAAACAGGAGACCCCGGCGCTTCCGCCCCTCAAGTCCGCGCCGCGGCGGCTTGTGCAGTTGACCGCCGGATCAAGGTTCTTTGCGGATATAGCATAAGATCAGGTCGTTGAAGATCGGCTCGGAATGAGAGGTCCACTTTTGCTTCAGATAATCGTCGGAGAGGTACAAGGAGATGTACCCGGGCCAGTCGAGGAGGACATCGATCTCCTCCCGATCGATGTAAGCATCGATCCTGCCCTTCTTGAGAAAAGCGAAGGCCTGGGGGTCGATCTTTCCGTCCAGGTTGAAGACGTTGGAGTTGAAGAATCCAAGAACGCCGCTTTGAAAAGCCCCGACCTTATGGGGAGCGGGATATTCCTTCTGAATGAAAGCGGCTGCGATCGACATGCTGTTGCCGATGTTCCCGGTGTGGAGGCTCACGGCCGCGGCGGCGAAGAAGCACGCGGGAAGAACGACGAGTGCGCATGCCTTCAAGTTGCGTGAGCCGCCTGCAAGCCTCCGGGCCGCCGCCGCGGCCATGACAGGCAGGGCGACGACGACCAGCGGTACCGCATACCTCGAGTAGAAATGGAGGGGCCAGAAGAATACGATGTAGACGAACGGCAGCATAGCGAAGCCGATGGCCCAGATGGCGAGCGTCGTCCGGGTGTCGGCGGACGAGAACGAAGCCGCGGATAAGGGTTTCACCCGCTTCACCCAGAGGAAGAAGAGAGCAAGCGAGAAGAGAGCGATCAGGACGAAACCCCTCTTCCCGCCGGTGTAGGCCCAGGGGGTGAAGTGGTCTATGAGAAACATGGTCATCGAAATGGTTCGTGGCCCAACTGTTTTGGCTGTGACCAGCGCGGCTTGCGCCGATCCCGAGGACGGCATCCAGTGACCACTCACGGACTTAACGTAAAGAAACCAGGGACTCGCGATCGCCAAGGCCGTGAGACCGGCTGCTAATATCCAAGCGAACGTGGCTCGGCGTTTAGCAAGAAAGAGTCCGACGACGACGGCCAGAACGACGCCGAAATCAATCCGTGCCAGAATCGCCAGGCCGGCGAGGAGCCCGAAGACCGCGGCCCGCCCTAATCCCGGCTCCCTCGTTCCCGACCAAACGAGCGTGAACCGGACGCAGACGGCGGCCAGAATCAGATAGATTCCCGTTTCGAGGCCGTAGGCGAAAAGCCGGAAGAGGGTGAAATTGAATACGGCGAAGGAAAAGCCGAGAACATAAGCATAGCGATGCGCTTCCGCAGCGGAGCCCAGAATCCCGGCTGCGATTCGCCCGACGAGATGGGCGAACACGAGGAGAAACAAGGCATTCAACACGAGAAGGGAACGGATAAAAAGCCATTTATCACCGCCCGAGGCTCGGATGGCCATGGCCAGGCCGGCATAGAGGAACGTGCTCAGGGGTTGGATGCCCGTCGTCGGTTTGTCGAAGTTGTAGACGGCGCCTCGGCCTCCGGCCAGGTTCCAGGCGATCGTCAGCATATAATACGCGTCCTCGCCGACGGGCTTATCCACGAGAAACGGCATAAGACTATCCGTCCGCATCGAAGCGGGGAAACCGGAATGGGACCCGAAGGACAGGACTAAGCCATAGGCGAGATACAACGCGGCCAGAACCACGACCACACGGGACACGCGTTTGCGAAAAAGGACAAGGCGATGAGAAAAGGTCATGCTCTGGAAAATTCTACTTTAAGAAAAGGGCAAATACAATAGACGCCTTCAGCTTTTCAGGACGTAGGACTCGTAAAGCTTCTTCAGCATGGCCGCGTCCGTCTCCCGGCCGGGGCTTTCTTTGGCCGGTGCGGAAGGGTTTGTTGTCTGAACATGGCTAGAAAGCGCGCGGCGATCGACATGAAAGAATTTTGCTATGCTTTTTCTGGCAACCGAAGAATCGAATATGACATTTAAGCTAGCCTTCTCGTCCCTTTGTTAGCGATGTATTCTTTTTTTAATAAAGTGATGAAAACGAGGTGTTATTTTTTCCAGCCGTCCGCTCATCCTGCTGATTGTCCTTTCAATCTCTTTCGCCATCGTCAATTTAACCAATCTGAGCTTATACAGCTCTTTCGCAACATACCAATCCTCACAGAGTTTTATTTGAGCGACTCTTGAGTAACCATTCCTCTTTAATAGAGAGTGCAGACTTTTCTGAATGTCTTTATTACCGTTGTTATATTCAACTGTTATGGCCCCGAACTTATACGCGTCGAAATCGAAATTCTTGAGGATTTCGTATTCATAGCCCTCGGTATCAATACTCAAATAATCGATATATTTGGGGGCGTCGTTATTGAATAGCAGGTCATAAAGAGAAATGGTTTTCATCTTATATACCTTAGCTTCCCTAAGATTCTCATTCTTTATGTAACTGCTTAATGTTCTTATGTTTCCGCTCAATAATGGATCCTGATCATAATACAGAAAGTCGATTATAGTGTGGCTGTCCGGACCGACCGCTTCTTTTATGCACAAACACGTCCTATTTTTATGGAGATCAAAAAATTTATCGCCTGGTTCGACGCAAATCCCCTTCCAATCCAGAAGTTTCTCTAAAGAATAAGTATTGCTGAAGGCTTTGCCGTCATAAGCTCCGATATCCACAAAAAAGCCATTCCTTTTTTTGTGGAACAAATCCATAACAAATTTGTCTTGTCCAAACTGGCTATGATACAAATCAATCCCCTTGGCGATTCAACCATACGTTTTTCCGCATATGGGAAGGTCCTTTCAGCCTTTAAGGACGTAGGACTCGTAAAGCTTCTTCAGCATGGCCGCGTCCGTCTCCCGGCCGGGGCTTTCGCAGACGATGCGGCCCTCCACCTCAAGGTCTTTCAAGGCCTGGAGCCATTCGTCGTAACGGAAGTCGGAGTCCGGCAGGTTCAGATGCTTGACCTCGCCCTTCGGGTTATACTCGATCCCGGAAATGTGGATGTGGCTGGTTTTCAGGGCGTTCCGGCCCAGCCGTTTCTCCACCTTTTTCAGGATGCGGTGAAAATCGAGATAGGTGTTGGCCTTGCCCTCCCGGGCATGGAGATGGGAAAAGTCGAGGCAGGGGGCGAGCCCGTCGACCTCCTGACAGAGCGAAATGACCTCGTCGAGCGACCCGAACTGTGACCGTTTACCCATGGTCTCAATGCGAAGGACCACGGGATTCCGTTCCGCCCGCAGGGAGGAGAGAACTTGGGCCAGTTCCTTTTTGATGAGCTCATAGGTCTTTTCGGGCGTCGACAGGCCGTAATAGCCGGCGTGAAAGACGACACAACTTGCGCCGGCCTGCTCCGCGGCCCGGGCCGCCCGCAGGAGGTGGTCCTGGCTCTGCATCCTCTTGCCCGGCTCGTCGGAATTGAGATTGACATAATAGGGAGCGTGGGCGCTGAGGCGGAGGCCGAGGGCCATCGCCTTCGCCTTGATCTTGGCCGCGGTGTCGCTCCCGATCTTGACCCCCCGGACGAATTCCATCTCCAAGCAATCCAGCTTCAGCTCATGCAGGTGTTGGAGGGCTGACAGCGTCGAGGTATGGGGCGAGGAATCGGGCACCCCGGCGGTGCCGAAGAGCAGCTTTCTAACAGCGGGAGGCATCCGGCTCTCCATGGGGGTTCAGGAATTCGGAGACGAGACGCATGGCGCAAAATTCGCCGCACATGGAACACGCGTCGGATTTCGACCGCCGCTTTTTCCGGATGTCCTCGAATTTATGAGGGTCGATGACCAAGCCCTTCTGTTTGTCCCAGTCCAATCTCTTGCGGGCTTTTGAGAGCCGCAGGTCCCGGTCCAGCGCGCCCGGCACGCCTTTGACGATATCGGCTGCGTGGCCGGCGATCCGGGAGGCGATCAGCCCCTCCCGGACGTCGTCCGCTGAGGGAAGGCCGAGGTGTTCGGCCGGTGTGACGTAGCAAAGAAAATCGGCCCCGGCGGCCGCCGCGACGGCCCCCCCGATCGCCGCCACGATATGGTCGTAGCCGGCGCCGATGTCCGTGACCAGGGGGCCCAGAACATAAAAAGGGGCGCCGTGGCAGACGCGCTTCTGCAGCTGGACGTTCATCTCTACCTGGTCCAGAGGGACATGGCCTGGGCCTTCGACCATGACTTGGACGCCCTGTTTCCAGGCGCGTTGGACCAGCTCTCCGAGCGTGAGAAGTTCCTCGATCTGGGGTCTGTCGGTGGCGTCGAGGATCGAGCCGGGCCGGAGCCCATCACCGAGGCTCAGGGTGATGTCGTAGGCGCGGGCGAACTCCAGGAGGCGATCATAATGCTCGTAAAGCGGGTTCTCTTTCTGGTGATGGAGGATCCAGGCCGTGTGAAAAGCGCCGCCGCGCGAGACGATGTCGGCCACGCGGCCCTGGCCCTTTAATCGTTCGATGGCCCGGGCGGTCAGGCCGCAGTGCAAGGTCATGAAATCGACCCCTTCGCGGGCTTGGGACTCGATCACGGCGAAAAGGTCGTCCACGGTCATGGCCAGGATGGAGCCCCGCTTTTCGATCGCTTCGATCGCCGCCTGATAGATCGGAACGGTTCCGAGCGGAAGAGGAGCCTTGCTGAGGATCGTTTTCCGGATCTTTTTCAGGTCGCCCCCCGTGCTCAGGTCCATGAGCGTGTCGGCCCCGTATTTTAAAGCGATCTCGACCTTTTCGAGTTCCGCCTCGAGGCTGGGAAAATCCTTGGAAGTGCCGAGATTGACGTTGACCTTTGTCCGCAGTCTTCGACCAATCCCGACCGGCCTGAGCCTGACATGGCGGGCGTTGAAGGGGATGACCACCTGGCCGTCGGCGACCAGCTTTATGAGGTCATCCGGAAGAAGACCTTCCTCCCGCGCCGTCCGTTTCAGCGCGGCCGTGAGCGTTCCCTTCCGGGCCGATTCAAGCTGAGTCATTCTGGTTCAAAAAAAACAGTGTACATCTCTTAACCGGAATATTCAACTGGCCGCCGTCACCCGCTCGGAAAAATGACTTGAAAGACATGGATTTATACGTTTTTTGAGCCTCCCCTCTAAGGGTGAGAAAAATCCGGCTAAAATCACCCTTTGATTCATCCATCCGGACGATTGCTACAGATATACTAATCACAGTATCATCGGAGCGAAATCGAGGAATTACAGAAAGTGACAACATTTCTCCGGTTATATGACATTTATTGTCAAATCAAATAGAATAGTTTTTTAAATGGAATCGAGCGGTTTCAGGTCCAACGGCGGTAGCTTGTTGAAAATAAAAGATTTTGAAAAAGAATACAGGGAGAAGGGCGCCTATCATCATCGCCTCGAGGGATTCGCCAAATGGTGGACTTTCGACAACTACCGGATCCTGGCTGCCTGGGTGGAAAACGAGGGCCGGACGCTGGACCTGGCCTGTGGGGACGGGATGATCTGGCGATTCCTCAAGACGTCCGCCATCATCGGCGTCGATCATGCCCCGACCGGATTGGATCATTCCCGGCAATTCGCCGGGGTTCCTTTGGTCCAGGCGGATATGAAAGCTCTTCCCTTCAAGGCGGGAACGATCCGGAACACCGTCTGTTCGCTGTCTTTCCAATATCTTCCGGGGCCCGATTTCGAACGGTGTCTCCATGAACTCTCCAGGATCATGATCAAAGACGGCCGGCTCGCCTTTTCCTATCCGAATGCCCGGTCCGGCAGGGATGAAGCACTGTCCCATTCCGCCCTTCCCTATAAGGAGCTCCTGGCCGGGCTGAGGAAGTCGGGATTTCGCCCGGCGGCGGTCAGGGGCATTTCCCTGCGGATGCCGTCCCGGCTCGTCCGATGGAGCGTTCACCCCGTATTGAAACCGCTCGCCGGTCTTTATTACCGGATATCGAAGATCGCCCGGTTCTTTCCGGGGAGGTCTTACCATTATGCGCTCTGTTGCCTGAACACCGGAGAGGGGATCAGGTCATGAACCGCAGCATTCCTTTCGGCGCGCCGTGGATGGGAGAGGCCGAAGAAAAGGCCGTCGCCGCCGTCCTCCGGAGCGGCTGGCTGGCCCATGGACCGAAAGTCAAGGAGTTTGAACAGGCTTTCGCCGCCCATCTGGGCGTGAAACATGCCGTCAGCGTCTCGTCCTGCACGGCGGCTCTCCATCTGTCCCTGCTCGCGCTGGGGATCGGGCCGGGCGACGAAGTGATCGTCCCCGCCCAAACCCACGTGGCGACGGCCCACGCCGTCATGTATGTCGGGGCCAGGCCCGTCTTTGCCGATGTGGAGCCGGGAACGGGGACGATCAGCCCGGCGTCGATCCGCCGCGGCCTGACGCCGCGGACGAAGGCGATCATCGTCGTCCATTTCGCCGGGCTTCCCTGTGAGATGGACGATATTTTGAAGATCGCCGAAAACCAGAACCTCGTCATCGTCGAAGACTGCGCCCACGCCGTGGGCACAAAATATCGGGGCCGACCGGCGGGAACGATGGGCGCCGCCGGCTGCTTTTCCTTCTATCCCGTCAAACACATCACCACCGGGGAAGGCGGGATGCTGACGACCGATGACGACCGGATCGCCGAACAGGCTAATAAACAGCGGGCCTTCGGCATTGATGTCCCCGCTTTTTACCGCCAGAAGCCGGGCGTCTATGACACGCCGATCCTCGGTTTCAATTTCCGGATGACGGACATCGAAGCGGCCCTCGGGATCTGCCAGTTGGAAAAGGCCGACGGCCGGATCGAGGCGCGGATCGCCAACGCGGGGCTCCTGACGGACCGTTTGAAAGGCATTGCCGGGCTCGAGCTGCCGGTCATCCCTTCCCATATGAGACACTCGTTCCTTTTTTACCAGCTGACGGTGACGGAGGGTTTTCTCCTGACCCGCGACGCCCTTCTGGCCGCGCTCAAACAAAGCGGCATCGGGGCCAGCATCTATTACGCGACCCCCGTCCATTTGATGACGCTTTACCGGCAGACGTTCGGTTATGGAGAAGGCTTGCTGCCGCAGGCCGAACGCGTCGCCGCCGAGACCATCGCTCTCCCCGTGAATCCGCGGCTGACCGCCGAGGACATGGGCTATATCGGTGATGTTATCCGGGCAGCCTCGCGGAATGAGGTCCCGGGTGCGTAAAGGAGACCGGCCATGAGAACAAATCCATCCATTCTGATCACGGGAGGCTGCGGTTTCATCGGCCATCATTTGGCCCTGGAGCTTCGCCGGCTCGGGAAGAACGTGACCGTTTTCGACGATTTCCGCTTCACGATGGGGAATCCCGCTTATCGGCATTTCATCCAAGCCCGGCTGAAGAAACTGGCCGACGCCCGCATTCCGATCATCCGCGGCGATGCGACCGATTCCTTCGCCCTGGCCGACGCCGTCGAGAGCGTCCGTCCGGCCAAGCTCGTCCACCTGGCGGCCATCGTTTCGGCGGCTGTCTGCGATCTGGAGCCCGACCAGGGATTCGAGATCAACGTTCACGCGACCCAGAAGGTCTTGGAGATCCTCCGCCAGTCCAAGGGGATCGAGCAGCTCGTTTTTCCCTCTTCGAGCATGGTCTACGGCCATTTTCCCGCGGAATCCGTCACGGAGGAAACGCCGGCCAACCCCATCGGCATCTACGGAGCGGGCAAGCTGGCCTGTGAGCACATGATCAAGGCCTATCACAATATTTACGGCCTCCCGTATACGATCATCAGGCCTTCGGCGCTTTACGGCCCGACCTGCATCAATCGCCGGGTCGGCCAGCTTTTCATCGAGGCGGCCCTGGAGGGACGAAAGCTGTCACTCGAGGGCGGCGGCGAAGACCGGCTGGATTTCACCTATATTGACGATCTCGTCCAAGGCCTGATCCTCATCCTGACCAACAAGAGGGCGCTCAATGAGACCTTCAACCTGACCTACGGCGAATCGCGCCCGCTTAAAGCTCTCGTCGGCCTGATCCAGAATCGTTTTGCCGAAGTCGAGGTCGAAACCAAGCCCTGGAACCACACCGTGCCCCACCGCGGGACGCTGAATATCGACAAAGCGCGCCGGCTGCTCGGATACGCGCCGCAATATCCCCTGGAACGGGGATACCCTCTTTATATGGATTGGTATGAAACCAGCGGATTCCGCGAACTGGTGTCCCTAAAAAAGCCCGCTTATGCGGACGACCTGGTCGACCCGAAATTCTCCCGCCAGCTTTAAAACGGCCGGAGATGGAGTCCATCGGACATGAGCTTATGAATACTGACGGCAGGCCCCGGGTCGCCCTGAGGACGGCACTCGTCCTCGCCGGACTGCTTTGTTCGACGCTCGCGGCCCTGGCCCAAAGCCCTCCAAAGATCGAGGTCGTCTTCCGTTACGATGATTACTCGAGCCTCAGCTTCACCGGCTTCGAGACCCGCCTCATCCGTGTTTTCGAAAAGACCCGGACGCCGCTGACCATCGGCGTCATTCCCTTTCCCGTATCGAAAGATTACCACGATACTTCACCTCAATCGGAGATCCCCTTGACCGAAGAGAAGGCGGCCATTTTAAGAGAAGCCATCGAGGCCGGGAGCGTGGAACCCGCCCTGCACGGCTATAACCATCAGTCCCGGCCAAGGCCGCTGTGGGGGCAATTCTCCGAGTTCAAGGGATTGGACTGGGACGAACAAATGCGGCGGATCCGGACAGGCCGAGAATTCCTGAAAAATATCTTGAACTCCGATATCAGGATCTTCATCCCTCCCTGGAACGTCGAGGACCAGACGACCCATGGGGTCCTGGAAAGCCTCGGGTTTCTCGGTGTTTCATCGGGATTCGACGGAGGCGGCGGGGCCGTGAACAACAAGACCTCCCTCAAGTTCCTGCCGGCGACGTCGGACCTGGCCCGGTTCTATGAATCCCTCAGGAGCGCGAGACGGGCAAGCTGTGCCATGTCGGTCATCGTCGTCATCCTCCATGACTATGACTTCGCCGAGGTGGATGCCACGCGGGCCGTCACGAACCTGGCCGCGTTTTCGGAGATGCTGACGTCGTTCGCCAAACAGTCGGATCTCCGCGCGGCCGGCATGAGCGAGGTCATGAGCCGGCCTGAATACGGCGCCGCCCTTTTCGCCAAGAACAAGAAATACATGATCTCCGAGAATTTCATCTACCCGTGGCTGGCCGATCTCTTCAACCTGAACACGGGATTTTATTTGTGCGAGCCCTATCTTTCGACCGTTTATCCAAAATCCGTCAAGATCCTCTTCGTCTATGCCGTGATCGTCCTGCTCGCTTGTATCGGGATCGGATTCAAGGGCGGGCGCCTGGTCTTCGCGAAATGGCCCTTGTCCGTTCTGGCCGTTTGGCTCATGACCTTGGCTGTCCTGGCCTTTCTCGTCTTTGACATCCAGAAGGACGCGGACATGTCGTACAAGGGCCTCACGGGGCTCCTCATGTTCTCCGGGTTCTTTTTGGGGGAGTTGTTCGCTTTCGCCTCCCTGTGGCTGCAGCGGCAGCGGAGGTTCAAACGGGGACCGTTGGAGGAGTGGATGTCGTGAGCGGCGAGAAACCGGCCGAGCCGTTAGCCCAGCGCGTCATCAAGAGCGGATTCTGGGTCTTTGCCCTGAAATTCGTCCAGGAGATTCTCTACTTCGCCCGGCTCATCATCCTCGCCCGGCTGTTGGCGCCCCGGGATTTCGGCGTCATCGGCATCGCCATGCTGACCCTGGCCATCCTCGACACCTTTTCCCAAACCGGGATCCAAGACGCCCTGATACAGAAAAAGGAGGATATCCGAGGCTATCTGGACGCGGCCTGGACCGGTCTCGTCCTGAGGGGTCTGGCCCTCTTCGCCCTGATGTTCTTCCTGGCCCCTGCGGCGGCCTCCTTTTTCAAGACTCCCGAGGCCTCGGCCCTCATCCGGGTCTTCGGGCTGTCGCAGCTGGTCATGGCCTTCGCCAACATCGGCGTCGTCGAGTTCGAGAAACACCTGAAATTTCACAAACAGTTCGTCTACCATATCGCCGGCAACATCACCAACTTCGTTGTCGTCGTCGCCTTGGCCCTTCTTCTCCGCAGCGTCTGGGCCTTCGTCCTGGCCGATCTGGCCGGCCGGATCATCCAGGTCGGGGTGAGCTACGCGATCCATCCCTACCGCCCCCGTTTCCGCTGGGACCTGCCCAAGATCAAGGAACTTTTCCGGTTCGGGCGGTGGGTGATGGGCTCGAGCGTTCTCATTTTTCTGGTGACTCAAGGAGACGATATCTTCGTCGGCAAGGTCCTCGGCGCGGCGATGCTCGGTTTTTACCAAATGGCTTTTAAGCTCTCCAACACCCCGACGACCGAGATCTCGCACGTCATCGGCCAGGTCATGTTCCCGACGTATGCCAAGCTTCAGGACAATCCGTTGCGGTTGAAGGAAGCCTACCTCAAGGTCTTCCAGGTCATCACCTTCCTGTCGTTTGCTCTGACCGCCCTCATTCTTGTCCTCGGGCCCGATTTCACCCGCGTTTTCCTGGGGGAGAAGTGGCTGCCCATGGTCGCTTCGCTCCAGATCTTGGCTTTGGCCGGGCTGGTCCGGTCCGTCATCGGGACGACCGGACCGCTTTTTTACGGCGTGGGCCGGCCGGAGATCGAAGCCCGCTGGGAATTCGTCCGGCTGGTGGTCCTGGCCGCCTGCCTCATCCCCCTGACCTTGAAATGGCAGTTGGCCGGCGCTTCGCTCGCCGTGCTCCTCAGCCTCTTCGCGTCCTTGATCGGGTTCGCGGGGAACGCTTTGAAGATCATGTCCTGTTCAAGAACGGAATACGCCCGATACTTTTTACCGCCGATCCTCAGCGCCGCCGCGCTTTTCGCGACGGCTTGGGGGGTCTTGAATCTCTTTGGCCATGGTCTGGCCGGGATGAGCCTCGCCGGCCTGGCCGGGATGATCGTCTATGTCGGTCTGACCCTCGTCCTGGAACGCAAGCTCGAATACCGGATCCTGTCCTTCGTCAAGGACCGGGTCTGGCCGCTGGTGATACGGCAGAAAAATAAAATGATGAAAACGGCCGCCCGATGCCAAGAGACAAAAATTTCGTACTGATCGGCGACCGCCGGTTCGGATTCCATACCGGTTCGTCCTATCATATCGCCCGGCGCTTCGCCGGAAAGGACTACCGTGTCGCCTGGATCTCGTATTTCCTGTCGCCGTTCCATTTCTTCGGGACCCAGGACCGCAAGGAGTTCAAACAGCGGCTGCGCCTGTGGCGCCGGGGCGGGGCTCTGGTGTATGGCGGAAACGTCTGGTCGTATGTTCCCTTCTCGCTCCTGCCGATCGTGGACATCCCATTTCTGAATTCCAGATGGGTCATGGACCACAGCGACCGACTGACGTTTCCCCCCTTCCGGGCGACCCTGGAAAAGCAGGGTTTCCATGATGCCGAGGTCCTCTGGATCGACAGCTCCCGCTACGCCTTTGCCCTGGACCGCATTCCCCACGGCAAAAGCATTTTCCGGCCGTCGGAAGACATGACGATGATCTCCAACGAGCCCCCGAGCTTCGTCAACAGGGAACGCGAGCTTTTAGAGAGGGCCGACGTCGTGATCGCCCACAGCCGGCTCATGATCGAGAATTATCGGAAACTGACGGGGCGAAAGATCCACTTTTTCCCCAACGCGGTCGATTTCGAATTCTTCCGCTCCGCGCCGGCCGACCCGCCGGAGGATTACGCGCGCATTCCGTCGCCGCGCGTCGTCTGCCTCGGCGGCATGGCCAATCCGCTCCTGTTCGACCAAAACCTGATCGCCCACCTCGCCCGCCGCTTGCCCGGTGTCTCGTTTGTCCTTCTCGGCCGAGTCTATGCCGATGTCTCCCGGTTGAGGGGCGTGCCGAATATCTTTATTCTGGGTCAGCGCGAGTACAACAAGATCCCGGCCTATCTGAAGAACGCCGACGCCGGGATTGTGCCCTATAAGAAATCACCCCATTCCGAACGCATCGGCGGGGACATGTTGAAGCTCTTCGAGTACATGGCCTGCGGCCTGCCCGTTGTCAGCCTGAACTTCAAGGAGTTCCAGACGTTCGATAGCCCCGTCACCCTGGCCGCGGATTACGAAGAATTCGCCGGGCTTCTCGAGCGCGCTATAGGAGAATCGGACCGCCGACGGTATGTCGAGTTCGCCCGGGCTAACTCCTGGGAGACGAGATTCGACGAGCTCTTGAAGCTCCTCGGAATGAAGGAGGGACGGCCGGCCTCCGGAACGTCCGGTCTCCGTCTCGAGACGCCGGCGGCCTCCTCCAGGCGGCCGAAGATCGCCGTCATCCATCCTCGCCTCCAGGTGGGCGGCGGATCGGAGTCCTGTGTCCTGTGGATGCTGGAAGCGCTGAAACGGCGCTACGAGGTGACCCTGATCACCTCGAACGCCGTTTGTTTCGACGATTACAACAGGTTCTATCATACCAACGTCGGGAACGATGAGGTCAAGGCGATCCGCGTCCCCCCTCCGATCCTGCTTCAATCCGGCCGGCGCTTCGCCGCCCTGTGGGGCTTCCGGCTCAATCGCTATTGCAAGAAACACGCGCCGGAGTTCGACCTGATGTTCTCCGCGTTCAACCCGATGGATTACGGACGGGCCGGGGTCCAGTATGTTTTGGACCCGCTCTTCAACAGCCAGATGCTGAAGATCCTGAATCCGACCCCGAAAAAATGGCGACGATGGTTCTACCAGGATTCTTTTTTCCGCCGGGCGTACTTAAGGTTGGGCGAGCGGCTGTCCGCCTTTTCCCTCGACGGGGTCAAACGGAACATCACTCTCGTCGATTCCGATTGGATGGGCCGTTTGACGAAGATCGGTCTGGGCATCGAGACGCGCACCTTGTATCCTCCGGTTCCCGACGACTTTTCGCCCGAGCCGTGGGACCGCAAGGAGAACGGATTTCTCTGCGTCGGCCGGATCGTCCCCGAAAAACAGCTCGAACGGGTCTTCCGCGTCCTCCAGGAGGTGCGGGCGGCGGTCCCCGACATCCATCTTCATATCATGGGCCGGATCGGCGATCCTGCCTATGCCAGAGATCTCATCCGGGAGGCCCAAAAGCACGGCGATTGGATCCGATTCGAAACGGATGCCTCGGCCGCGCGCAAAGAGGAACTCCTGAACCGGCACCGGTACGGCATTCACGGCAAGGAGAACGAGCCCTTCGGCATCACCATAGCCGAAATGATCAAGGCCGGCTGCATCGTCTGGGTCCCCCGCGGCGGCGGCCAGGTGGAGATCGTCGATCATCCCGACCTGACCTACGAGAGCATCCCGGACGGCGCGGCCAAGATCCTTCGCGTCGTCGGCGACGGGGCCAAGCAGGCCGAGCTCCGGGGGCACCTGGCCGCCCAGGCCAAGAAGTTCTCGGTGGAACGGTTTCAGCGGGATGTCCTCGACATCGTCGATCGGTTCTTGAACGACCATGCCCGGATCCATGAGTAAACTGAAATTGACTTTCGTTGTCCCGACTAAGGACCGGCCGGACGAGCTCCGCCGGCTTCTGGAAAGCCTGGAAATCCAGACCCGGCCTCCCGACGAGGTCCTCGTCGTCGATGGCGGCGCCGCGCCGGTCCGGGAGGTCGTCGAGCGATGCCGCGGCCTCCAGGTCCGCTATCTGCGCAGTCTCCCCCCCTCGGCGACCCGCCAGCGCAACACCGGGATCCAGGCGGTCCGTCCGGACCATGATTTGATCGGCATCTTGGACGATGATTCCGTCCTGGCCCCGGAGGCCTGCGCGGAAATGCTCCGCTTTTGGGAGACCGCCTCCGCCGACATCGGCGGGGCTTCCTTCAATCTGGTCAATCATCCTCCGCTCTTCGCCTCCGGGCTCAAGCATCTGCGGCTGGCCGAGCGGATCGGCCTTTACAGCCGGAGGCAGGGGACGGTGCTGCCCTCCGGATTCCAGGTGATGCTCTCCGATCTCAACGAAAATCGGACCGTGCAATGGCTTCCTTCCGGCACTTCCGTCTGGCGCCGAACGGTCTTCCAGGCCTTCCGGTTCGACGAATGGTATGCCGGATACAGCTATCTCGAAGATCTCGATTTCAGTTATCAGGTCGGCAAAAACTTCACCCTGGTCATCGTCGCGGCCGCCCGGCAATATCATTATCCCTCGCCGCGCGGCCGGATGAACGGATTCCGGTTCGGTCAGAAGGAAGTGGCCAATCGCCTCCATTTCGTCCGGAAACACAAGGAACTGTCCGTGGCCAAATGTTACCTGGCCTTGACCATTCGGGCCTGTCTCAGCCTGGTCTTGGCGGTCCGGGAACGGGATCGCGATTACGTCCGCCGGACGGCCGGCAACGTCGTCGGGCTGGTGAGGTCCCTGGTTTGAGATGAAGATTCTAACAGCGGAAAAGTACCACTTCGTGGCCGGAGGCGCCTCGCGCGTGTTCCTCGAGACGAACCGCCTTCTGGAGAAGCACGGCCACCAGGTCATCCCCTTTACGGGGGGGTATTTGAAGAATTTCCCATCCCCCTATTCCCGCTATTTCGTCCCCCGCTTCACCATTTTCTCGGGTGAGGACGAAGGCCGGGCGACGGTCCCCCAGATGGCCAAGGCCTACGCCGACGCCTTGTACGCTTTCGACGTGGCCAGGTCCATCGGCCGGCTCATTGCCGAGCAGAAGCCCGATGTGGCCCATCTCCACACGATCCTCTATCAATTGTCGCCTTCGCTGATCACGCGTTTAAGCCGAGCCGGGATCCCGGTGGTCCAGACGCTTCATGATTTCAATCTGGTCTGCGCCTCGCGGTATCTCTACACCGGCGGGCGGATCTGCGAACGGTGCCGGGGCCGCCGATATCATCAGGCCTTAATCCAGAACTGCTGCAACGGGAACTTCCTGGTGAGCCTCATGTCGTTCAGCGCCATGACCTTCCACGCCCTCTTCCATCTGTATCCGGGGAGGGTCGATCTTTTCATTTCCCCGAGCCGGTTCCTGAGAACGAAGATGATTGCCTGGGGACTATCCCCGAAGAGGATCATCCACATCAACCACTTCCTGCCGTCGGACGGGTTTTCCAGGACCGGCGGCGGTTCCGGGGACTATTTTGTCTTTGCCGGATACCTGGTCCGACAGAAAGGCATCTACACCTTGCTCAAGGCCATGACCAAAATCCATGACGGTCGGCTCCTTATCGCCGGCCGCGGCCCCGAGCGGGCCGGCGTCGAAGCGTTCATCCGCGAGCACGGTCTGAAGAACGTCGAACTCGTCGGGTTCTTGGGCCAAGACGCCTATGCCGACCTGCTGGGCAAAGCGAAGTTCGTCGTCTTTCCCTCGGAATGCTACGAGACGTTCGGCATGGGCATCCTCGAAGCTTATCTTCTGGGCAAGCCGGTCGTCGCGTCCGACCTCGGAGCCTATCCGGAGCTGGTCCGTCCGAACGAGACGGGCCTCCTCTTCGAACCGGGCAACGCCGACGATCTCGCCGGGAAGATCGAGGCCTTGCTTCGGGACGACGGCTGGACCGAAGCCATGGGCCGGGCGGCCCGGTCCGTCGCCGTCCGGGATTACAACGAGGACCTTCATTATCGGGAGTTGATGGGGGTTTATGAGCGGCTGACGGGATAAGAACGTTTGAGGCGATAAAGGCAAGGACCATGAAACGATCCAAGATCCTGATCTCAGCGTTTGCCTGCCATCCTTCGACGTCGAGCGGCTTCGAAGGAGAGGAAAAGATCCTGGGGGCAGGAGAATCCATCCTTGGCTGGAACCTGATCAAACAGATCAGCCGGCGGCACGATGTCTGGGTGATCACCCAGCGGCGGAACCGGAAAGGGATCGAGCGGGCCGTCCGCCAAGGCGAGATGGGCGGCGTCCGCTTCCATTACGCCGATTTTCCGGTCTGGCCCCGCCCGTTATGGTATCACCAGGTCAGCCTTCATTTCTATTATTACTGCTGGCAGATCCGGGCCTATCTCCTCGCCCGCGAACTTCACCGGCGGCTCCGGTTCGACGCCGCCCACCACATCACCTTCGCCAACTACTGGATGCCGAGCTTCATCGGAGCCTTCTTGCCCGTCCCGTTCATCTGGGGCCCGATGGGAGGAGGGCAGAGGACGCCGAAAGGGTTCATGCGGGAGTATCCTATGAGCGGGAAGCTCGAGGACCTCGAACGCGGCGTCAGCCAATGGATCGGCCGGAAGCTCTTGTGGTCCCGGCGAAGATGCATGAAGCGGTCCCTGGCGATCCTCGTCTGCAATCAGGACACCAAAGTCAAGTTTCCCTTGAGATACCAGAACAAGATCCGGTTCTTTCCCGTGACGGGCATCGGGATCGAGGACGTGGCGCCGGCCTCGGCGCTCCATGCCGCCTCGGGCGGGATCCAGGTCTTCACCACGGGCCGGCTCGTCTTCTGGAAGAATTTCGCCGAATCCATCAAGGCTTTCGCCCTCTTTTCTCGGGATTTTCCCGACTCCCGGTTCACCATCGTCGGCGAAGGACCGGAAGGCCATAGGCTGCGGGACCTCGTCGCTTTGCTCGGGATCCAGGACAAGGTCCACTTCGTTCCCTGGCTTCCTCAGAAGGAGCTCTGGGCGAAAATGCGGGCCAGCGATGTCTTTCTCTACCCGAGCCTCCGCGAAGGGGGCGGGGCCGTCGTCATCGAAGCCATGGCTTCGGGGCTCCCCGTTATCTGCCTCGATTCGGCCGGGCCGGGCTTCCATATCCAGAGGGACTGGGGGATCAAGGTCGCTCCCAAGAACCCTGAGTTCGCCATCGCCGGCATGGCCGACGCCCTCGGGACATTGGCCCGAGATCCCGACCTCCGCCTGCGGTTGAGCCGGGCTTCACGCCAAAGGGCGGAGGAGTTCTATGTCTGGGACCGTTTGGGCGAACGGCTGGACGGCATCTATGCCAAAGCTTTGGATGAAGGTCACCAATAAGACATGAGCCTCATCTTTTCCTCCGCGCTCTGGATGGCCATCTGGGGCGGTATGTTCACGGGATATTACAACCTCCCGAACCTCTCGTCGACCAATCCGTTCGAATTCTTTCAGGGATTCCGGGCCTTGCTCCCCCTCTTCTCGCTCTATGTCTGTCTCGTCTGGTTGTTCAAGGAACGGACGAGATTCCCGTTCTTCAAGGATCCCTTGGGATTTCTCTTCCTCTATTCCATCGTCGGGATCACCACGTCGCTCCTCTTGTCTCCCGCCATGGGCCAGTCGATGTACTGGGCCGGCGCCTATCTCTCCCCGCTGTTCATGATGTGGGTTGTGCTCCGCGATCAGGACGCGAAACTGCTCCTCCGCTTCATCTGCTATATCAACTACGGCGTCTTCTTCATGTTGACTTTCCTGCTGCTTCCCGAGGCGATCAAGATTTTCCGCGGCCAGGCCGGATTTTCCGCCTTTTACAATCTGCCCCTGGGATTCGGCGGCGTCACGAAGAACGGCGTGGGCCGCTACGCCATGATCGTCATCATCGTCGCCGCGATGAGGTTCCTGTCCGAAACGCGCCGGCGGCGCTATGTTTGGCTGTCGATCGTTTTCCCGGGGCTGTTCCTCCTGATGCAGACCCAGTCCCGGACCGCCCTTCTCGGTCTCGCCGTGTGCAGCGCCCTGTACATGATCATGAAGAGGATCAACTGGAGATATTTTCTGGCCAGTCCTATTGTCATCTTCATCCTGTGGTTCTCGGGATATCGGATGCGGGCCCATGGCCGGCTGGACGCGCTGATCGATCTCTCCGGTCGCGAAGCGACCTGGGGGAGGGCCTTCCAGCTCATCGGCCAGTCGCCCTTCCTGGGCTGGGGGTTCGACGCCGACCGGATCATGATGAACCAGGAACATATCCATAATTCCTATATCCACGCCTCGATCCAGGTCGGGATCATCGGAGCGCTCCTGTTCTTCGCCGCGCTGGTCAGCATCTGGCTCCTCGTCCTCAAGACGCGGCTGTTGGAACATACGCGCGACATCAAAGGCGAGGACCAGACCGTCCTCATGGAGTCGATCCTGATCGTCGCTTTCCTGACCTCGCGGTCTTTCTTCGAGTCCACGGCGGCCTTTTATGGGGTCGATCTTCTGCTCATCGTTCCGGCCATGGCCTTCATTTCCCTTTACGCCTATGAAAGCCGCCTGGCCGAATCCGTTCTGGCCGAGGTCACATGAGAATCTTCATCCACACCATGTATTATCTGCCGGAGTTCGGCAGCGCGCCGATCCTCATGAACGAGCTGGCGACGCAGCTCGCCCGCAACGGGCACGCCGTCGAGATCGTCACGACGCTGCCCCGCCCGCCGCACAACAAGGGCTACGAAGGGCGGTTCTATGTCCGCGAGACGCGGACCGGGTTCCGGGTGAAGAGGATCCTGACGAATTTCACTCGCCATCACTTCGGGCGGCTGATCGCCTGGTCGATCTATACCCTGTACACCATGGTCCATTTGGCCAAGGTCCGCCGCGGCGACGTCGTCTTCCTCCGCCTGCCGCCGCTCCAGCTCGGCGTGACGGGGATCCTGGCCCGCTTTCTCCGCGGGGCCCGGGTCTTGCTCAACGTCCAGGACATCCATCCCGACCTGTCCATCGAATCGGGGCTGCTGAAGAACCCCCTGGCCATCAAGGCCGCCCTCGGCTTCGAAAAATGGATCTACGACGGGCACCGGAACATCGTCGTGATCAGCGATGGATTCAAAAGAAACCTGACGGCCAAAGGCGTCTCCCCGGATAAGATCTCCGTCATCCCCAATTGGGTGGACACGGAATTCATGAGGCCGCTGCCCAAAGTCAACCCCGTTTCCGAAAAGCATGGACTGGCCGACAAGTTCGTTCTTCTGTATTCCGGGATCGTCAGCATCAGCAGCTACGCGACCCTGGTCAGGATCCTGGAGACGGCCGCCCTATTGAAGGACGACCCCGAGATCCTGTTCGTCATCGTGGGGGAGGGGTTCAAAGCGAACGACCTCCAGGCCAAAGCGGCCGAGCTCGACCTGCCGAATGTCCTCCGGCTGCCGTTCCAGCCTTACCGCGACGTGCCTCAGATGATGGCTTCGGCCGACGTGCTCCTCGTTCCCCTCGACAAGGAGAAGTCGCTGCTCTCGGTCCCTTCGAAATTCTATAACTATGCCGCCGCCGGGCGGCCCGTGCTCGGGCTGGCCCACGAGAACTCCGAGATCTTCCAGATCATCCGCGACACGCGGTGCGGGCTCTGCGCCCCTCCCGACGATCCGATGAGGATCGCCGCCGTGATCCGCGCCCTCAAGAAGGACGCCGACGGCCGAGCGGCGATGGGCGCCAATGGCCGGACCTACGCCCTGAAAAATGTGGCCAAGGACCTCGTCCTGAAAATGTTCGAGGAGCTGATGACGACGATCTCCTGAGGCGCGCCGAAAAGGTCTCACCGATGAAAGCGCTGTTCTTAAAAAGGCCCTTCGATATCGCCCTGTCGGGCGCCGGCATTCTTTTGTCCTCGCCGCTCTGGCTGCTCTTCGCCTGCCTGATCAAGCGCACCGACCGCGGCCCCGTTTTTTACAAGCAGGACCGCGTCGGCCGGAACGGGCGGATCTTCAAAGCGATGAAGTTCCGATCGATGATCGTCGATGCGGAAAAGGACCACGGTCCCGTCCAAGCGGTCGAACACGATCCGCGGGTCACCAAGATCGGCCGGATCCTTCGGGCCACGGCCATGGACGAACTGCCGCAGCTGCTGAACATCTTTAAAGGCGACATGAGCTTCGTCGGCCCGAGGGCCTTGCGGCCCAAAGAGAAGGAGGTCCATGGCGACCCGGACACCCGGGAGATCGAGGACATCCCCGGCTACCGGAAGAGGCACGTGGTGAGACCCGGGCTGACGGGATTGACCCAGGTCTATCTGCCCGGAGACACGCCCCGGCGGAAGAAGTTCCGATATGACCTGCTCTATGTCAGGAAGATGAGTTTTTGGCTGGACATGAAACTGATCGCCTTGTCGTTTTGGATCACTTTCCGCGGCAAATGGGAGTCCCGGCAGAAGAAAATTTGAGAAATCCCGACGGGACCGAAAAAAAAGTTGATTTTTCGGGCGGCGAATACATATAATGGACCGGTCGAGTGGCAAAATCTTTTACGTAAAAAACGCTTGACAATGCTATCAACATGTCGTATTTGTTTAGGTAAGGGCCCAACATATAGTGTTGTATATCTACCTTACCCGAATGAAGCCGGTTCAGGAGAATATTAAAGGGAAATCCGAGGAATATGGACAGATTTGACGTGGCCGTCATCGGCGGCGGGCCGAGCGGCCTGCACGCCGCCTCTCTCTTGGCCGAAAAGGGACTGAAGGTCCTCGTCGCCGAAAAGAAGAGAGAGATCGGATCCAACGTCATTTGCACCGGCATCGTCGGGAAGGAGATCTTTCAAGAATTTTCGATCTCCCCTGATCCCGTGATCCGGAACATCCAGATCGTCAAGGTCGTTTCGTCGTCGGGCAACTCCCTCCATTATCAGCATCCGTCGACGTTCGCTTGCATCGTCGACCGGAAGACGTTCGATCAGGCGCTGGCCGAGAAGGCGAGGAGCGCCGGAGCCGAGATCGCCCTCGGCACATGGGTCAGGGACGTCACGCTCGGGCGGGACGGCGTCGAGATCGAAACGGAGGGCGGGGACGCTCCGGCCAGGACGTTCGCGGCGCGAATGGTCATTCTCGCGACAGGGATCGATTATCGTCTGAACAAGAAGCTGGGATTGGGCGTACCCGATGACCATCTCCTTGGCGCCCAGGCCGAGCTAGAGATCTCGAACGAAGCCGCGGCGACGATCTTCATCGGGAAGAGCGTGGCTCCCGGGGCCTTCGCCTGGGCCGTGCCCACGGTCGAAGGACGTCTCCGTCTCGGTCTGGTGACTTCCCGCGAGCCGCGGGCCTGGTTCTTAAACCTCATGAAAAAATTCTATCCGGAAAAGATGGATGAATTCCGGCCCGAGTCGATCCAGATCAAAGCCATCGCCCAGGGACTCGTCTCCCGGACCTATGGCGAGCGGGTCATCGCCCTGGGAGAAGCGGCCGGGCAGGTCAAGACCACGACCGGCGGCGGCATCTATTTCGGTCTTCTGTGCTCGCGGATCGCCGCCGACGTTATCCATCGCTGCCATCAAGCCGGATCGTTCTCCGCCCAAAGCCTCTCCGCCTACGAAAAAGCCTGGCGGGAATCCATCCAGAGGGAGATCATCGTCGGGCACTACGCCCGCCGGATCTTCTCCTTGTTCTCGGACGCCCAGATCGAGCGGCTGTTCGATCTGGTCAAGACCGACGGCATCATCCCCCTCGTCCAGGCCAAGGGACAGTTCGATTGGCAGAGCGGCCTTCTTATCGAGCTGGCCAAAAAGGTGCCGCCGCTGAGCTATTTCAGCGATATCCGGAAGAAGCTCGACTTATTCGACCGTTTTCTGTCATAGTCTTCGCTTTTCCCTAATCCGATGAAAAAAACGCGCCTCCCGGTGTTTCTGGCCGTCTTCCTCGTCCTGGCCGCCAAGAGCGCCTCGGCCCAGAACTACCAGAATTTCGAGAACGATTGGACGCGGATCAAGACGGCCCCCCTGTCCTTCGGACCGTTCAGGATCTTCCCCATGTTTCAGGTCAAAAATTTCGGCTTTGACAACAATATCTATTTTGAGAACCAGCCGCGCCGAGATTTCCGGGCGACCCTCTCGCCGGAAGCCACGGTCTATCTGCCGTTCCGGAACAATGCGATCCTCTATTTCAGGGACAATCCCGAATACACCTATTATGTCAAGGAGAAGCGGCAGCGGGCCTTCACGAACAGCGCCACCACAGGCCTGAAATTGCGCTTCTTCCAGAGGATCGTTTTGTGGGGCGATTATTCGCGCGGGGAATACAGGCAGGCGGTCTCGGTCGAATTGGCCCGGCCGACCAGGGACGTCCAAGAAGCCGTGGCCGTCGGGCTTTTCCTCGAAACGGCCCGAAAAACGGCCATCGGAGTTTCCTGGAAGGACGTCCGTTATTCTTATGAGGACATCCAGCTGGCAGGCGATGTCATCGGCATCTCCAACGCCTTGAACCGGCGGGAGAGAACGCTGGCCATGGAATTCTATTACCAGGTCTTCCCCGGCGGTTTCGTTTTCACCAATACCGGATATTCGGAATATCGATTCGACCAGGCGACGTTGGATCGGGACTCGCAGGCCGCCCAGGCCATCGTGGGAATCCGTTTTCCGATCCTCGGCAAGATCCAGGGCGTGTTCTCCCTGGGGTATAGAAAACTCGTTCCCCGCAATCGCCAGAAAACGGGCTTCTCCGGGCTCTATGGGGAATCGGAGCTCAGCTATAGGACCGGCAAGTTCGGCCTCCGGGTCGGATTCCGCAGGGGCGATAGTTTTTCCTATCTTGAGACCGCCTATTTGTTCTTGGGAACCCGGCTCTCGGCGGGGATTTCTTATTATTTGACTAATTTCATCAGGCTGGATTACAATTACGAGCTCGGATACGCTGATTATCCCGGTCGGATGAGCCTGCCCTCCGATTCCGGAGACATGATCGAGATCCAGAGACACGACAACCAGATCTTCCACGGTGCCGGCATCGTCGTTCGCGTGTTCAAAAAAATGGGCATCGGCATCACCTACAATTCGTCCCGCTGGAAGTCCAATCTTCCGGGCTGGGACAGGAGGCGAGATTCGATCGGCGCCTTTTTGGCGACCCAATTTTAGGCCGGTCCGAGCGGCCCCTCCTCCGTTCCCGGCAAGAGCCGCTCCTCTGCCGAGAGGCAAGGTCATGAGGTCGAAGGAGAAAAACATGAGAAAGATCGCGATTCCCGTCATCGTGACGATCTGTCTATGCGCCTTTGCGCTGTCCGTTCCGCCGGTTTTCGGGCGAGAAGGCCAGGAGGTGCTGGGGGGAGGCTATCGGATCGGAGCCAGAGACCTGCTCGAGATCCGGGTCTTCGGCCAGGACAAGCTGAATTCGACGGTCCGGGTCACCGAACAAGGGAAGATCACCTTCCCCTATCTGGGCGAAGTCCCAGTGGAGGGGCTCACGGCCTCCGAACTGGAGCGGAGATTGGTCCAGCTTCTTGAAAAGAACCTCTATCGCAATCCGGAAGTCAGCGTCCGCATCCTGGAATTCCAGAGCAAGCAGGTCTCCGTGCTCGGCGCGGTAGCCAAACAAGGGTTTATCGAGCTGATCGGCCGCCAGACTCTGCTCCAGGTCATCACCGCCGCCGGCGGCCTGATGAGGGACGCGGGAAAAGAGATCATCGTCTTCCGCCAGCAGCCTGACGGGACGAGCTCGCCCCTGCGTATCGTCGTGGATGACCTGATGCAGAAAGGCGATCCCACGTCCAACATCGTCATCGAGCCCGGCGACACGGTCATGGTCCAAGTGGATAAAAGCGTCCCGATCTACATTTCAGGGGAGATCAAGAATCCGGGAGTGCTTCAGGTCTTGAAATCGCGCATCCCGACCCTGACCCAGGCCATCATTCAGGCCGGCGGATTCACGGAACAGGCCCGGAAGGGGAAGGTCATCGTCACCCGCCGGGAAGACCGGGGCAACACCAAGAAGTTCGAGATCGACGTGACCCGCATCCAGAGCGGGAAGGACAAGGATTTCCAACTGGAAGAAAACGACGCGGTGTTCGTTTCGAAAACCTGGTTTTAGGGCATCACCCCTAAAGGTGAGGAACGGCCGCTAAAAATCACCCCTCTTTTCCTCTCTCCAGACGATTGTGGCCCTCTGGGCCTGGGCTTACCATGGCCCTGATGGAAAAGACCTATCCGGCTGAAGGTGAGTAAACTCTAAAGAGAAACGGCAATGGTCACGGTCAACAAGCCAGTCCGAAAACCGGAATTCGATATCCTCGAGTACTGGCGCATCATCTGGAAGCGGAAATGGACGATCATCTCCGCGGCGGCGATCATGATCGCCGTCTTCGCGGTCTATTCCTTCACGACGACCCCCATCTATCAGGCGACGACGACACTTGTCTTGGATGAACCGAGTTCGAACAGGCTGACTATCCAGGACGTCCTGAGCACCTCGTCCGGCGGCAACGTGGCCATCATCAGTTCTTACTTCAACACCCAGCTCAGGATCCTCCAGAGCCGGCTTTTGACCGAACGCGTGGCCAAGAGGATGAATCTCGGACGGCGGGCTGAGTTCCAGTCCGCCAAAAAATCCAAGGAAAGCCTCATCCAGATGATCAAGGGGGTCCTGAGGTTGCGCTGGCTCTTCCCGTCCAAGGCCGTTCCGCCGTCCGGTCCCGCGCCCGAGGTCCAGGCGGATCCCGATTCCGCGTATGCCGAGTTCGTCATGAGCGGATTGTCCGTTCGCCAGGTCCCGGACACGCATTTGGTGGACGTCAGTTTCAGATCGCCGTACCCCCGCCTGGCCACCGACATCGTGAATGCGATGGCCGACGAGTTCATCGATTTCTCGATGGAGACGCGGTACGAGGCGACCGAGCAGACGAAGCAGTTCCTGGACGATCAAATCGCCCGGCTGCGGGAGGAACTGGGGACCAAAGAGCGGGAGATGCAGAAATACAGCGAGGAGAAGAAGATCCTCCAGGTCAGCGAGAATCAAAACAGCGTCCTGTCGAAGTTTGGCGATCTGCAGAGAGCCGCGACGGGCGCCCAGGTCGAGCGGCTCAACGTGGAGGCCAATTACCGGGAGCTCCGGAGCCTCAACATCGACTCCCTTCCCCAGGTCATCAGCAACGGGACGATCCAGAACTTGAAGACGTCCTACATGCAGTTGAAGGCCGATTACGACGAACAGACCCGGACGACGTACAAGCCGGACCATCCCCTCATGGTCCAACTGAAGATCCGGCTGGACAGCACGAGGACCCAGCTCGATCAGGAGATCAAAAAGGCCGTCGATGCGTCCGAATCCGCATACCGGACGGCCAAGGACAAAGAGGACCGTCTGAGGACCGAGCTCGAAACGCAGCGGGTGGAAGTGGCCAAGACGAACAACGACTCCATTCTCTATAAAAGCCTCGAGATGGAGGTCGAGAACATGCAGACGGTGCTCAATACGCTGGTCTCCGAGCAGAACAAAACCCAGGTCTCGGCCCGCCTGGGCGGCCTGAAGACGAGCAACATCAAGGTCCTCGACCGGGCCCTGATCCCCCAATCCCCGGTCTCTCCGAACAAGAAACGGAACCTGATCGTGGGATTCCTGCTGGGCTTCTTTTTCGGCGTCGGCCTCGCCTTCCTGACTGATTTTCTCGACAACACGGTCAAGGGGCCGGAAGATCTGGAGCGGCTGACCAACCTCCCTTCGCTCGGGATCATTCCCCACTTCTCGCCGAACGGGACGAAGGAGAAAGGCCGTTACTATTCGCCCTACTCTTACCGCTACCGGTCGTCCTACAGTCCGAGAGCGGCGGCGGAGTCGTCCGCCGAGCTGTCGAAGATCTCGGAGATCGAACTCATCAACCACCTCTTTCCCAAGATCTCGATCGCCGAGGACTATCGGACGGTGCGGACGGCGATCCTGTTCTCGCACGCCGAGAATCCTCACCGCGTCCTCACCTTCACCAGCACCTCGCCCCAGGAAGGGAAATCGGCCACGATCTCCAACATCGCCATTTCCTTCGCCCAGCTGGGGGAGAGAGTCCTGCTCCTCGACGCGGACCTGCGGAAGCCCCGGCTGCACAAGATCTTCAAGGTCCGGAACAAGACCGGTCTGGCCGATTATCTGACGGCTCGGGCCGGTTTGGACGACGCCATCCAAAAGACGGCCATCGATAACCTCTGGCTCATGTCCAGCGGTCCGCATCCGCCGAATCCCGCCGAGCTCTTGAACTCCCGGAAGATGAAAGAGCTCGTCGGCCTCGTCCAGGACCGCTTCGCGACCGTGCTGATCGATACCCCGCCGGTCCTGGCCGTGATCGATCCGGTCATCGTCAGTTCCCTTTCGGACATGACCGTCCTGGTCATGAAGCTGGGCACCACGACGCGCAAGCCGCTGCTGCGGACCATCGAGGAGCTGCGGAAGGCCAAGGCCGAGATCATCGGCGTCGTTCTCAACGACGCGAAGCTGCGGCGGAACGGCTTCGGATCTTCGAACACCTATTTCCAATATGAATATTATCAAGACAAAAGCGTGGACGACGAACCGGCGAAAAAGTCGGTCCGCAGACATGGGTGATGCCAGGACGGATGAACCATGACCGCCATGCCCAAGATCTTCGGCTTCGACCTGAGTCTGCCGGAGGAGCCTCTCTACATCCCTCCCCCCGCTCCCAACGACGAGGAGGCCAGCGGCAAGGACAGGTGGTGTCGGAAGATCATCGAATATGGGCTCCTGGCCCTGATCGTGTTCACCCCCCTGCCGATCGCTTCGGTGGACGACTGGGCCATCCTCCTGATCGAGCTCGTCGCGGTCTTCCTGACGGCCGTTTATTTCCTGATGGGGAGCAAGCCCCACGTGAACGAACGCCTCCTTCAGCGCCTGCCCTGGCCGCGCTATGCCTTCGCCGCCCTGTTTATCTTGTTCCTCCCGTTTCAGCTCATCCCCATCCCGAAATCGATCCTGCGGCTGTTCTCGCCGCACGCCTACGCCCTCCAGCAGCAGTATTCTCCGCGCTTCGCCGAGATGAAGTCGATCAGCCTGTCCCTGGTCCCGTCTCAGACCCTGCGGGAAGGCCTGCTACTCCTGGCCTATGTCCTGATCGGATTTCTCGTGGTCCGCGTGATCACCCGCCGCGCCCAGATGCGGCGGATGATGATGGTCATGGTCGGCATGGGCGTCTTTGAAGCCTTCTTCGGGCTCTTCGAGCTGTATCAGAAGAGCCCGTCCCTGCTCTTCTATCGGAAGTCGTACAACCTCGATTCGGTGACGGGGACCTTCGTCAACCGAAACCACTTCTCGGGCTATCTGGAGCTCATCATCCCCATCGCCCTGACCCTGATCATCTCGCGGATCGATCTCTTCACCATGCCCGGCAAAAAATGGCGGCAGCGGCTGGCCGTCCTGACGGGGAAGGGAACGTCCGTCAACATCCTCCTGGGGATCGGGATCACGGTGATGGCCTTGGGCATCCTTCTCTCCAACTCCCGCTCGGGCGGCGTGCTTCTTTTGGTGATCTTCATGCTCTTCTTCGAATTGATCGTCTTCTATTTCAGCCGGTCGCGGCTACGGAAGATCTGGATCAAGAATTTTCTCAAAATCATGTTCATCGTGGTCACCCTGATCGCGCTGTACGTCGGCATCGAAGCCATGGTCGGGCGGTTCTCGCTGGACAATCTCCTCCAGGACGGACGCCCGCGGTATTGGACCACGGTGATGAGGATCGTCAAGGATTTTCCCCTCCTCGGGACGGGATTAGGAACGTTCGGACTGGCCTATGAGACCTACGAAACGCTGGGCCTCAGCGGGATGCTCGTTCACGCCCACAACGATTATCTGGAATACCTGTCCGAGCTGGGCATCCTCGGGTTCGCCCTGCTGGCCTCCGGGATTCTCTTCATCACCGTGGATTCCTTCCTGACGTGGGCGAAGCGGAGGAACACCGAGGTCAAAAGCCTGGCCCTGGGCGGCCTTGTCTCGGTCTTCGTCATGCTGGCCCACAGCCTGACGGATTTCAACATGCATATTCCGGCCAACGCCCTGCTCTTCACTATGATCCTGAGCTTAAACTGGTCGGCCATTTATTACCGGAAGTCCTGATATGATGAAACGATTGGGATGGCTCTTTCTCCTGGCCGTGATCGGCCTCATGGACATTCTCCTTTACCGGGGCTACCACTTGTATTACCAGGCCAGAGAGCGGATCGCGGACGTCGATAAGAAGACCGCTCTGTTCGATATGGAACAAGCCTTCCTGCCCGTGAACGATTTGCTGTACCACGAGATGGGAAAAACCTATTTCGACGCGGGTGTCAGTCGGCTCCAGGATGCCGGGCGGAGGGACGAGGCTTTCTACAAATCCTATCAAAGCTTCATCCGCTCCCTGACGCTGAACCCGTTGTCGCCGTATGCCCATTTCGATTTCGCCCAAGCCCTTCAATATATGAATTTCCTGAACCTGCCGTTCCAGGAGAATTATTTCGAGGAATATAAGAAGGCCGCTCTCCTTTCGGGTCAGGACCTTCAGATCTATGCCGAGGTCGGGCGGATCATGTTCTCCCGGTGGGCTTCCCTAACCCCTGAAGACAAGGATTTCGCCCTGGACATCGTCCGGAAAGTCCTGTTCCGGAAAGAGCCCGAAAAGATCGCCGCCTTTCTCCAGATCTGGGATTTGAACGTGAAAGACTACGCCGTCCTGGCCAAGATCCTGCCCGTCGACGCCGGCGTCTACCTTCAGACCGCCCAGTTCCTGGGGGAAAAATCCCTGTCCCGTGAGGAGCGGCTTAAATATATGACCCAGGCCGAAACCCTGGAGTTCCGGTTGGCCAAGGATGAGTACATGGCCGGCCAGACCAATTTCAACGGGCTCAAGCTCCGGGAGGCCAAAGCCCATTTTCAGGCGGCGTTGGCCTGCGTTCAGAGGATCGTCTTTTATCAGAACCTGACGGTCCAAAGTCCCGTCGACGGCATGGAATACAAGAACCTGCTCAAGTCGGTCCACCTCGGCCTGGCCAAATGTATTCTCGAGGAGAGCCGCCGGCTGGACGAAGCCTTGGACCACCTCTACGCCTATTTGAACCTGGAAGACCAATTGTCGAGCGTCGGAGAGGTCGAGGCCTTCCTTCGGGAGAGAGGTCTCATCGAAGCGAAGTCGGGCGGGAATTTCCAGGACTTCAGCCGATTCGCTTTTGAGCTCTTCTTGGGATTCAAGCAGAACCGCTACCGGGAGATCGTCCAGGCGGGGCAGACCTTGGAGAGAAACCTTCTCGTCATTCCCGATAAGACGAAGCAGGACTACGCCCGGGTCTTGGAGCTGGTCGCGGATGCCTACCAGAAGCTGGATTATCTCTATGAATCGAATAAGTTCTATCAGAAAGCCATCGATATGGGTGTCCAAAGAGTGGACTTTCTTCTGAAAATGCGGAAGAACTACGAACGGCTGAACGACGTGAACAAAATGACGGCGATCGATAAGGAAGTGACGGCCATGCTCGAATTCAAGGAAATGAGGTTTCCCGGGCTTCGCCTGAACAAGGGCGAACCGTTCAATCAGAACTTCGTTCTCAACGGCCGCAAGTTCCGCCTGACCTTGAGCTTCGAGGAGGGGCTGCCCCAGCCTTCTCCCCTCGTTTCGATCATGTTCAACGGCCAGATGATATGGGAGGATTATCTGCAGTCTCCGGACATCGATATCGTCCTTCCTTCCGACATCGGCTCCAACACCGTTCTGGTCTGCGTCATCAACAAACCCGTGACCTTGCTGATGATGAAAGTCTCGGCTGAAGAAACGCCAAAACCGACAAAAAAAGAAGATATATCTTTAAGCGGGAAACACGAAAATTTGTTTCCAGCAAAGAATTTATCTTGACAAACAAACATGTTAAGCCTTATAATTAAATCGGTTAGGGCTAGGAGAATTTTAATGAGTCAAGGTCTGAAAAGCGGTGTCGCTTTATCGACACTAGTTTTCTTCCTTTTTTCCTCCCTTTCCATTCTGGCGCCCGGAATTTCCGCCCAAACCGTTGAGAGAGGGAATCTCCTCGGCTACATCTTCGATCGGGACGGGAAGACCCCCATCATGGGAGCTATCATAAAGGTCAGGAACATCACCTCCAGCGCCATCTATGAGAGCCAGCCGACCGACAATCAAGGGCTCTTCAAGATCGAGGGTCTGAGCAAGGGCATCTATACCTTCGGCATCACCACGGAGCTGGGCGATTTCAATTCCAACGAGCTGGTCGGCATCCTGGCCAACGAAACGACTAAAGTTTCCATCTCTTTGAACCCCTACGACAGCGGGGTTCAATCCGCCGTTCAGGAAGTGCTGAAGGATCAGGTCTCGGTCGAGACCCAGGGTGAATCGCGGATCGGCCGGGTCGTGCGTTATAATCCTGAGACCAGAGAAGCTGAGGTCTTCATCGAGCGCGGAATTCTCCAGATCGATGACCGGATCCGGATCAAAGGGGTGACCACGAATTTCTACCAGGATGTCGGTTCCCTGAGGCTGGGCGAAAACCGGGTCCGGCGGGCGCTGGCGGGCGAAAGCCCCTGGCTGCTGGTCAAAGGACCCGTTCAGGCCGGCGATATCGTCTATGTCGTCTGCAAAAAAGGCATCGTTCCTTTCTTCTTGACGCCGTGCGGGATCGCCTCGATCATCGCCGGAAGCGGCGCGATCATGGCCGGAATCATCACGATCACCGATAAGACGCCGGTCTCTCCTTTCAAAAAATAGAAGCCCGATCGGTCTCCTGCTTTATTCGTTCTCCCCTCTCTTTCTATCCACCCCCCCGAGTTTACAGCTCCCCCCCAATCTGGTAGCATGGATGGCGGCAGCCGCATGAGAATAAAAGTTCTGCTCCTAACGGCCTTGATGGCCGGCCTCTTGGTCCTGCCCGGCGGGGGAGCTGAGATCACGGCCGCCGAGCGTCTGGATGCCCTCAAAGTCATCCGTTTCCTGGACGGGATCGCGGCCGACAGCCTGATGAAAAAAGCGACGAAGCCGGGACGAATGGACTTCACCGAGAGCGAGTTCAACGCCTATATCGCCTACCGGATCGAGACGGAAAAAGAGCCGATCATGAAAGAGCTCCGGCTGAAACTCTTCGACCAGAACCGGATCGAAGGGAAGATCCTCATCGACCTGCGGGGCCAGAAACTTCCGGCCGTGTTGAAACCCCAAATGAACCTCTACTTTGAAGGCGTGTTCACCACGAAGAACGAACAGGTCCGTCTCGATTTTCGGAAGCTTTTCCTCGACGGCCAACGGGTTCCCAACTTCCTCCTGGACATGATCATTTATGTCGCTTCCAAGCTCGGCAAGACCGATGCCGGCGGCGTCAACGACTGGTACGGCCTTCCCCTCGGCGTCAAGGACCTTAGGACGACGGCCGGCCGGGTCTCCATCTATTATTAAGGCAAGCCATGATCAGGGTCATCAGCGGCATTTATAAGGGCAAACGGCTGCGCAAGGTCCCCAGCCCGCTCGTCCGGCCCATGCCGGACAAGCTGAAGACCGCCCTCTTCAATATCCTCCGGGACGAGGTCCGCGGCGCGGTCGTTCTGGACGGATTCGCGGGGACGGGCTCGATCGGCATCGAGGCCCTCAGCCGGGGCGCCGAGAGCGCGGTCTTCGTCGATCTCCTGGGACCGGCCGTCGCCGTGATCAAGCACAATCTGGCCAAATGCGGGGCGGACGATAGGGCCCGGGTGCTCCCCGGCGAATTCAACCGGGCCGTGATCCGGCTGGCGAAAGAGAAAGCCCGGTTCACCCTCATTTTTCTCGACCCCCCGTATAAGCTCCTCGATGAGAGAAATCCCCTCAAGGTCATCAAAAAGAGGGAGATCCTGGCCCCGGGCGGGCTCATCGTCCTCCGCCGGCATTTTAAGACGAAGTTCGAGGCCAGGTTTTTCGCGCTTGCCCGCCAGGTCAGGCTGGGCGACGACACGCTCTCTTTTTTCCGCTGACGCCATCGTCCTTGTCCGGTCTGGCCTCCCTCCTCTCTTCTTGCGAAGCTTCCGTGTTTCATTTACAATGATCATGGATTTTGGGCGAGAGCCATATCATAGATAGAAAACCGGCGATGGAAGACTCCAAGAACACGCCTTTTTGGGCGAACGAGCCGCTGATCGGAGAAGACGAGATCTTCTGCGAGATGGGGGAGCGCCGCGGGACGACGCTCTTCCTGGGAAAATTCACGATGACCGAGGTCTTCGCCGTCATGGGCCGCAAAGGCTTTTTCAAAGAGGCGCGGAAACGCCGTCTCTGGCCGCTGGCCTTCGACCTGAACTCCTCGGAATATCCGCTCCAGCGCTTCCGGATCTTCCTCCGCGAGAACGCCGCGGACAACCTCATCGTCGACCTGAAGATCAGGGAAGGTTGCTTCCGCCCTAAAGAGAGGCCGGCGCCGGGATTCCCGGCGCGGACCCTCAAGGGCCTCATCGTGGAATGGCTGACGCTTCAAAACCCGGCGGCTGAATTCGAGGAAAAACGCGGATCGCTTCCCGGCCAGCAGCACCCGGGATTGGGCATGAGCAAAAAGATCATAGACGTGTTCGTCTATCTGGCCAAAGTGACCCGGAGCGACTGCATCCTGGCCTTTCCCGCCTACTACCATAACGGGGTTCTGTTCTCCCGGTACTTCCGTTTCATCAGCCCCGAGAAGGAAGGCGAGGTCCAGTCCATCCGGAGGACGTTCAGCCGCCTGCCCATCCGACAGCTGGCCTGGGCGGTCCATTTGAACTGCCTGCGGACCTCCGACGGCGGCGTTTATGAATGGACGGCTGAAGAGCAGCTTTTTCCCTTGGCCAAGGACCTCAAAGACCATTTCGATTCCAGGAGCTACAAAGAGGCCGTCAAACTGGCCCTGAGAAAGAACGTCTTCACGATCGACCAGGAAGCCTTCGAGAGGAAGTTCGACACGATCGACTAGAACCGGCCGGAGAGCCCGGCCGCGGAAATCCCTGGCGGAACGCCCCGGAATCTGCTATAATCCGCCCCTCGAAGAGGAGAGATGACCGATGAAGAACGACATCCATCCGAATTACGACGAATGCATCGTGATCTGCGCTTGCGGCAATACGTTTAAAACGCGGTCCACGAAAAAGGAGATCCGCGTCGAGATCTGTTCGCAGTGCCATCCCTTTTTCACCGGCAAGCAGAAGTTCATCGACAGCGCCGGCCGCGTCGAGAAATTCCGGAAGAAATACAATGAGCCCAAGCCGAAAAAATAGCCGCGATGTTTCCGGAATTAGAGGCGGTTGAGGAGAAATACCGGCAGCTGATCCTCGTCCTGTCCGATCCTGTCCTGATCGCCACCCCCCAAAGAATCAAAGAGATCTCCAAGGAGCGGGCCGAGCTCGAGCCGCTCGTCAAGACGTTCGGGGAGTACAAGAAGGTCCAAAAGGACCTCCGCGATTCCCAGGATATCCTCGATGATCCCGCGTCCGATCCCGAGCTGAGAGCCATGGCCGATGGAGAGCTCAAGCGGCTCCAGGCCCGGCTGGACGCGCTCGAGCAGGAGATCCGGGCCCTCCTCCTTCCCCGGGACCCGCTCGACGAAAAGAACGTCTTTCTCGAGATCCGGGCCGGCGCCGGAGGCGACGAATCCTCGCTCTTCGCCCAGGACCTGTTCCGGATGTACAGCCGCTACGCCGAACAGAAGGGCTGGAAGATCGAGGTCCTCGACACCAGCGTCTCGCCGATCGGGGGGTTCAAGGAAGCGATCGCCGGCATCCAGGGCAAGAAGGTCTATTCGCTGTTGAAGTATGAGAGCGGCGTGCACCGCGTCCAGCGCGTCCCGAAGACCGAGGGCAGCGGCCGCATCCATACCTCGACCGTGACCGTCGCGGTGCTTCCCGAAGCGGACGAGATCGAGGTCAAGCTCGATCCCAAGGACCTGAAGATCGAAGCCTTCGGCTCGTCGGGACCGGGCGGCCAGAGCGTCAACCGCAACTACACGGCCATCCGCGTGACCCATAAGCCTTCGGGCATGGTCGTGTCCTGCCAGGACGAGAAGTCGCAGCACCGCAACAAGGAAAAGGCGCTCCGCGTGCTGCGGTCCCGCCTCATGGAGATCGCGCGCGGCGAGCAGCAGGCCAAGATCGCCCAGGACCGCCGGACGCAGGTCGGCACGGGGGAGCGCAGCGAGAAAATCCGGACCTACAATTTCCCCCAATCCCGCGTCACCGACCACCGGCTCAACGAGAGCTTTCACAACCTGGCCGCGGTCCTGAACGGAGACCTGGACGAGATCGTTAACAAGCTCGTTCTCCAGAAGCAGGCCCGGCTCCTCGATAAATAAAGATACGTCTTGAGCTCCATCCGCGACTTGATCCTCGAAGGCCGGAAGAGGATTGTCCGCCTTCCGCTGTCCGATCCCGCGCTGGAATCCCGTCTCCTACTGCAGAAGGCCGCCGGTCTGTCGGATCAAGAGGTCCTGACCTCTCCGGAGCGGCCGGTCGCGTCCGGGATCGCCGGGAAATTCTTCGAGCTCGTCGAGAAGCGCCGGACCCGCGTCCCCTTGGCCTACCTCCTCGGAGAGAAGGAGTTCTGGTCCCGGTCCTTTCGGGTCTTTCCCGGAGTGCTCATTCCCCGGCCCGAGACCGAGCTTGTCGTGGAGAAGATCATCGGGCTGTCCACGAAACAGGAAGAATCGATCGTAGACGTGGGAACCGGCTGCGGCGCGATCGCCATAGCCTTGGCCGGGGAGCTTCCTTCGGCCCGATTTATCGCGATCGACGTCAGCCGCCGGGCGCTTAAAGCCGCGCGCATCAACGCCGCCTCGTCTCCGGCCAGGCGAATCCGCTTTGTCGAGGGTCGGGCTCCGGCCGCTTTCAAAGGCCTCCTCCCCGCGGAATCCCAGGATTTCATCGTCTCCAATCCTCCCTATATTTCCGAACGCGATTGGAGGGCCCTGGCTCCCGAGGTCCGCTTGTTCGAGCCCAAGCGGGCGCTCGTTTCCGGACCGACCGGCTTCGAGTTTTTCAACAAGCTGATCCGAAGCTCGGCGCGATTCCTGAAACCGCAGGGCCATCTTGTCCTCGAAATCGGTCACGGGCAGAGGGAGGGCGTGCTCTCGTTCTTCGATGAGGCTTGGGCGGACGTCCGGTCGTTCGACGATCTCTCGGCGATTCCCCGGGTCGTCGTCGCCCGGAAAAAATGACCTATTTCCGGGCCTTTTTGAGAAGAGCGGAAAATTCTTCGATGTTGGGGATATAGGTGGTCGTTTCGACCCGGATCCGCTCCCATTTCTCGGGCTTCAAGGAACAGAAGGCCTCGACGATCTCCGGATCGAACTGCGTTCCGGAGTTCTTGACGATCTCTTTGCGGGCGGCCGGAAAGTCCCGGACCTGACGATAGGGCCGGTGGGCGGTGATCGCATCGAGGGCGTCGGCTAGGGCGAAGATCCTCGCTTGGCGAGGGATGTCGTCGTTTTTCAAGCCGTCCGGATAGCCGCTGCCGTCATAATGCTCATGATGGCGGAGGATGATATGGCCGACCTCCTTGACGAGCTTGATCTCCTTGATCAGGCCGTAACCGAGGGACGGATGGAGTTTGATCTTCTCCCATTCCTCCGTCGTCAGGCTGCCCGGCTTGTGGAGGATGGCGTCGGGGATGGCGATCTTCCCGATGTCATGGAGCAGGGCGCCCATCCGGATGCCGTCGAGAGCGGCGGCGTCATCGATCCCGAGAAGCTGGGCCAAGACCTGGCTGTATTTGGTCACGGTCTGCGAATGGCCGAACGTTTCCACGTCCCGGAGGTCCAAAGCCGTCATCAGGTTCTCCACGGTCGAATCGTAGATCTCTTCGAGCTCTTGGGCTTTCCGGGCGTTCTTGATCTGCTCGGCCTTGAGCTTGCGGAGGCTCTTGGCGTAAAGCTCGTTCTCGGCGATGAGGTCCTTCTTGCGTTTTTCGTTCCTGGCCGCGGCGTAGATCCCGACCAGATCGTCCGGTTCGGCCAGATGATCGAAGATTCCTTTGTCGAGAAGGGCCAGGCCGGCTTCGGTGTTCCTGCCCGTGACCAGGGCGATCACGGACAAGCCGGGGATCTCTTTTTTCAGCCGCCTGACAACCGGAAGCGGCGCCCCGCTCAAGGATCCCAGGCTCGCCAGGAGCAAAGCGAAGTCGCTGTCGTCTAAAAGAGCCCGGACGGCCTGGGGAAAGGTGGGAACCGAGGCGATCTCGGCGTCGAGATTTCCAAGAACGCGGACGAGGTCGTCCCGGCGGGCGCCGCTCTCCTCGCAGATCAGGATTTTATATTTGTCCATCGCGGGTCCCTCATTTATACCGAATCCCCGCATTCTTTGCAAGGAGGGCTCGGGGGGCTCGCTCGAAGCGGGCGAACGCTCTTCTCGTTGCGGGTCGTACAGACAAGATCGAGAAACGGCTTCGCTCCCGACTCGGGTTCTTAACGCCGTTTCCTCACCGTCCTTCTCGGCGGCTCAGAACTCGCTTCCCGGCTTCCTAATTACGGGAGTGCGCCGGGAAGCTCAAACATGCTTCGCCGGCCGGCCACTTCCGGGCCGGCTTCCCTCTAAGGACGGCTTGGAAAGGCTGAACCCTCCATGGTCGCTTCAGCCGTCTCCCGATCTTGTCGTTCGGTTCGTCCAACCAATAGAGCGTTTGCCCGCTTCTTCGCTCGCCGACGACCAAATAAACTCCCTTTAACCCCCCCTGACACAATTCAGGGGGATTAAAAGGTCGGTCCTCTCACTCCCCATCCCCTCGCCCTAACAATAAGAAATCACCAGACCGCCGCAATTTATCAATCTGTGAGCGAAGAAGCGGGCGAACGATCTATTTACGGATTAATCCAAACGACAAGATCGGGAAACGGCTAAGCGACCAAAAGGAAATCTTGCCGCAGCAGTTCGGTTTGATCGGCGGATGATCCAAGGACGCGGCGGGAGGGTTGGCCCTAAGGCCCCAATAGCGGAGGGGGGTCCCATCGGCTTAGCCGATGGGGGGAACCGACGGGACTGGTTCCCCAGGGGGCCGGGGGCCACCCTCCCGCCGCGTCGACCAAGAGACTTCGCCGCCGAGAAGGACGGGGAGGAAACGGCGTTAAGAATCCGAGTCGGGAGCGAAGCCGTTTCCCGATCTTGTCTGTAGGACCCGCGACAAGAAGAGCGTTCGACCGCTTCGAGCGAGCTTCTTCCCCGAGCGATATCCCCTTTGGGGGTGAGGCGGGATGTGCTAAAATCCCCTAGAGAATCCTCGACAGAGGTGTTTGAAGGGGAGACGCCCGTCGATTTGTCTAGGAGCGAAAAGGAAATCGGGCGGCCGCAGAGCGACGAAGCTCCGCGGTCCTGAGGTCCTCTCCCGCTGCCCTGATCATGGGAGATGCGAGATGAACGATCGTGAAGGAGACCCGCGATGACTCCGAAGGATGACATGT
>JAPKZI010000017.1 GCA_026393865.1 Candidatus Aminicenantota bacterium
TTTTCATGCCTCCGCCCAATCACCAGTTAGTATTATAAGGACTCCCAGCAGCGTTGGCAACTCAGACCCACATTGCTCGCCAGGAACGTGTTCTGATAGAATTCGCTCGGATTTCCCATGACCAGCCGCGAGATCCTCACCACTATCCTCAGGGATAAGGACTGCCCCGAGCGGATGGGCGTTCACGAGTGGTTCTGGCAAGACACGCAGCGGGAATGGGAGACGCAGGGCTTGCCAGCCGGCGTCAACATCTTCGACCACTTCGACCTCGACGTCCGCGAGGTCCAGGGATCGTATTTCCGGACGGGCGGGCTCCCCGTCGACGACCGGATCATCGAAGAGAACGGCGAGACGGTGATCAAGGTCAACGGCTGGGGAGCGAAGCACCGCGAATGGAAGGACAAGCCGGGCGCGCCGGGGCACATTTCCTTCGACCTCATCAGCGAGGACGTCTGGAAAAAGAAATATCGCGACAATCTGCTCGGCCTAGATATGCACCGGTTCCCCGACTGGGATCTGCTCAAAAGAAGCTATCGGGAGTTAAAGGCATCGGACCGGTTCTGCGTCTATCACCAGATGCTCCTCGTCGAGATCATGCGCAGGGCCATGGGCGATATCCTACGACGACATGGGCTATACCCAGGCGCCATTCATCTCGCCGGCGTTTTACAGAGAATTCCTGCTGCCCTGCCACAAACGAATCACCGCCTTCGCCCACGATCATGGACTCCCGGTGGTCCTCCATTCCTGCGGCAAGATCCGTCCGCTTTTGCCCGGCATCATCGAGGCCGGGTTCGACGCGCTCCACTCGATGGAGGCCAAGGCCGGTCAGCATATCGTCGAGTTCGCCGAGGCGGTGAAGGCGCGGGGCGGGCGGATGGCTTTCATCGGGAATTTGGACATCCGCGCCTTCGAATCGAACGACCCGAAGACGCTCGAGGCCGAGATCGTCCCCAAGCTCAAAGCAGTCCGGGAGAACCGGATCCCCTACGTCTTCTTCTCCGACCACTCCATCCCGAAGAGCGTGAACCTGAAGACGTACGAATACGCCCAGAACCTGTTCCAAAAATACGGGCGTTATTAACAAAAAACCGGTCGCGGGGCGAGCGCCTTTCCCTTCGCTTCTCATATGAAACAGGTTCATTCCGAGCTTGATGGGCGGGAAAGTCGGGCAACGCGAAAAAGAAAATTCATAGTCCCCGCCATCAGGGCAATGACCTACGGCCGATACTGAGCGGTCCGTCCCGATCCTATCTTCTGATCCGCTCGAACCCGCCGACGCAGACGAACTCGAGCTTTTCTTCTTTTTCGATCCTGTCCAGAAGCAGGTTAAGCCCGAGAACATCGCTTGAAATGTGCCCGGCGACGACCACGTTGAGGTTGGCCTTTTTGGCGTTGGTCAGGTGCTCCTCGGTGAAATGCATCCCAACGAGCGTGCTCACGCCGCCCGCGGCGATCTTGTCGAAGATGTCTTTCGAGCCCTCGGTCCCCCCGGTCATGTCCACATAGATCTTGCCGCAGGAATTCTCGTCCGAACCGGCGACGATCTTGGCCGGCACCTGGAGCCTGGCCGCCCGCTCGTACTCCGGAATACCTCGCAGGAGCTTCATCAGGTCCTTGAGCTTATTCGGCTTTTCCCGTTCAAGCATTTTCGTCAGATGCCTGGCCACGCAGTTGTCGGCGGGCGTGTGAAGGCACATCAGAGGCAGGCCGAGGAGGCGGGCGGCGTCGATCTCCCGGGTGTGATTGACGGAGAGAAGGCGCCGCTCGATCTCGCCGATGCGCTTCTCCATAAGCTGTTCGGCCACGCTGATCGCGACCCCGACCTTGGACAGGAGCTTGGCCTGAAGCTTCATGACGTCATGGAGCTGGGCCGCGGCGGGACCCATCGGGTGATGGGACAGAACCAGGTCGATCTTGGCGCTCTGCTCCCTGTTCAGCGTATGCGCTAGCAGAAGCTCGCCGACCTCGATATCGATCCCGAGCATGATCTTTTTGATATTGGGCTCGTCATCGAAATCGCCGCTAAAAAGAATCCGGCTGTCGGCGAACGGATTGAACAGCTTGTCCCGGTCGTAGAATTTTTTGTCGTCGTCCTTCAAATCCTTGAACCGCTCGTTCTCTTCGGCCAGGATCTTGCGGACCTCGTCCGCGCCCCGCAGGTCGTTGGCGATCCCGACCTCGATCGCTTTTTTATAAAATTTTCCAAGCTTCATGGTTCTCTCCTTTTTTAGGTCGCCTTGGCCCGATTGTTTGCCCAAAGCCGGTTGATGACGCGGAGCAGGACGGAGCCGCTAACGACAAACACGGCCAGCAGGACAAAAGCGTAGGTCAGCCGGCCGTAGAGGAAATTCCCGACCGTGAAGAGAGCCGACCAGATGGTCGCCACTCCCGAAGTCCAGCCGACGAGGGCCAGGGGGATGTTCTCGTGGGTCGCTTTGGCCTCCACGTCCGAAATGCCCGCTTCCTTGCGGATGGCCTTCCATCCCGGGCCGAAAGGCCGGGTTTTCTTATAGAACGCGATCAAGGTCGCTTTGTCGGTCGGTTTGGCGAAGCGTGCCGTCAGCAGCCAGGCGATTGTGGTGACGGCGATGGTGATGAGCAGGGCATAATGCGTAGCGAGGACCAACCCGCCCTTCCTAAGGATCAAGAGAAGGATGGAGACGCCGAAGGAGCTGATCATGGCATTCACCTCGCACCAGGCGTTGACCCGCCACCAGAACCAGCGGACAAGATACAACAACCCTGTCCCGGCGCCGACCTGGAGGATGATGTCGAAGGAGTCCTTGGCCGTCTCCAGGACAAAGACCAGCAGCGAGGCGCTCAGAAAAAGGCCGACCGTGGCGATGCGGCCGGCTTGGACGTAATGCTTCTCGGTCGCGTCCCGCTTGATGAAGCGCCGGTAGAAGTCGTGGACGAGATAGGACGCGCCCCAGTTGAGATGGGTCAGAATGGTCGAGGAATTGGCCGCGATCAGGCCGCCGACCATCAGTCCGATGAAGCCGACCGGCATGAATTTAAGCATCGCCGGATAAGCGATATCGTGGCCGAGGAGGCTCGGATCGAGGTGGGGAAAGGCTTTCTGGATGTCGGACAACTGCGGATAGACTATCAGGGAGCACAGCCCGACAAGAATCCACGGCCAGGGCCGCAGGACATAGTGGGCGACGTTGAAAAAGAGCACGGCCCTGAGCGAGTCCTTCTCCGATTTCGAGGCCAGCATCCGCTGGGCGATATAGCTGCCGCCGCCCGGCTCGGCGCCGGGATACCAGACCGCCCACCACTGGACGGCGATGGGCATGATGAAGATGGCCAGTAACATGTCCCAGTTGTTCTTGAAGTTCGGCAGGATGTTCAGGTAATGGAGCCCATTCGG
>JAPKZI010000174.1 GCA_026393865.1 Candidatus Aminicenantota bacterium
CGGAAATACGAACTCCAGGACGTCGTCGCCTCCATCCCCGGCGCCGACCCCGACCCGGACGAGATCATCCTGACCGCCCACCTCTTCGAAGGCTACGCGATGCAGGGGGCCAACGACAATTATTCCGGCTGCGCCGCCATCCTGGAGATGGCCCGAACGATCCAGACGCTTATCGGCGACGGCCGCCTCCCCCGGCCGAAGCGGACCATCCGCTTTCTGTGGGCCCCTGAATTCTCGGGGACCGTCCCCTACGTCAAGGCCCATAAAGACCGGATGCGGAAGACGCTGTGCAACATCAACCTGGACATGGTCGGCGATCAACTGACTAGAAGCCTGGCCTTCTTCACCATGATGCGCACGACCTACGGCAACCCGCATTACATCAACGACGTCATGGAGAACTATTATCGCTACGTCGGCGAGACCAACCGCTCGTACGTGACGAACGGGATGTCGGGCGCCTTCCAGAAAAGGATCGTGGCCCCGAGCGGCAGCGAGGAGCCGATGTATTACTATATCGGCACCCATTTCGGCGCCTCGGACCACGAGGTCTTTAACGATTGGGGCGTGGGTGTTCCGGGCATCGTCATGAACACCTGGCCCGACCAGTGGTACCACACCTCCGAGGACCGCCCGGACAAGCTCGATCCGACCCAACTGAAGCGGGCTGTGGTCATCGGCGCGGCGGCCGCCTATACGATCGCCTCCGCCGACGACCGGTCCGCGGCCCAGATCGCGGCCGAGATCGTCAGCAACGGCTCGGCCCGCATCGGACACCAGCTCGCCCGCGGATTCGAAGAGCTCAAGCGGGCGACCAAAGACCAGCTCCCCGCCGCTTATAAAAAAGCGCGGGCTTACGTCGAGGCGGCCGCGATCAATGAACGGGCCACGCTGGATTCGGTCCGGCAGCTCGCCGCGGACAAGGCCGGTTTCGGGAAATACGTCGAGACCCAAAAAACGGCCGTGACCGGCCTCGAACAGGCCGGGCTGAAGGCGATCGAGAACCATATGCGCTTGACCACCGCGCTCCTCGGCGCTCCGCCGGTCACCCTCCAGCTTTCCGATGTCGAAAAGAAAGCGGCGGCGGTCATTCCCAAACCGACGCCGAAAATCACGGAGAGCGGCTATCAAGGCTTCCAGCCGCTCGTCCAGGAGGCGGCCAAGAAGGCCGGACCGGCGACGCCCGCCGCGGCGGCCGACCGCAGCCTCGCCCGCTCCTCGGCCGAGATCCAACTCCTCTGCGACGGCCGGAACAGCGCCCTCGACATCAAAAAATTGCTCGATACCGAAAATCGGCAGGAGACGAGCCTCGAAGGCATCTTGGGCCAATTGGAGATTTTAAAGAGAGCGGGGCTCATTACCTACTGAGAGGTTCATATGATCCGGCGTAAGCCTATGAGCCTGCCGGACGAAACGAATCGGGCTATTTTTCTCTGCCGGAAAGCGCGCTTCTCGTTTTAAGACCTCTGGCAGCGCGAAAAATATTTCATCTGATAAGGACCTGACCATGACCAAACACAATTGGATCGAAGAATTTCCGGGGGCGGTCACCGTCACCGATGAGCACGGAATCATCCTCGAAATGAACGAGCGGGCGGCAAAGACCTTCGCCGACGACGGCGGCCGGGCGCTCCTCGGGACGGATGTCATGGACTGCCATCCGGAGCCGGCCAAGACGAAGCTCCGGGAGATCATGGACGGGCGGCGGACGAACGT
>JAPKZI010000224.1 GCA_026393865.1 Candidatus Aminicenantota bacterium
TCATCGGTCGCTCCTTTACGTGCGGAAGAGCGCCGATTATATAAAATCGCGTTCAAATCGATTACGGCTAAAATCTGACCTATCCTCTGTATTACGTGCATGATGGAAGACTTTTCATTTTTCTCGATTAGACACTACTGGATCGACCCGGAACCTTGGTCGAATTTCCAGTAAAGCAGCATCCCTTGAGGCACATCGCTATTTTTTTGATCCGGGTTGAAAACGAGGGGACAATTGTCCAAAATGTCGGGAATCCCATCCCCGTCTGAATCGGCGAGCTGAGAGCTAGCCATGGCCAGAATGACGAAAAAAACAAAGAAAAAAACACCCATTCGCAATAAATTCCTCATTTTTCCCTCCTCTATAAAAAAAAGTATTCCCTTTTTTGCGTTTTGCGAAAGTGTTTACATAAAATCACTAAAACAGGGGAAAGTCAAGTGTTTTCTGAGAGATAACCGAAACTTTTGTACGAACGGAAAGTGACCTGCCCCCTATTTATTGTACCACCTCTAGCGTGAAATTTCGATCTTCGGAGCCTCACTCAAAAACTGGAATATAAACCAAAGACCCGGTGTGAATAATTTGTGAATATTCATGGGGAACCTTGAGGAACTTTGCGGAACTCAGAGGAACCAAAAAGAACTCATAACTTATTGATAAATAATGGAATTTGCTGATTTTAAAGGAAATGGCCTAATCCTCGTTTTTGGATTTGAAGTCCAGCGCGTCTGCCAGTTCCGGCAGAATCACCCCTTGCTCGGTTCTTTATTCATGCCGTCATTCCTTGTAGAATTCGTTTAATTCTTGCCTTTCGCTTACGACCAGCTCCCGCGGCCGCGTCCGGCGAGGATTGTTCCTCTCGAGCCCACATCCCCCAGAGCATACAGCGGTACCTCGGTTCAATTGGATCAAGATTATCGCCGGCCGCGCAACGGTGTCCAAAAACGCTATTCTCCGATAGGAAAGGTGTCCCATCTCAGAAGATGCCCGTAGCGATTCCTCCGAAAGGCGGGATATCGGAAGCCGCTCCAAAAGATATGCCGATCGCTAATTGACTTGATTTATCAAAAGTCGTCGAATGGACTGTCGACTTTTTGACGTGTTTAGGACAGAATCGGGCGGAAACGAACGGAAAGTGGCGGAAAGAAAAATCCCAGAGTGATTCGCGTAACTACCTGATTTATCAGGCTTATCAGGGGAAAAATAAGAGCGCGCCTGGCCGGACTCGAACCAGCGACCAACGGTTTAGGAAACCGCTGCTCTATCCGTACTGAGCTACAGGCGCGTCTCAATCGCGTGTGGTCAATATAACGGAGTGGAGGTCTTTTTGCAAACCCCCCGCCGCTTCGCCGCGTCGTGAATTTCGGGCGCCGGCTATTTCCGCAGGCCCTGAACGAATCTCTTCAGATACTCGAGGATCGTCTTTTTATTCGTGCCGTCGGCGATGTCCTTTTCCGACAACTCTTTGAGTTTTTTCAGGAAGTCCTTGTTCTGCTCGTTGCGGCCGCTGACGATCTCCGCGATCACTTCGGCGAGGGCCGGATTGCGCTCGATGAGCACGGCGAAATCTTCGGCCTTGATCTCGAGCAGCTCAGCCTCTTCGGCCACGATCCCGGTGGCGGTCCGCGGCATCCCGGTGAACAGCGACATCTCGCCGAAGATTCCCCCCGGCTCGACGGTGAACTCGGACAGATATCTTTTTCCGGACTCCTCGTAGGCGATCTCGCCTCGGATCCTGCCCTTGGCCACGACGTAGCAGCTCGTCCCGCGCTCTCCCTGCCGAAAGACGATCTCCCCTGTCGTGAAAGCGGAACGCCGGACCAGCTCCGCTAGAGCCCGCAGGTCTTCGTCGGAGACGATCGCTTGGCCGGCCTGATCTCCCTGAGGATGACGCAAAAAGGAGGAGTGGAGCAGGTCCATATGCGTTTTTTCTAGATCGTCGGCCGCACCGGCCGGCCCCCGGGCCCCGGCCGGGACCTGCCGGACCGCCCGCACGACATCCCGGATCCTATCGCCGAGCGACAAGGCGATATCGATGCGGTCCCGGCGCATTTTGTACCAGGCCAGCCGTCCGACCTCGCCCATGATCGGATTCTTTTGGGCGAAATCCCTGACCCAGAACTTGAGGAGATAGGAAATCCCGAATTCGTCATAGCTCGTGATATAGGCTTGCGGTTTGGGCGCGGTCTGGACACTGGGACAATCGTGAGCCGCATCGAGAAGAGCCCGCAGGACGTCGCTCACGGGAGCGTCGTAGCCGATCTTGAAGGTCAACGTCAAGGCCGTCGCCACGTCGGGCTTGGAGAAGTTCGTGATCGTCTCCGAAGCGACGGCGTTATTCGGCAGAACGACGATGTTCGAATAGCGGTCGAGGAGACGCGTCTCGCGCCAGTTCGTGTCCACGACCACGCCTTCATATTTTCCGATGCCGACCCAATCGCCGCGGCCGAACGAATGGGTGAAATGGAGGGACATACCCGAAAGGATATTGCTCAAGACGCCCTGCAAGGCCAATCCCAGCACAGCGGTCAGGATCGCCGACCCCGTCAGCAGCGGTTTGATATCCACGCGCAGCTTGTCGAGGACGACGAAGAAGAGAACGAGATAAAGGACGGCCAGGATCATCCCCCGCAGCACGTCGGGCAGAGGATAGGGCTTGCGCCGGCCTTCATACCAGGCGATTAGGAGCGTATCGATCAGACGAATGGCCATGACCATGGCCAAAAAGAAGAGGGCCGTATCAAAATACAGGAGCCAGGAGCTCGAGAGCGTCAGGATATTTTTGAGGATGACGAGCAGGAGGATCGCGCCTGCCGGAATGATCAAGCGTCTCAGAATAAAACCCAATCCTTTCCCGGGCGCAAATGAGGTTGGCGTCATGATCGATCAGCCTCCCTTCCCCGGGCCGTCGGGCCGTTCGGGGTGAGAGTCAGACGCAGGCCTTCGCGGGCGCATGTCGTGGCGGGGAAGATCCCCCGGGCCCGGCGGGCGAGACCGAGAATGACCCTGTCGGAATGATCGGGATTGAAATGGGAGAGGATGAGGTTCGAAACGCCGGCCGCTTTGGCCAGCTTGGCTCCCTCGAGCCAGGTGCTGTGGCCCCAACCCTGCCTTCCCGAAACATATTCCTCGGGCGTGAACATCGCGTCATAGACGAGACAAGAAGCGCCCTTGGCGAATTCCGCCAGCCGCTCGTCCACCCGATCGGCGACGGGCTCCGTATCCGTGGCGAACACGACCGCGGCGCCGTCTTCTTCCAGGCGATAGGCGACGCTGCCCTGAGGATGATGCAAGGGGCAGGCGGAGATCCGGACCGAACCGATTCCAATCCCGGCCCCGTCGATCTTATGGAAGGATTTTGCGGCCGGCGTCCGGTCGAACGGCATGGGAAAATACGGTTTTCCCATCAGCCGCCCGAGATACCCCTTCATGTCTTCGGGATCGAGGGCCGAATAAAATCGGATCTCGGCGTCCACCAGCAGGAGCGGGGCGAAGAACGGCAAACCTTGGACATGGTCGAGATGGAAATGGGTGAAGATCAAGGAAAGGCGCAGCGGTCCCGTTTTCCGGCCGGCGATGAGGGCATCGCCGAGGGTGCGGATCCCGGTGCCGGCATCGATGATAAAGACGTCCCCGGCCCCTGACGTTACGGCCGCGCAGGGCGTGTTCCCCCCGATTCTCGAAGCCGGCCGCCTCGCCACGGGAAAGGTCCCCCTCACTCCCCAGAATTGAACGTCCATGCCTTGTCGTCCTTTCACTTCGTCTTCAGATCGGACACGCCGTCCCAATCCGGCGGCGGAGGATCCAATCGGTAGGCCCGGCAGCGGTCCAAGTATAGGCCGGCCGCGGCGTCCTCGGGAAAGGCCCCGAAGATCGTGATAGCCCCGTCCCACTGCCAGTTCCGGTAGAGTTCCAATCCTTTATGAAATAGGCTGATCTTGTCGATCTCGGCGGGAGCGACCGCCCCGAGTTCTCCGATCAGCTCGAAGACGCGGACCGGCCGTTTTTTCCCGACGACGCGGACCCGGTCGACTTCCCGGGCCAGGATCCTGTCCTGGACGGATTCGAAGGTTCTTTCTCCCATCAGGATCAGGACTCCGTATGTTTTACAGGCCCCTTCGAGCCGGGCCGCCAGGTTGATCGTATCGCCCATGGCCGTATAATCGAAGCGCCGGCTGGAGCCCATGTTGCCGACCACGGCCGGGCCCGTGTTCAAGCCTATGCGCGCGCGGATCTCCAGTCCGAAACGTTTGACCAAGTCCGGTCCGATCTCCCCCAACCTCTTCTGACAGGAAAGCGCCGCCCGGCAGGCCCGGAAGGCGTGATCGGGATCGTCGAGGGGTGCGTTCCAGAAAGCGACGATGGCGTCCCCTTCATACTTGTCGAGCGTCCCGCCGGCATCAAGGATGATCTCCGTCATTTCCGAAAGATACATGTTCAAGAGGCCGACCAATTCGTGGGGAGAGAGTTTCTCCGAGATCGAGGTGAATCCCGCGACATCGGAAAAGAATGAGGTGATCTCGCGCTCCTCCCCGCCGAGTTGAAGGCGCTTCGGATCTTCGATCAGCCGGTCGATTACGGCCGGGCTCAGGTAATGGCTGAAGACGCTCTTGATGAATCGGCGCTGCTGTCCTTCGATCTTGTAGTTCAGGACGGCGGCGCCGATCAAGGTCAGGAGCACCGCGGCCAAGGGGAAGACGAACTCGAGCCAGATCCCCGCGGCCAAGGCGGCGCAGGAGGCCGCCGCCGGGACGGCCAGGAAAGCCGGGAACGTCCCGGCGATGACCCAGATCTTTCGCAGGGAAGAGACCGCCCAGCCCGTGAGAATAGCGAGGATCAAGATATACGCGTAAAGGACCGGCCAGGGCATCAGACGGATGAAATTCCCGTGCCTGAGCGTGTCGAGCGCGGCCGCATGGATATCGACCTCGGGCATCACCGCGCTCATGGGGCTGGGCTTGTTGTCCAACAGGCCGACCGCGCTGACCCCGACCAGAACGGTCTTCCCGGCGAACTCCTCCGGCGGGATCTGGGGTTTTTGCCCCTCCTGGATCTGAGCGTAGGAATTGATGATCGTCGCGACCGGATAGGTCCTGAAGGTTCCGGTCGGACCCCAGAAACGGATGATCATCTGCCCCGTTTCATCGAGGGGGATGGAAACGACGTCCGGTCCGCCCTTCACGGGCCCGGCCAGCGCCAGCGGCACCGACGGCAGGATCATGTCCCTGAAAGCGAGGGCGAGCGGCATCCTCCGGAAAATGCCGTCACCGTCGGGATTGACCCGGACATTGCCGATGCCGCCGGCGGCCTTGAGGAGGATCGGCAGAGATGTGGTCACGGAGAGAAATTTTTCCCCTCTCCAGGCCGCCGGTTCCTTCAGCGAAAAACGCCGGAGCAGGCCGACGGCGGTTTCGTCGCTCTCCTTGTCTTCGGTGCTCAAAGCGATCGGAATCAAGATGTTTCCGGACGCGGCCATGGCCCCGGCGAGGAACTCGTCGTCCTTGACGCCGAAGCCGGACCCCTCGGTCATGGCGATATCGAAGAAGCAGGCCGCCGCGCCCCCCATCTTGAGAAAATCGATCAGAAAAGCGTACATCTGGCGCGGCCAGGGCCAGGACAGATTCTGCTGCTTGTTATAGAAATCCAGGCTGTACTGGTCCACCAGGATGAGAACGATGTCCTTCCCGGCGCGTTCAGGATGGGCGAAGAGCCGCAGCCGGGCGTCCCAGGATTTCCATTCAAGCGACCGGAAAAGGAAAAGCGAATGACCGGCGAGGACGATCAGGAAGGCGACGGTTCCGACGATCATCCCGCGAACGAACTTGTTTTTCATTTCAAGCTGTTGAAAGCTTGATCAAAACGTTTAGTCCGGGCGTCATCGACCTTGGGCACATCCCCTAAAGCCGCGATCTGCTTGTTCAGCCCGGTCATTCTCTGCTCAGGCGTGGGGTGGGTTTTGAACCAGCCCTTGCCCGAGGCAGCCGATTTGTCCCCGACCATGGTCTGGAGAAAACGGACGATCCCCTTGGGATCGAAGCCCGTCCTGACCCCGTAGGTCACAGCCAGGCCGTCGGCCTCGTATTCGGACGCCCGGCTGTAGCCGCGTTCGACGAGCTGCTCGACGATGTCGCTCAGGACGCCTTCGAACATGGTCGTGAGCTGAGCAAGCTCCTGCGGCCCGTAGCTCTGGGCGGCCTGCATCCCGAGCGACGTGAAGACCTCGGTCAGCCGCGATTTCTTGATGGCCTGAAGCCCGTGTTTAGCCGCCACGTGGCCGATCTCGTGGGCCAGGATCAAGCCCAGCATTTCCTCGTCCTGGCAGCGGCGGAGGAGGCCTTTCGAGACGAAGATCAATCCGCCCGGCGCGGCCAGGGCGTTGACCTCCTCGGTGTCCAGCACCTGGAAGTGGTATCTGGCGTAGATCTCCGGCCGGTCCGAGTAGACGGCCACCGCGTTCCCGACGAGGTTGACATATTGGGTCAGCGGGGCGTTCTGATAAACGGGGTATTTCGACAGGATCATGGCGGCCACGGAACGGCCGATGTAATATTCCTCTTCCTCGGTGATTTCGGCGAAGCCGCTCCGCAGCTTCTGCCCGACCTCAACCACCTTTTTCGCGTCATCGGCGGTTTTCTTGACCTTGCTGAGGACGCCGCCCAATTGGTCGAACGAGGCGGACGAGGGAGTCAGCAACACTCCGACCATGACCAGGATGCCTAAGATGCGTGCAACTGAGGCTCTCATTTGACACCTCGAAAATCGCCCAAGAGGCCTTTTTTGAGAAAATCCTCGATCTGGGCCAGACTGACCTTGATCAGGAGCATGGCGTCCACGGCCGCGAAATTCGCCTCGGCGTGTTTGGCCCGGTAGCTGTCCTCGACCTGTTTGTTGAAGCCCTTGGCGGCCAGGGCGACCTCGGAGGCCGTCGCCTGCGTTTTCATATCCTTATTCGCCGCGGTGAGAACGAATTTCGGCGTCTCGATGGCGCTCGAATGGACCCAGCCGACGAGGCCGGCGGACGTCTTGACCTGGATCCAACCGTTCGCCTCGCTCACTTTCTCGAGCTTGTCGCCCGCCTTGAGGGCGGCGACCGTCGGGGCGAAGAACTGCGGGTTTTTCCGCAGCTGGGTCGCCTGGATCTTGACGACCAGGACGTCCGCCGCGGCGATCGCCAACGCGACGAGGAGCACCGTGAGTAGGATGACAAGAGATCTCGGCTTTTTCATAAACGCCTCCTTTCTTAGGGTTGACTCATCGTAAACCAAACGCCGCCCCGGCTTCAAGGAGCTTCTCCTTGATCCGGCTGTTGCGTTTGACGGGCTTGTCGTTCTTGATGGCGATATAGAGGGCCTTGTAAGAGCCGATGATGATGCTCAATTTCTTGGCCCGCGTCAGAGCCGTGTAAAAAAGATTTCGCTGAAGCATGATGAAATGCTGGGTGAGGAGAGGCATGACCACCGCCTGGTATTCGCTGCCCTGCGCCTTGTGGACCGAGACCGCGTAGGCCAAGGTGATGTCGTCCAGGTCGTCCTTTTCGTAATAAACCGGACGGCCGTCGAAATGGACGATGACCCGGTAGCGCGATTTGTCGATATGGACGACGGTCCCGATATCGCCGTTGAAGACGTCCTTTTCGTAGTCGTTCCGGACTTGCATGACCTTGTCGCGGAGCCTGATCTCGCGGCTCCCGATCCAGATGCCGTCCGAGGATCCATTGAGCCTATTCTGGAGCTCGGCGTTCAGCCGGTCCACGCCGACGACGCCTTTATACATCGGGCTGATGACCTGGATCTCGGGCGAGAGCGGGGGCAGGCCCAGTTTTTTCGGAATGCTGTAGCCGCAGAGGTCGAGGATCGTTTTTAAGACCTTCTGCGGATCCTCCTGGTGAAGAAAATAGAAATCGGAGCTCTTGTCCTCCCGCGGCGGGTAGATGATCGACTGCCCCTGGTTGATCCGATGGGCGTTGGAGACGATGAGGCTGTCGCGCTCCTGGCGGAAGATCTGGTCGAGGCGGACGACGCTCACCTGTCCGGATTCGATGAGGTCGCGGAGGAGCGTCCCCGGCCCCAAGGCCGGCAGCTGGTCCTTATCCCCGACCACGATCAAGCGCATCGACGGCGGAATGGCCTTGATCAGGGCGTGCATGAGCGACAGGTCGACCATGGAGAACTCGTCGATGATGATCGCGTCCCCCGTCAAGGGGTGGCGTTCGTTGCGGCGAAACGCGTTCAGCTTGGGATTGAACTCGAGCGTCCGGTGGATGGTCTTGGCCTCTTTGCCCGTCGTCTCCGTCAGCCGCTTGGCCGCCCGGCCCGTCGGCGCGGCGAGGAGGACCTTCCGTCCCCACTTGTCGAAGACCGCGGTCACCGCCTTGATGATGGTCGTCTTGCCGGTGCCGGGTCCGCCCGTGATGACGAGAATCTTTTTCTGGAAGCTCTCCCGGATGGCCGTTCTCTGCAGTTCCGAGAATTCGAGCTTGAGCTCTTTTTCGACCTCGGCGACGACCTGATCGACATCGAACGGCGGCTGAACGAAGGAGGACCGGGCCAGAGTCTGGATGGACCTGACGACCTCCTCCTGAGCATGGAAGAAGAACGGCCGGTAGACGGCCGTGTCCGAGGCCAGCGGCTCGGCAACGACGTGCTTCTTGGTCTTCAGAAAGTCGAGAGCTTCGCGGACCTTGTCCTCGTCCGCGCCGATTTCGTCCCGGCAGCGGGCGATAAGTTCGCTCTCGAAAGAAAAGACGTGGCCCTGCTCGTTGTCCTTTTCGAGAAGATAGAGGAGGAACGCCCGGGCCCTCTCCAGGGAGGCCGGGTCCATCCCGAGCTTCAGGGCGATCTGATCGGCGGTCTTGAAGCCGATGCCCCAAATATCGAGGCAGAGCTGATAGGGATTCGCCTTCAGGACATGGTAGGACTTCTGCCCGTAATAGCGGTAGATCTTCGTCGCCAGGCTCGTCGAGACGTTGTGCTGTTGGAGGAAGATGATGAGGTCCCGGATGTCCTGGTGCTCCTCCCACGATCTCTTGATCTCGCCCAGCTTGACCGCGCCGACCCCTTCCACCTCTTTCATCCGGTCCGGCTCACGGGAGAGCATGTCGAGCGTCCGCTCGCCGAACGCTTTGACGATCCGCTTGGCCAGGACCGGCCCGATACCCTTGATCAGCCCGCAGGAGAGGAACTTTTCGATGCCCTTGGCGCTCGAGGGCATGACGGGAACGAAGTGATCGACCTTGAACTGGGGTCCGAACTTCGGATTGTTCTCCCATTTTCCCGTGACCGTCAGCCTCTCCCCCGGCGACAGCGGCGGGAAATTCCCGATGATGATCTTGGTCTCCCCGCTCTCCACGGAGAACTTGAGGACCGAGTAGCCGTTCTCTGGATTGAAAAAAAGGATCTGCTCGATCGTGCCTTCGATCTGTTCCGGCATTTCCTTTATCTTATTTTATTTCACGGGGCTGGTCAATAATCCGCCCGGCGGATTGTTGACCGCCCCTCCTTTTCATGCTATTTTTCAAGCGTGAAATTCCTTCGCCTCGCGACGAATTCGCTTCTGAGCGGCCTGTTCTTCTCATTGCTGCTCGCGATCCTCATCGCGGACCTCAACATCAATCTGGCCTTCAGACTATCCGTCCTGGTCAAGCTTACGGCTTTCTTGATGCTCAGCTACGGCCTGCTGACTTCCCTCCTCTGCCTTCTCGTGGCCTCGTTCCATCGCTTTTTCATCGGGAAAAAAACTTGGCCGGATTTCATCTCCCCCTCGTTCCTGACCCTCAGTTTCTCTATGTTCACCCTGCTCTTCCTCCTGATTTTCCGGGAGAATTTCATCTACTTCTCGTCCTTTTTTGTCCCCAGCCTTAAAACTCTGTTGAAGATCCAAATGATGGTCTTATTCGCGCTCTCCGTCGCCGGGCTTGTCCTCCACCATCAGTTTCACCATCGAAAAGCCCGTCGACTTTATTTCAGCCTCTTTTTCGCCTCTCTCGGATTGGCCTTGATCTTCGCTCTTGGGGTTCGACTGAACTATCCTTCCCCCCCGAAAACGTTCAAGCTGACCAGCCTGGAGCCCAAGAAGATCGAACGCAAAGTCATTCTCCTCGGTTTCGAGGGCCTCAGCCTGGATTTTCTTCTGCCCCTGATGAACGAACGCAAGCTCCCCAATTTTTCCTGGCTTATGGAAAGCGGCTGCTGGGGCCGATTGAAGGGATTCACCCCGAGCGACCCGTTCATCCTCGAAAGGACGTTCGGCACGGGCAAACTGCCCGGCAAACATCGCCAGATCTCCGCGGTCCGATACCGGATTCCGGTGATGAGCGACCCGCTCGAGGTCGTGCCCCGATTCATCCTCTTCCGGCAATTGACGCGGCTGGGCCTCCTGAAGATATCGCCGAATGATGCCCCCTCCGCGGCCAGGGACATCTGGACGATCTTCGAGGAGTTTAAGGTCTCGGTCGTGAAAGGAGAACGGGCCGCGGCCGTCCCGGCCGCGGGCCCGACGAAAGCCAAATCGGACAATCTGTTCGCCGCGTTCTATAAAGACTTCCTCACCGAGACGAGCGCGCCTTTTGCCCGGGTCAAAGAGGCGTTTTATCTGGACGCCGAGTCCGAGGACGCCGCGTTCCAAACGAGGGCCAGGGTCAATCCGCAGTTATTCTCTCTGTGGCTGGATGGAGCGAACGTCGCCGAGATGTATTTTTACAAATACAGCTTTCCCGACGCCTTCGGCGACATCCGGCAGGAAGAGATCCAGAAGAACGGAACGGTCATCGAGAAGTATTACCAATTCTACGACCAGATCATCGGCAAATATCTCGCCTCGCTGAAAGAGGACGAACTGCTCGTCGTCTTTTCCCCCTACGGCATCGAACCCCTGCCCTTCTGGAAAAGGATCGTGGAGTGGGTGCTCGGGAACGCGGACGTCTCTTCCTATCACGAGCAGGCCCCGGACGGCGTCGTCTTCATCCAGGGCCGGGGGATCGTCCGGGGCAAGGCCATCGACGCCATCCGGCTCGTCGACCTCGCCCCGACGATCCTTTATTTCGTCGGCCTGCCCGTGGGCAGGGACATGGACGGACTCGTCCGGGGAACGCTTTTCGAACGGGATTTCGCGGACGAGAATCCGGTCTTGACGATCTCTTCGTATGAGGACGTGGCGATCAAGAGATGATCGTTCGCGGGCCTGATCCCACGGAGGATCAGTGGATGACCTTGAGCATCCGGCCCCAGCGGGCTTTCGGCAGGAAACTGACCAGCTTTTTCAGCCGGTCCTTGAGGCTCGTCTTCTGATAGGCGTCCTTTTCCGCGTTGTACGAAAAATAGATCACCCAGGGCCGTCCTTTGATGTTCGTCATCGGCAGGAATCCCCAATAGCGCGAATCCGCGCTGTTGTCCCGATTGTCGCCCATGGCAAAGACATGCCCGGAGGGGATCGTGACGGGTCCGAAGTTGTCGCGGATCGTGTCGTCGTAATGGTAATAGTCGTTCTTGGCGATGACCTGGTTGTCGTTGTGAACCTTGTATTTTTCCTCGAGCGGCTTATCGTTGATGTAGATCTGCTTGTTCTTGATCTCCAGGGTCTCGCCGGGCAGGCCGATGACGCGCTTGACGAAATCCTTGGTCAGATCGTTGGGGTATTTAAAGACGATGATGTCCTGCCGGCGGATGGGCTTGTGAGGCAGGATCGTCTCCTCGATGGGCGAGATGGTGCTGGCGTAGACCAGCTTGTTGACCAGTAGGAAATCCCCGATGAGGAGGGTCGGCTCCATGGAGCCGGTGGGGATCTGGAAGGCCTGGACGACGAAGGTCATGACGAAGAAGACGAACACGGCCGTTTCGGCGATGAGCTCGAAGTATTCGCGGAAGAGGCTCTTCTCCCGCTTCTTTTTTTCCCGGCCTTTGGCCTGTTCGTCGTTCATCGGTCACCTAAAAGAGGGATACTATAGCCTAAAAGCGTAAAATCATCAACCCATTTGACTACCCGGGCTGAAGCCCGGGGTATGCTCAGGGTTAATACTGAGCGGCGCTTTTTTACCCCGATTTAAAAAATCGGGGTTTGGCGCCGTCGAACGTATCAATATCCAAATCCAAATCCAAAACAAGGGCGATTTAATTTCGTCGACGAATTCCTGTATACTGAACCCATGAATTTCACCCTCTTCGGCTACCCGAAGACCGGCAAGACTACCTTATTTAATATTCTCACGGGCGCCCGCGCCGAGGTCACCGCCTACGAGGACGGCCGACGGGAGCCGAACGAAAGGATGTGTCCCCTCCCCGACGCCCGGCTGGACGGGCTCGGCGGATTGTATCCCGAAAAGAAAAAGGTCGCCGCGTCGCTCGACTTCATCGATCTGGCCGGCATTTCCTATGGCGAGGTCAAGACCAGCGTTTTCCTCAACGCCCTGCGGAAGGCGGACGGCCTCATCCACGTCGTCCGGGGATTCCACGACGATCAGATCCCGCACGCCAAGCCGGCCATCGCTCCGAAGGACGACATCCGGACGATGGAGGAGGAGCTGCTCCTGGCCGACCTGATCTCGATCGAAGCCCGTTTGGAGCGGCTCGAAAAGGACCTCAAAAAGGCCAAGAATCCCGAGGGCGAGAAAGAATGCGACCTCCTCGCCCGCCTTCATCAGCATCTCGGCGACGGCCGGCCCCTCCGGGAATTCGCCTTGACCGAGGCCGAGGAAAAACAACTCAAAGCCTTCGCTTTCCTCAGCCAGAAGCCGATCCTCCATGTGATCAACGCCGACGAGTCCGATATCGGCCGCCTTCACGACCTGGAACGGGACCACGCCCCGGGCCGGAAGGGCGCCGCCGTCCTCGCTTTCTGCGGGAAGATCGAGCGGGAGATCCTCGAGATCGACAACGAAGAGGACAAACGCGTCTTCCAGGCGGAATACGGTCTGTCCGAGCCGACGCCGGGCCGCTTTTTCCCGGCCGCCCTCGGGCTCATGGAGACGATCTTCTTTTACACGGTCGGGAAGGACGAGGTCAGAGCCTGGCCGATCCGCCGCCATTCCACGGCCCTCAGGGCCGCCGGCGCGATCCATTCGGATATCGAAAAAGGGTTTATCCGGGCCGAGGTCATCCCCTACGAGGTCCTGCTTCCTCTGGGATCGCTCCACGCGGCTAAAGAAAAGGGCGTCATCCGCCTCGAAGGCAAGGAGTACATCGTCCGCGACGGCGATGTCATTTACTTCCGGTTCGCTCCATGAGAACGTCTTTCTCCGTCGCCGCCTCCGATCCGTCGTCTTCGGCCCGGGCGGGAATCATCCCCACGCCGCACGGCCCGATCGAGACTCCCGCCTTCGCCCCGGTCGCGAGCCAAGGAGCGGTCAAAGCCCTCCCCCATAAGGAGATCGAAGCCCTCGGCGCGCAGATCCTCCTCTCGAACTCCTACCATTTGTTCCTCCGGCCCGGCCTCGACGCCGTCCGGGCCATGGGCGGTCTGCATAAATTCATCTCCTGGCCCAAGCCGATCCTGACCGACAGCGGGGGCTTTCAAATCTACAGCATGTCTCCCCTGGCCAAGGTAAAGTGGGACGGGGTGTCCTTCGCTTCCCACCTCGACGGGACGAAATATTTTCTGACGCCCGAGGACGTCGTCGACATCCAGATGGGGCTGGGCTCGGACATCATGATGGTCTTGGACTACTTCGTCCCCTACCCTTCGCCCGACGATCAGGTCAAGGATTCCGTGGCGACCACGAGCCGGTGGGCGAAGCGCGCGCGGGAACATTTCCGGAAGAAAGAATCCCCCTCGCTGCTGTGGGGCATCACCCAGGGCGGCGTCACATGGGAACGGCGGAGACAGAGCACGGAAGAGCTCCTCGCCCTGGACTTCGAAGGATACGCCATCGGCGGTCTGGGCCTCGGCGAGGCGAAAACTCAGCTCTTCGAGATTCTGGAGCGAAGCGACGGCCTCCTGCCCAAGGCCAAACCGCGCTACCTCATGGGGATGGGCTATATCCAAGATGTTCTCGAGGCCGTCGAAAGAGGGGTGGACCTGTTCGATTGCGTCCTCCCCACCCGCAACGCCCGCAACGGCATGCTCTTCACCGGCCGCGGTCCGCTCGTCATCAAGAACCGGAAGTACGCCCGGGACGAACGGCCGGTGGACGAGGACTGCGCCTGTTACACCTGCCGGACCCATTCCCGGGCCTACCTGCGCCATCTCTTCGAACGTCAGGAGATCGGCTCGGCCGTCCTCAATTCCATCCACAATCTCCACTTTTATCTTGACAACTTTCGTAAAATACGGCAATCTATACATTTAAATTCGTTCAAATCGCTTAAAGAAAGCATTTTAAATAAATTAAAGGATGGCACATCATGATTCTAGGCGCGTTTCTCCTCCTCGCCCAGCAAGCGGGCGGCCAGCCCGGCCGGCCGGCGGTCGCCCAGGGCAATTTCCTGACGGCCCTCGTTCCTTTCATCCTCGTTTTTGTCATCTTCTATCTGCTCATCATCATGCCCCAGCGCAAGAAGCAGAAGAAACACCTGGAGATGGTCGAGAACCTGAAGCCCGGCAGCCGGATCATCACGACCGGCGGCATCTACGGCACGGTCATGGGCGTTCAGAAGGACCGCATCGAGCTCAAGGTCGCGGCCAATGTTAAAATCGACATCACCAAAAGCGCCATCGGCGTCATTCTCGCCTCCGAGACCGCTCCCGAAAAAACAGAATAAGTCCGCGAATTCTCTAGGATAAGGGTCATCATGAAAAAAGGACTGCGCTGGAAAATCCTGCTGACCGCCGTCATCCTGATCGGGGCGATCGTCATCTCCTATCCGATCAAGGACAAGATCAAGCTCGGCCTGGACCTCAAAGGCGGCATCCATCTGGTGATGCAGGTCATGACCGACGACGCCGTGACCATGGAAACCGACCAGGAGATCCTCCGGCTCCAGGATCTCTTCAAAAAGAACTCCATCACCTTCACGATCGTGACGAGGGAAGCGCCGGGGAAGTTCACCATCCAGGGAACCACACCCGATCAGGAAGGAAAGGTCAAGGACCAACTCGATCAATATCTCCGGGATTGGGATTATATCTTCGCCGGGACGTCGACCACGGTCACACTCAAGCCCCTCGCCTTGAACGCGATGAAGGAACAGGCCGTCGACCAGTCCGTCGAGACCATCCGCAACCGCGTCGACCAGTTCGGCGTCGCCGAGCCCATCATTCAACGCTACGGCAAAGAGCGGCTCATCGTCGAGCTGCCGGGGGTCGATAACCCGGAGCGCATCCAGGACATCATCAAGACAGCGGCCATCCTCGAATGGAAGCTGGTCAAGGCGGGTCCCGCCGCCGACGAAGCGACGCTTCTCAAGGAGTTCGGCGACAAGGTGCCCGAGGACATGGAGGTCCTCAAAGGCGATCCCAAGCGCCGGGCCGAAGGCTTCTATCTCGTCGAAAAAGTCGCCGCCATCACCGGCAAGGACCTCAGTCTGGTCCGCCGCTCCCAGGATGAATACGGCGGACCGGCCGTCTCCTTCCAGCTCAAGCCGGACGGCGCTTCGCGGTTCGAAAAAGTCACGGGCGCCAATATCAATAAGCCGCTGGCCATCATCCTGGACAAGAAGGTCCAGTCGTACCCGAACATCAACGCCCAGATCTCCGACAGCGGTATCATTCAAGGTCATTTCACCATCGAGGAGGCGGACGACCTCGTCCTCATCCTCCGGTCGGGCGCTTTGCCGGCAGGGATCAAGACCCTCGAGACCCGGATCGTCGGGCCCTCGCTCGGGGCCGACTCGGTCAAGGCCGGCCTGCTGGCCGGACTGATCGCCATCCTTTCCGTGATGACCTTCATGATCGTCTATTACAAATTGTCCGGGGTCAACGCCATCGTAGCCTTGATCCTGAACGTCGTCATCCTGTTCGGCGCGCTGGCCTATTTCAAGGCCACCCTGACCCTCCCCGGCATCGCCGGCATCATCCTCGGCATCGGGATGGCCGTGGACGCCAACGTCCTGATCTTCGAACGGATGCGGGAGGAAATGGCCCTCGGCAAAAGCGTCATGAACTCCATCTCCCTCGGATTCTCCCGAGCGTTCAGCGCCATCTTCGATTCGAACCTGACGACGATCATTTCGGCCGTCTTCCTCTTCCAGTTCGGGACCGGGCCGATCAAGGGCTACGCGGTGACGCTGATCGTCAGCCTCTGCGCCAACCTCTTCACGGCGGTCTTCGTCTCGCACTGGATCTTCGACGCCACCCACACTAAAAACACCAAAAAGTTGAGTATCTGACCATGCCCCTCGAACTCTTCAAAACCCCCCATATCAAGTTTCTGAAGTATAAGTATCACGCCCTGGCCCTCACCTTTCTCATCATTCTCGCCGGACTCATCAACATCCTCTTCGGGAACGGCTTGAAACTGGGCGTCGATTTCGGCGGCGGGACGCTCATCCGGGTCATCTATAAAACGCCCATGTCCGTCAACGACATCCGCCAGACCCTGAGGGATGTCGGCCTGGGCAACAGCTCCATCCAGGAAGCCGGCAAGGCCGGGAAAGAATTCCAGATCCGGACGACGCAGGTCATCAAAGCCGCCGACTCGCAGCAGGAGCTCGAAGCCCATCAGAAGCTGGCCGACCAGGTCATCGCCGCCTTGAAGGGGAACGACGGCGCGGCCGAGCTCGGCCGCGGGCTCATCGACCTGAACAATATCGACTCCCGGGGATTGACGGCCCTCTTCACGACGCCGTTCGCCGCCGATGCCCCGGCCCTGACCGAGAGTATCCTCCGGCTCCGGAACGACAAAGGCATTTTCACCGACTACGGGGAAGTCGCCCAGGCCGGACTCAAGCCCGAGGTCCTCACCTTCCTCAAGGATAAGACCTTCCTCGGCAAGCTGACCGTCGTCAGCCGGGAGACCGTCGGTCCGCAGGCCGGGGCGGAACTGCGGCGCAAGGCGACCCTGGCCGTCATCTGGTCGCTCATCGGCATGCTCGTTTACATCGCCTTCCGCTTCAAGCTCGAATACGGCGTCGCCGCCATCTTCACCCTGGCCCAGGACGTTCTGATCACCGTGAGCTTCTACTCCTTCACCAGCCGCGAGATCAACCTGCCCATCATCGCCGCCCTGCTGACCATCGTCGGGTTTTCGATCAACGACACCATCGTCATCTTCGACCGCGTCCGGGAGAACCAGAAGGCCAAGCGCAAAGAGCCTCTCGAGACCATCATGAACTTGAGTCTCAACCAGTGCCTGGGCCGGACGCTCATCACCACGGGCACGGTCTTCCTCACGGTCGGAGCCCTGTTCCTCTTCGGGGGCAAGGTCATCAACGACTTCGCCTTCTGCATGCTGATCGGCTCGATCGAAGGCGTCTATTCGACGATTTTCATGTCCTGCCCGATCGTGCTCATCTGGACGAAGATCTTCCCCAAAACGAAAGGCTTCCGAAAATAATTATTTTAGAAAGCCCTTGTCAAAAAATTTATTTTATTTTATACTTTATCCGAACCATTACATGTCTGTATGGATGAGGTAAAACATGGCTGAACAACCCAAGCCGCAGGCCAAACCCAAGGTCATGCCGCAGGCGAAAACGGCCGGCCAGATCCCCGACATTTTCCGGGACTCGTTCATTGTTACAGAAAAGTCAGCGATGCGGAAAGCGTTCGCTCTTCCCGTCGCCTTCATCGTTCACCTGGCGCTCGCGGGCGTCCTCATCGTGATCCCGCTCCTTTCGACCAGCAATCTCCCGACGATCGAGATCACGAGCGCCTTCCTGGCCCCCCCACCGCCTCCCCCTCCGCCTCCTCCGCCTCCGGCCAAGAAG
>JAPKZI010000100.1 GCA_026393865.1 Candidatus Aminicenantota bacterium
ATTCAGCGGCTCGATGACCTGCCTTTGTATTTCGTCGAGAACAAGGGGCAAGCTGCAGCCGAGGTGAAGTTCCAGGTCAAAACTCCCCAGGCGGACGTCCTTTTTAGCGCGAACGAGATCGTTTATCAGTTCGTCGGGAACGAACAAAAGAATACCGAGACAGGAGCGCCGCTCCCCTCACGCCGCGAAGAGCTCCGCGTCGGCTTTGTCGGAGCCGGCCAAAAGACCAAGATCAGCGGTGAAAAGATCACTTCCGCCAAGTTCAATTATTTGCGCGGGAGCGATCCATCCAAATGGGTGGGTGAGGCAGCCGCTTACGAAAAAATCCTTTATCGAGAACTCTATCCCGGCATAAATCTCTTAGTCGCCGGCAACGGCAAACGGATCAAGAACGAATATCTGGTCAAGGCCGGGACCGATCCGGCCGCCATCCAATTGAAATATGGCGGCGCGGACGGCCTGAGCGTCAACGGATCCGGACAGCTCGAAGTTCGGATCGGTACGGAGAAGATGATCGAGGACGCGCCGTCGTGTTATCAAATTCTCGACGGCAAAAAGGTGAATGTCGAGGCGGTTTACCGGCTCGGCCTGGATCAAGCGGTTAGTTTCGCGGTCGGCCCTTATCGCAAAGACGCCGACCTCATCATCGACCCGGTCATTTATTCGACGTTCCTGAGCGGAAGCGGGTCTTGCTACAGCAAAGCGATCGCCGTGGACAGTGGCGGCAACGCTTTTATCACCGGAAGCACGTATTCCGATTTCTCGACGACGGCGGGAGCTTTCGACACGAGCCACAACGGCGGCTATTACGACGCGTTCGTGATGAAGCTCAACGCCTCCGGGTCCGGAGTGTTATACGCCACCTTTCTCGGCGGCAACGCCGAAGATAGCGGCCTCGGCATCGCCGTCGACGGCTCCGGAAACGCTTACGTGATAGGGGCCACAAAGTCCGCCGATTTTCCCGTCACGGCCGGCGCTTTCGATATGACCTACAACGGCGGCGATTCGGCCGGCGGGGATTGTTTTGTGACGAAGCTCAACCCGGCCGGTTCGGCCCTCGTTTACTCGACATATCTGGGAGGGAGCGGAGCCGAACCCGATTATCGCGAATATTATTATTACAGCTCTCTCTACGACGATTGTGGAAATCGCATCGCCGTCGATAATTCGGGCAGTGCCTATGTGGCGGGCTGGACCCGGTCCGCGGACTTTCCGACGACGGCCGGCGCCTTCGATCCATCTTTCAACGAAACGGGAACATTGACGGGCGGGGACGGCTTCGTAGCCAAATTCAACGCGTCGGGGACCGGCCTCGTCTATTCCACCTTTCTGGGCGGATCGAGTGTCGATATTCCGAGGGGGATAGCGTTGGATAATGGGGGTTACCTGTATGTCACGGGAGAAACGAGATCCGCCGATTTCCCCGTGACGGCGGGCGCCTATGACATCGGCCTCGACGGCAGGGACGCGTTCGTCACCAAGCTCAACCCGGCCGGGAGCGGGATCGTCTACTCCACATACTTGGGGGGAGGAAACTCCGATTGGGGAAACGCCATCGTCGTCGATAGCGGCGGGAACGCTTACGTCGTGGGAACGGCGGTGTCGAACAATTTTCCCATGACCTCAGGGGCTTGGGACACGACCTACAACGGGGCCACCGATGCGTTCGTGGCCAAGTTGAATGACACGGGGTCGAGTCTTCTCTACGCGACTTATTTGGGGGGGGCAGATGAAGACTACGGCATCGGCATCGCCATTGACGGTTCCGGAAACGCCTACATGTCCGGAACCACGAGTTCCTCGGATTTTCCGATCGTTCCCGGCTATATCGCCACGGTCAGAGGCGGGCGGGAGGTTTTCGTATCGAAGCTCAACGCGTCCGGATCGAACCTCTTATACTCTACGTTCATCGGCGGATCCTACGAGGACACCGCTAAAGGTATGACCATAGACGGCAGCGGCAATATTTATCTGACCGGTTTTGGCTCGACCGGATTCCCGGTGACCGACGGCGCCTATGACACACAAGGATCGGAATCCTTCGTCCTCAAGATGACCGCCGCGCCTGTCCTCGTTTCCTTGCAGGTGAATAAAAGCAGCCTCCAGTTTTCCGCCATCGCCTCCGGAGGGGTCGCCACGAGAAACCAGACTGTCCTGATCACCGGCACGGGCCCGGGGACCTTGAATTGGACGGCCGTTGCGGACCAGACTTGGATCAAGATCACCCCGGCGTCCGGCGCGGGCAATGGGGTGATCCAGGTCGGCGTCGACGCGACGGGCCTGACGGGAGGGGAATGGGGCAGTTATCATTCCGGAAAGATCAAGATTTCGGATCCCAACGCGGCCGGTTCGCCGAAGTGGATCGATGTCGTCTTACGGGTCTATACGCTCGGAGTGACGAATCCTCCCTTCGGATATTTCGACACGCCCCTCAACGGCACGTCCGGGATCACGGGCGCGGTTCCGGTGACGGGCTGGGCCTTGGACGATGTCGAAGTGGCCAACGTCAAGATCTACCGCGATCCTGTCGCCGGTGAGCCTTCCGGGCTGGTCTTTATCGGCGACGCCGTCTTTGTCGAAGGGGCGCGGCCGGATATCGAAGGGGATTGGCGTTTAGGAGGCAATTACCCGTTGAGGTCCTTCGCCGGATGGGGTTATATGATGCTTACCAACATGCTTCCCAACCATGGCAACGGTCCTTATAAGCTATACGCCTATGCTTATGACAAGGAAGGGAACAACGCTCTGCTGGGAACGAAATCGATCTTCTGCGACAACGCCCACGCCGTCAAGCCGTTCGGGACGATCGACACGCCGGTTCAGGGCGGGGCCGTTTCGGGCAGCGCGTATATCAACTATGCCTGGGCGCTTACGCCCTTGCCGAACATGATCCCCAAGGACGGTTCCACGATCGACGTCTGGGTCGACGGGCAGAACCTGGGCCATCCGACGTATAACCAATACCGAAAAGACGTCGCCGACGCCTTCCCGGGCTTGAACAATTCGGGAGGGCCGGTCGGGTATTATTATTTGGACGCGACGAAATTCACGAACGGGGTGCATGCCATCCAGTGGGTCGTGACGGACAACGGCGGCAACAACGACGGGATCGGAAGCCGGTTTTTCACCGTCCTGAATGTGGGAACGCCGGCGCCCGGGGTGGTGGGGGCGTCAGAAATACGACTCAAAGAGTCGTCCCGGGCATTGCGAGGGATCTCATACACTCACGCCACTCCATTGTATTCTGCGGCTGACATCCTCAACCTGCCGATGACGTTCGAACCGGTGGGGGTGAAGACCGGATTCGACCTGAAGGCGGCGCCCACGGCCTTGGCGCCGGATCATTACGGCCTGTTCCATATTCAGACGCGCGAGCTCGAACTCATCCGAATATCTCTGGATCCGGCTCAAGCGCATCAAGCCGGGAATGAAACGGCGGGGAAAGGTCTAGGCGAGCGGTATAATCCCCCCACACCCCCCTTTAGAAAAGGGGGGGAAGATGGGCGGCAGTCAGGCATGAGAGAAGGGGTGGAAGCCGATAAGTATTCCGGCTATTTCGTCGCGGGCGGCGAACTCCGGCCCCTGCCCATCGGCTCGACGCTCGATGCGCGCACGGGCGCTTTCTCCTGGATGCCAGGCCCGGGATTCAGCGGAGCCTACGACTTCGTTTTCGTCGAGAAGGACGCTTCCGGCCCGACGCGCTCGATCAAAGTGAAGGTGACGATCAGGCCGAAGTTTTAAAAAATAAAGCGGGGTCGCGTCTACAATATACCGGGAAAAAGTGGAAAATGTAGACGCGACCCCAATTTGCTCTTTTATCTTGCGGTCTTTCTAGCCGGTTTTTCCGGCGCTATTATCTCATTGATAAAAAAGAAATTACGAGACTTCATAACCTTGCTGCTGATCGTCGCTCTGCTCGCAACCTTCGGCGCGGTTTATTATTATAATCTGACATACACTCAACCTCAGGGACGTTTGTTGTTTCCAGCCCTCGGCGCGATCGCGGTTCTTATGGCCGTGGGGCTGAAATACCTTTTTTCCGGGATCAAGACGCGGTCCGCGCGGCGGGTCCTATTCGCCGCCCTGATCCTTGCTTTGCTGGTGATCGACGTCATCGCCGCTTTCCGCCTTTTTCATTTCTATCACGACCCCGCCCAGTACGCTTTGACATTTTTCGCTGGTAAAATAGGGTGATTTCTAGTAATTATAAAGCCATGGACACGAACGGTCAACCGAAACGCGTACCGCGGCTTTCCGTCGTCATCGTCACTTGGAACGCCCGGGATTTCCTGCGCGAATGCCTGGAATCCGTCTATAGCCAGACTTCGCCTTCGGCTGTCGACTTCGAGATCTTCGTCGTCGACAACGGCTCCGCGGACGGCTCCCCGGACATGGTCGGCGCCGACTTCCCGGCCGTCCGGCTCATCCGCAACCGCGAAAACCTCGGTTTTCCCAAGGCCAACAACATGGCCCTGGAACAGATCGTCCGTGAAGGGCGCTCCGATCTCATCACGCTGGTCAATTCCGACATGGTCATCATCGAGCGGGCCATCGAGAAAATGGCCGCCTGCATGGAAGAGAATCCAGGCCTCGCCGCCGTCGGACCGGCGTTCGTCCTGTCCGACGGCCGGTTCCAGGTGGGGACGGGCGGGTATCTGCCCACGGCCCGGACGATGTTCAATTACTTCTTCTTTCTCTTCAAGGTCTTTCCCCTGCGGGCCAGAGGCTTCTTCATCGAGCAGGCCGCGTTCGCCGAAAAAGAGGGGCTCGTCCCGGTCGAATGGCTCTCCGGAGGCTGCCTGACGATCCGGCGAGCGGTCGTCGAGCGCATCGGCCTGTTGGATGAGGACTATTTTTTCTACGCCGAAGACCTGTCCTGGGGCAGGCGGATGAAGCGCGAAGGATTCCGGCTGGCCTATTTTCCTCAAGCTAAAGTCGTTCATTTTCACGGAGTTACCTATCGAACAGTCTATGCCGAAGTCAACACCAAGTGGCTTCGGATGCTTTATCATTATATCCGAAAAGATCGCGGGGCTTTCACCTATGGATTGGTCAGGATTTTCTCCGTCTGTGGCTATCTTTTCCGTCTTTTATTCTTCACCGCGGGCTATCTCATCCGCCGGACGCCGGCCGCGAGACAAAAGCTCCGCGAGATCTGGAGGTTCTTCATTTTCAGCTTAACAGGAAGCTGAATTCATGGTATAAAATGGCGAGGTTTCCTCATGAAAACACTGCTCATCGGCTCCCAGGGCCAGCTTGGGACCGAGATCGTCAAGATATTCCCCGGGGTCGTTCCCGTGGACCTGCCGGACGTGGACGTCACCGTCCCGGAGAGCGTTGAACGGGCCGTCGAAGCCTGCCGGCCCGA
>JAPKZI010000135.1 GCA_026393865.1 Candidatus Aminicenantota bacterium
GCCAGGGCGGCCTGGGACCAGAGCTGGAACTCGCTGCCGGCCGACTTCAAGGGGCTGGTCGGCCCCATTAACGGCCAATATGTGAGCTCGGCGGAGCATGGCGTCGCGGGGACGAAGGAAGAGGCCGTCTACAAGGACATCTGCGACAGGATGTACGGATACCATCTACTCGTCCCCGACGGAACTTACGCGGTCACGCTGAAATTTTGCGAAAGCGAATTCGACCGGAAGAGCGCCCGGGTCTTCGATGTGATCATCCAAGGACAGAAAGTGGTCGAGAAGTTGGACATTTTCGAGCGCGCCGGGCGGTTCAAAGCGCTCGATCTCGTTTTCAAGAACGTCGATGTCGTCGGCGGCCGCTTGGCGATCGATCTCGGCGACCGCATCCATTATCCGTCGATGGCGGGGTTCGTGATCGAGGGCAAGACGAAGACGGGTGAAAAATATCTCCAGAAGATCAATTGCGGCGGTCCCAAAGTGCTTGATTATGAAGCGGATTGGCCGGAGACGCCGCGGTTCCTCGCTGCCGCCGATTTTTATCTCGACTGGGCCAAGAACCAGTTCGGCCGGGCGGCCGACCGGGAAATTGCCGATATCTTCACCCGGATCGATGGAAAGCTGCCAATCCCCGTGAACTGGACGAATGGTCCGGGCGGCATCGCTCCCGACAAGCGGCCCTGGGCCGAGGTCGAGAAGGCCTTCGGGTTCGTCAGCGAGCTGGCCGCGTTGCGGCCGCGCGTCAGCGGAAAGGGCTTTCTCGAGCGCTTCGACTACTGGCTGAAGAATTTCGAATACATGAGAGAGATCGCGCATTATCAGTGTCTCTGGGCCGAGTTCAACGTCGTCCTCGAAAAGGCTAAGGCCGAAAAAGACCCGAACAAAAAGGAGGGTCTCATCCAGGAATCGCTCCTCCCGCTCCGCATCCGGATGGTCGATTCGTTGCAGGCGATCTTCAACGGTCTCCTGGCCACGGTCGGCAACACCGGCGAGCTTGGGACGATCGCCAACTGGGAACAGCACAATCTGCCCGGTTCGATCGAGAAGCCGGGCGAGGAGCTCAAAAGTTTATTGAACGCGGATCTGCCGCCGAGGGCGCGGCTGTCGAACGCATATGAAGGCACTCTGCGGATCTTTGTGCCCTCGGTCCGGACGAGCCTCGAAGTCGGCGAGAACCTGAAACTGAAGGTCATCATCCTGGCCCACGATCCGCCCCAGGACGCGGCGCTCCATTGGCGCGAATTGGGGAAGGGGAAGTTCCAGGCGGTTCCGCTCCAAAAGGTCGCCCGCGGCGTCTATTCCGTGATCGTCCCGGCGGTCGATAAGGACATCGAATATTACATTCAGGCGCGAGCCGGCGGGCGGGACGTTGTCTACCCCGTCACGGCCCCGACGCTCAATCAGACCGTGGTCATCGTTCCGAAATAGATCCGGGCTTCAACCAACGGCGCTCAATCTCTTCGAGGGTCCGGCCTTTCGTCTCCGGCAGGACGAACCATATGAAGAGGAAGTCGATGACGCACATTCCCGCGTAGAGCCAGAAGGCGAACGATTCGTGGAGCTTGTCGGCGATCACCGGGAACGACAGCGACACGGCGAAATCGGCGGCCCAGAGGGCGACCGTGGCGATAGCCATGGCCTGGCCGCGGATGCGCGTCGGGAAGATCTCGGCGATGACGACCCAGACGATGGGCCCCATGGCCATGGCGAAAAAGGCGACGTAGAGGAGGGTGAAAACGAGGACCAGCCCGCCCGAGAAAAGCTGGAATTTGAAGGCCGCGCCGAGGAGGATGAACGAGACGCCCATGCCCCCGCAGGCCGTCAGCAGGAGCGGCTTGCGGCCGATCCGGTCGACGAGAGCGATGGCCACGATCGTGAAGAGGACGTTGACGATCCCGACGATCGTCGATTGAAGGATGGCCGCGCCCCGGGCCAGTCCCGCGGTCTCGAAGAACCGCGGCGAGTAATAGATCACGGCGTTGATGCCGGTGATTTGCTGGAAGACGGCTAGGAACACGCCAACGAGAAGGGCCGTACGGAAACCCGGCTTGAACAGCTCGGACAGCCGGCCTTGTTCGAGGGACAGCGTGTCCTTGATGCTCAGGACCTCGGCCGCCGCCGCCTCGGCCGTGTTGATCCGGGTCAGGACCTCACGGGCTTCCTCCTCCCGGCCCTGTTTGACCAGCCAGCGGGGGCTTTCCGGAACGCGCAGGACGAGGCCGAAAAAGATGACCGCGGGGACGGTCCCCGCGGCGAACATCCAGCGCCAGTTCGACGGCCCCGCTCCGACGAGGATCCAGTTGACGAAATAGGCTAGAAGGATGCCGCTGACGATGGTCATCTGATTGATCGAGACGAGGGCGCCCCGCATCCGGGCCGGGGCGATCTCCGAGATGTAAAGCGGGCAGACGAGCGAGGCCGACCCGATGGCCAGGCCGCCGATGAAGCGGAACACCAGGAACTGGTTCAGGTTTTGGGGGACGGCGCAGCCGACGGCCGAGACGAAGAACAGGACGGCCGAGATGAGCAGGAAGCGCTTCCGGCCGAGCCGGTCGCTGGCGACGCCGGCGATCCAGGTCCCGGCCATGCAGCCGACGAGGACGATGCTGACGGCCAGGCCTTCGCCGAACGAGGTCAAGGCGAACCGGTCCTTGAGGAAGCGGGTCGCGCCGGCGATGATGGCCGTATCGAAGCCGAAGAGAAGGCCGCCGATGGCCGCGATGATGGAGACATAGATGACATAGGCTTTACGGTTCATCATGGGACTGCCTCGCTATGGGGATATGCCTCGAACTCAGAAATTCCGGTCCATGCCTCCATTTATCTTGTGCCGTGGAATTCGCGGAAGGCGTCGAACATGGCCGTGACGTTCACGACGGGAACGTTGGCCTGGATGTTATGGACGGCGTTGAAAACGAAGCCGCCGCCCCGGCCAAAGATCTCGGAGCGGCGGAGGACCTCCTCGCGCACGGCGGCCGGCGTCCCGAACATCAGCGTCTTCTGGGTGTCTACGCCGCCACCCCAGAAGACGAGATCGGATCCGTATTCGGCCTTGAGCGCGGCGGGGTCCATCCCGGCGGCCGAACATTGGACCGGGTTGAGGATATCGAACCCCGATTCGATGATCGCCGGGATAAGCGTCTTGACCGCGCCGCAGGAGTGCTTGAACGTCTTCCAGGCCGTGTGTTTGTGGATCCAGGCGTTGACCTGCTTGTAATACGGCGCGTAGAGGGAACGGAATGTATCGGCCGAACAGAACGTGGACTGCTGGGTGCCGAAATCCGTGCCGCAGACGAAGACGGCCTGGACGCGGTCGCCGACCCGGGCGGCGATCTTCTCCAGATTGGCCAGGGCGATCTCGGCCTGCTTTTTGAAGATGGCATGGACATAGGACGGCCGGGTCAGGGTCGAGACGTACCATTCCTCGATGTCGCGGATGCCTTTGGGATATTTGAGGAAGGGCGCGGGGACGAGGGCGATGTCGCCGAAGGCCAGGCCTCCGAAGGTGGCGATGACCGCCCGCCCGGTTTTGGCGGCGGCTTTCGTAGCCGCGTCGAAATACTCGAGGTCGCGGTCCGAGATCGGACCGAACTCTTCCAGGTTGTCCGCCGGGTCGAGCTTGGCGTCATCGATCGGCTCCTGGCGGACGATGGTGTCGAAGAAGAATCCGTCCTTGGGTAAGCGGGCCGAGGGCGGCGCGGAGAGATCGCCCTTGGGATGGACGAGCGTGTCGCCGTTCGCGTCCCTGGTCGTTTTGAAATGGCCGGAAATGAGGACTTCGAGGCCGTTGTCTAAGCGCCATGGCGTCCAGGCCTCGTTGCGGAAGCCGAACATCGTCTCCGCGGCGAAGACCCCTTCGACGTCGAGGCCGAGGACGTGCTGTAGATCGTCCTCGATCAATCCCAGCATCTGATAGGGCTC
>JAPKZI010000137.1 GCA_026393865.1 Candidatus Aminicenantota bacterium
GCGTTCCTCGAGGACTCTCTCGGCTGCCGGAGATACGCCAAGGACGTCCTCATCACGCCGCGGCGGCCCACGATCAGGGTCGGCCCGATCGACCGGAAAGAGATCCCCTTTTTTTCCTATCGGGAAGTCCTCATGCCCGATGCCGTCGACGACGGATACGCCGACTGGCACAAGCTCGACAATCAGAGGGTCCGGCAGCGGGACTGGGGGCTGTGGGTCCATACCTTCAGGACATTCGTTCCGCCCGAAAAATATTTCGCCGACCACCCTGAATATTTCACCGAACAGAACGGCCTCCGCGTTCCCGACGGCCAGATCTGCCTGACCAACCCGGACGTGTTCAAGCTCGTCGTCGCCGCCTTGCGGGAAAGGATGAAGACCCAGCCCGAGGCCCGTTACTGGTCCGTTTCCCAGAACGACACATTCAGTCCCTGCCAATGCCCGGCCTGCCTCGCCCTGAACGAAAAATACGGCGGTCCGTCCGGCACGATCCTGGCCTTCGTCAACCGGGTCGCCCGCGAATTCCCGGACAAAATCATTTCGACCCTGGCCTATCAATACTCCCGGCAGGCGCCGACGGGGATCCGGCCGGAGAAGAACGTCAACATCATGCTCTGCACGATCGAATGCAACCGCAGCCGTCCGATCGCGATCGACCCGCTGAACGCCTCGTTCACAAAGGATATTCGGGATTGGTCGCGGCTCACCGACAACATCATCCTCTGGGACTACGTCGTCCAGTTCCGCAACTACTGCGACCCTTTTCCGAACCTTCGCGTTCTCCAGCCCAACATCGAGTTCTTCCGGTCGAATGGCGTCCGCCTGATGTTCCAGCAAGGAAGCGCCACGTCGCGGAGCGAGCTCCACGAGCTCCGGACATACCTGATCGCCAAACTGCTCTGGGATCCGAAAGCAAACGTCGAAGCTTTGACCGACGATTTCTTAGAAGGGTTCTACGGACCGGCGGCAAAATACCTCCGCCGCTACCTCCGGCTCATGCATGATGCTCTCGATCGGACCGGCGGCGACCTGGGGATCTACGGTTTCCCCTGGGACGGGATCAGGACGTATCTGACGCCGAAGCTGCTCGACACTTATTCCGGCCTTTTTGACAAGGCCGAGGCGGCCGTGGCCGGCGATACCGTCTTGAAAGGCCGGGTCAAGCTGGCCCGCCTTCCCCTCGAGTTCGCCATCCTCGAAATCTCTAAGCGCAACGTGACCCCGAAATATTCCCTGTTCGACAAGGCCAAGAGCGGGGATTTTTCGAATCCAATCATGGAAGAACGAATGAGGAAATTCGTCTTCTGGGCGGACCAGCTCGGTTTCAGCCGCTTGGACGAAACCGGAACGACGCCGGAAGCCTATCAGATCGAGCTGACGAGTTTCCTGACCTATGGCCTGGTCGCCCATGCCGGACTGAACAAGCCGGTCCGGATCGCCACCCCGTGGAGCGAAAAATATCCGGTCGGGGGCCCGAAAGCTTTGACGGACGGCCTCAAAGGCACCCCCGATTATCACTGCAACTGGCTGGGTTTCGAAGGCCTGGAGATGGAGGCCGTCGCCGACCTCGGCAAGTCCACGGAGATCCGCTCCGTTTCCCTCGATTTCCTCCAGGACATCAATTCCTGGATCTGGGTCCCCGAAAAGGTCGATATCCTCGTTTCCGACAACGGATCGGATTTCGAACAGGTCGGGGCCCTTTCCCGGAAGACCGACCCCAAAAAAGGAGGCGCCATCATTGAGCGCTTCGCTTGCGGATTCGATCCGCGACAAGCTCGCTATGTCAAGGTCAAGACGCGCAGCTTCCTCCAGTGTCCCCCGTGGCACAAAGGCGCCGGCGGCAAGGCCTGGATCTTCACCGATGAGATCGTGATCGAATGAATCTCACGAGGCTGACCATCTTGTGTCCCCCGTCCTATCAATTTCCCGTCAGCTCGAAGACATAACGGCCCGAGCCGATCTTGAGGATCAGGGTCGAGCCGTCCTTGGGCTCTTGAACATCCAGAATGCCGGGGACGCCGGGAACGTACTTTTTCTGGGCCCAAACGACCTTACCGCCTTCCTTAAGAACGAGGTTCCGGAAGGTAAATTTCGGGATCACGACGTCCGCTTCGCTTCCGATAGGGACGATGACCTCGAGAGAGAAACTCTTTTCCGTCCGCTTCCAGGAAGAGAAGACCCTCCCCCGCAGCGTGTCCACCGAGCCCGACGCGTACATCAGATCGCGGACCGGCTGAGGTTCGATGCGGACCTTCTCGAAGCCGACGGCCTGCGGGTCCGGATTGATCCCGGCCAGCGCTTTATACAACCAGCTTCCGACGCTCCCGAACATCGGATGATTGTGCGAGTTCATGGATGGACCCTCTCGCCGCTGCCACAACTCCCAAAGCGTCGTAGCGCCGTTCTCGATCATGTAGCCCCAGCTCGGGTACGACGTCTGCGCCGCGACGTCGTAGGCCAGGTCGGAATTGTCGAACCGGGTCAGGACCTCCATGATGTACTTCGTCCCGATGATGCCCGTCGTCAAATGGGAATTGTTCTTGTAGGCCAGATTGTCGAAGAGATTTCCCCAGGCCGAGCCTCGCGCGTTAGCGGGCGCAAGCTCCAGGAAGAGAGCCAGGGCGTTGGCGGTCTGCGACCCGTTGCCGTAATTTCCGGTCTTGGGATCGAAAAACTCTTTATGAAAGGCGGCCTTGATCTCCTCGGCCAGCTGCCCGTAGGACTTGGCCTCCACCGCCTTGCCGAGGATCTTCGACACATCGGCCAGGATCTTGGCGTCGTAATAATAATAGAACGTGGAGACGAGCGCGCCCGGCGTTTTGTCGATCGCGACCCAATCTCCGTAGGAGCTGAACTTGAGAAGGCCGTTCTCAGCTCTGGAGCGAAGGAATTCGACGTATTTCTTCAGCCCGTCGAAATGCTCGTCAAGAATCCGCTTGTCCCCGTAATACTGGTACATGTACCAGCACAGCAGCGGATAGGCCGTGCCCCAGGCCGGATCGGCCGGCCGGCTGCCCCAGATATGAGGAACGGTGTCGGTGATCGTCCCTTTCTCGTCCTGGACGTCGCGGATGTCCCGGATGAAATTCGTGTAGAAAGCGGCCATGTCGAAGTTCATCATGGCTTCTTCGGCCGTGCCCTGGGCGTCTCCCATCCAGCCCATCCGCTCGTCCCGCTGGTTGCAGTCGGTCGGGATGCTGTGGAGGTTGGTCTTCTGGCCCCAGGTGATGATCCGCTGCAGCCCGTTGAGGACGGGCTTGGAAGCGGCGAACGAGCCGGTCTGCTTGACGCTCGAATACACGACGCGGCCCCGCAGGGTTTCGGCCGTCGGCACGCCGGGAAATCCGGTCATCTGGACATAGCGGAATCCGTGGAAAGTGAAGCGCGGTTCGTAGACTTCCTCCCCCTCGCCTTTCAAGATATAGACGTCCTCAGCCCGGGCGCTCCGCAGATTCTCCTGGTTGATGAGGCCCGTGTCATAAAGCAGCTCGGCAAAGCGCAGCTTGACCTCCGTCCCCCCCGGGCCCGACACGCGGAGACGGGCCCAGCCGCTGAAATTCTGGCCCATATCGAAGACATAGACGCCGGGCTTCGGACTGGTCATCTTGAGCGGCACGAGCGTGTCCATGACCCTGATCGGAGGCATCATCTGGGCCGAGAGCGTGCCTTTCGGTCCGGGAACGGTTTCGGCCTTTTTCCAGTTTTTATCGTCGAAGCCGGGCTCATCCCAGCCGGGCATTTCGAGCCGGGCGTCGTAGGTCTCGCCGTTGTAAATGCTGTCGACCGTGATCGGGCCGACAGAGGCTTTCCAGCTTCCGTCGCTGACCACGTTGATCTTTTGACCGTCGGCGAGTTCGATCTGGATCTGAAGGAGCAAAGCCCGGGACTTGAACCACCCCTCGCCGAGGATGACGGCCACGGCGTTGCCCCCGGCGCGGAGCATCCGGGTCACATCGTACGCGACATACAGCGCCCGTTTGTCATACGTCGTCCAGCCCGGATCGAGGACATACGTCCCGACCTTCTCGCCGTTGATCCTCAGCTCATAATAGCCGAGGCCGCAGATGTAGGCCTTCGCCCGAACGGCGGCTCCGCCGAGCCGGAATTCCTTGCGGAGCTGGTTCGCCCCGCCGATCCACGTCCCTTTCCATTCCTCCTTCGAAAACAGACCCGTGCTGAACCGGGCGACCCCGCCGTAGGGGCTCGCCTTTCCGTCCTTGTCCCAGAAGCGGACCTTCCAAAAATAATCGGCGGAGCTCGTCAGCCCATTTCCGCCGTAAACGATGTGGGTGAACTCGGACGAAGCGACCTTTCCGCTGTCCCAGACGTCTCCTTTGGCGCACCGCGGATCGGTCGAAACGAGGATCTGATAGGCGGTTTGATTCTGCCCGCGCTCCGTATGCCCCGGAATCCAAAAGAAGCGCGGCCGCTTGACGTCGACCCCTTCCGGATTCGTCAGATACTCGCAGCGAAGGCCAGCCGGAGCCGGGGGGCCCTCCGCGGCGGCGGCAGGCTTGACGGCGGCCAAGCCGACGAGCAGAAACATCATAAAGACGATGATCTTGACGGACGATTGCGAAACCATGGAAACCTCCCTTCCCGATGTCATGAATAGATCCGCGCGGAATCGCATGGAATGAAAAAAAGAATATCATGAACCCCGCCTATTCTCAATATCGACCGGCCCGCCCCAAACATTTCCCGGCTTGTCACCCTCCTTCGATTTATGCGAAGATACGGCCGTGACGAAGAGCCGGACCGTTTATGTCGCCGTTTCCGCGCTCCTCTCCGTCCTCCTCATCGCCTTCCTTCTGTCCCGGGTCAAGACCGCGGACATTGCTCAAACGCTCAAAAAAATTTACATTCCCGCTCTTCTCGTCTACATCGGGGTCAGCCTTCTGGCGACCTGGCTGCGCGCCTGGCGCTACAAATGGCTCCTCCAGCCCCATTCGATCAGTTGGCCCAACATGTTTCTCGTCACCTTCATCCGCAACAGCTTCATCGACCTCTTGCCGGCGCGGATAGGGTCCCTCTCGTACATCTATGTCCTCAACAAGCGCCTGGGCTTCTCCTTTGAGAGCGCGGCCTCGACGTTCGTCGTTTCAGGAGTCCTGGACCTCCTGACCCTCGGTCCATTAGTCGTCCTGGCCGTCCTCCTCGTCGGCTTCGGAACGGCGGGGATCTCGGTCCCGGTTTGGTTGGCCCTGGCCGCCGTCTATTTTCTCGGCTTCTTCGTCGTGCTCTGGAAGATCGTCCCGATCGGCCGTTTGGCCGTTGGGGCCTATCGCGCCCTCCTCACGGCGATCAAGGCGGACCGGAACGAGAAGGCCATCCGCTCCGTCGAGGCCCTTCGAGCGACGGTCGTTCAGCTGGAAGCGATACGGTCCCGAAGGATCTTCGTCCCGATGTTCTTTTTATCCCTGGCCATCCGCCTGGGTAAATACCTCTCGCTCTTCGCTCTTCTCTTCGCCCTCCTCCGCAGCCATGGCCTCGGCCTCCCCGACCTGAGCTTCTGGAAGATGATCCTCGGCATCACCGGCGCCGAGATGACCTCCCTCCTGCCGGTCAAGGGTCTGGCCGGTTTCGGCACGTGGGAATCCGCCTGGGTCCTGGCCTTCCGGCTTATGGCTTACGACACGCGGTTGGCGCTGCTTTCCGGAATCGGCATCCACCTGATCACCAATCTCTGGGAGTACGGCCTGGGATTCCTCAGCCTCCTCATCCTGATCGTCCCTTACCTGAAAAAATCGAGAGCGGACCGCCGCTCCTCGACGGCCCCGGGCAAATAGATTGCGTCCGGTTCGCGTTTATGCAAAAATCGTGCTTTGAATCCCGATGACCGCTAGACAACCCGATCCAACGATATGCCCGCGGATTCCTTTCGAGGACCATTTCCGCCTATCCCATGATGATCTCCAACGGGCGCTCGGCATCGCTCAATCGAGCGGCGGCCGGTTCGCCGAGGTCTTCCTGGAATACCGCGCGTACAGTTTCGTTCTCATGGAAGAGGACATCATCAAGGAGACCGCCGAGAGCATCAGCCTGGGGATGGGCATCCGGGTCGTGTCCGGAGAGAAGACGGGCTTCGGCTACACGAACGACCTGGCCTTCGACAAGATCCGGCGGGCGGCCCTGTCGGCCGCCGCCATCGCCGCCTCGCCGACCACGGTCAAGGTCGTCGATCTCAAGGCCGTGCCGGTTGCCCGCGATGTCTATCGTGTCCGCGAGGGTTTGCACCGGGCGCCGCTCGAAAAGAAGATCGGCCTGGTGAAGGAGGCCTATGCCGCCTGCCAAAAATCCTCCCGCGCCGTAAAAAAAGTGAAGGCCGCGCTCCAGGATTCGATCCAATACGTGATGATCGCCAATTCCGACGGGCTTCTCGTCACCGACGCCCGGCCGCTCGTCAAGCTGACCTGCCTCGCGATCGCCGAGAAGGGCCGCCTCCGCGAATACGGGTTCTCCGGCGGCGGCGGCCGGGTCGGCCTCGAATATTTCGCTTCGGCGCTGACGCCCCGGCGGATCGGGACGGAGGCGGCTCGAGAGGCCTTGAACCTGCTCGAAGCGAGGCCGGCGCCCGCGGGCGAGATGCCGGTGGTCCTGTCGCCCGGACACGCCGGCGTCCTCATCCACGAGGCCGTCGGCCATCTTCTCGAAGCGGATTTCAACCGCAAGAAGACCTCGGTCTTCTGGGACAAGTTCGGGCGGAAGATCGGCTCGGACCTCATCACGATCTACGACGATCCGACCATCCCCGCGTTCCGCGGATCCTACAATATCGACGACGAAGGCACCCTGCCCCGGAAGACCCTCCTCATCGAGAAAGGCGTGATCAAAGGCCTGCTCCAAGACCGGCTTTCGGCCGGCCTGATGAAGATGCCGCTGACCGGTCACGCCCGCCGCCAGGACTACAGCGACATCCCCCTTCCGCGCATGGCCAACACCTATATCGAGAAAGGCGAGTCTGATCCCGCCGGGATCATCCGCTCGGTGAAGAAAGGTTTCTACGCCGATAAGTTCCAGGGAGGCCAGGTCGAGGACTCGGGAAAGTTCACCTTCTCGGTCAGCTCGGGCTTCCTCATCGAGGACGGAAAACTGACCGCGCCCGTCAAGCAGGCGACGCTCATCGGTTCGAATGTCGACATCCTCAATAAGATCGAGATGGTCGGTCACGACCTGACCTTCGGTCTCCAGACCGGAACGTGCAGCAAAGAAGGCCAGGACGTCCCCGTCACGGACGGCTGCCCGACCCTCAAGATCTCGAAGATGACCGTGGGAGGGCTCGGATGAAGCCGACGGCCGGCCGGGACGACCTACTCGCTCTGGCCGAGAGCCTGGTCCGGTTCGGCCGGGTCTGCGGCGCGGACGAGATCGAGGTCGGCGTCGGCGACGGGACGGAATTCAGCGTGGACGTCCGCCTCGGCGAGATCGAGAACCTCGTCGAAGCCGGGTCGCGGTCCATGGGCCTGCGGATCATCAAGGACAAAAAGACCGCCTTCGCTTCCTCCTCCGATCTGGACGAAGAAACGCTCAAGCGTTTGATCCGCAACGCGGTCCAACGGGCGGAGCTGTCCAGCCGGGACGAGTTCTCGGGCTTGCCCACGCTCTCGAAACGGAGCGTCGATTCCGCGGCGCTCTCGATTTACGATCCGGAGATCGAACGGTTGGATTCCAAGACCAAGATCGGCTTGGCCCTCGAGACCGAGCGGATCGCCCTGGCCGACAAGAGAATCACCAATTCCCACGGAGCGAGCTTCGTCACCAACGACGGCACCGCCGTCCTGGCCAGCTCGAACGGTTTTCTCGGCCGGTTCCAAAAATCCTATTGCAGCCTGAGCGTCGGCCTGCAGGCCGGAGCCACCGACGACATGGTCGAGGATTTCTGGTTCTCCTCGCAATCGCATTTCGAGGCGCTCGAACGGCCCGAGCAGATCGCCCGGACGGCCGTCGAACGGACGGTGCGTCAGCTCAAGCCGCGCAAGATCAAGACGCAGAAGGTGCCGGTCATTTTCGAGCCGATGATGACGTCCGGGCTGCTGGGGTTTCTTTTTTCCTGCGTGGCCGGAACGGCGATCTATCAGAAATCCTCATTTCTGGTCGGCAAGCTCGGCCGGCGGATCGCCACGGACGCGATCACGGTCGTCGATGACGGCCGGATGCCCGGGAAACTCGGCACGAGCCCCTTCGACTCGGAAGGCGTCCCCTCGCGGCGGACGGTGGTCGTCCAAAAGGGGATCCTGAAAAACTATCTCTGCAATACCTACGCGGCCCGGAAACTGAAGCTGAGGTCCACGGGCAATGCCGACGGCGGCGGCGTCGGCCCGAACAATTTTTATCTGGAGCCGGGGCCCCACGCGCCCTCCGACATCATCCGGTCCTGCGAGAAGGGGCTGGTCTTGATCCGGACGCTGGGGCACGGCCAGAATCCCGTCAACGGCGACATCTCCCAGGGCGCCTTCGGATTGTGGATCGAGAAGGGCGAGATCGCCTATCCCGTTTCCGAAATCACCATCTCGGGCAACCTCGGAGAGCTGTTGAAGAACGTCGAAATGGTCGGCTCGGATCTTGAATTCCGGGGTTCGATCTGCGGCCCGACGATCAAGGTCGCCGAGATGATGATCGCCGGGACCTGAGACGGTCCTCGGCCGGGCGCGAGCCCGCCCGGCAAATCAGAACGCGTTGAAATGGAGGACGTTTTCCAGCTTCCGCTTCGGGACATGGAACGTAAAGTCCTCGTCCTGCCAGTATTTCGTCGAATCGACGAAATCCTCGGCCTTGGAGACCTGGCCGGGATATCCCAAGGCCAGAATGGAATCCAGCTTATGCGAATCGGGGATGTTCAGGAGCTCGATGGTTTTCGGTTTATCGATGGAGATCAGCCAGCAGCCGGCGATACCCTCCTCGAGCGCGGCGAGAGACATATTCTCGATGGCCGCGCCGACGTCGTACTCGTACATTTTATCCCGGATCCGCGAGTTCACGAGCACCGCGACGTAGGCCTGGGGCTCATGGCCGGGACGGGGATTTCCCCGCGGGGCGATGGCCGAGGCCCATTTCAAACAGGCGAAGATCTCTTTTTTCAGGGCCTCCTCGTCGATGACGACGAATTCGAGGGGCTGCAGGTTGGCCGCCGACGGCGCCAGGCGGCCAGCGTTGACGATCTTCGTCAGGATGTCCCGGCCGACCGGCTTCGACCCGAACTGGCGGATGGACCGACGGGAGACGATGAGGTCATACAGGCTCATGTTCAACCCTCCTTCAGGAGGGCCCGGATCTTGTCGGCGTAGGCGCGGCCGGCGTCGTCAGGCGCCGCGATCTCGATCTGCTGAGGACCGCTGACCCCGAGGCCGATCTCGACCGCCCGCTGGATCTGGTCCTGCTCAAAGATCTTCCGTCCCATGATGGTCGCGTTCGATCCCAGCTCTTTGAGGACCGCCACTCCCACCGCGTCCACGGCTACCAGGTCCGTTCCGCCGATCATCACCCCCGCCTCGACCTTCTTCCCTCGCGACGGCCCGCCGTCGACGAAGGCCTCGACGCCGTCCATGAGGATGAGCTGGGGCTTATACCCGAGGTTCAATTCGGCGATCATCTTGCGCATGTCCGTATCGCGCTTGCTGTGAAGCTCCCGGCGGATGCTTTTGGGCGTCATCCCTACGGCCAGCTTCATCGACATCGAGAAATGCCCGCCGGACCCGTGCGTTTTCAGACAGCACGTGGAAACCGGATACTCCGCTTGGACCGCCGCCTTGGGGAGAGAAAATCCATTCGACCAGTGGTTGCCCGGAGGATTGAAGGCCGTCCAACCGTCCTCGGCCAGCTCCTCGAAATTGATGATGTCGAACCCGAGTTCCTGGGCCAAGGCGGGGATGCCCTTGTCCTCCAAAACCTTTTTTGTCTGAGGGGGGCCGCTGCTCTCGCCCAGGGTGATCTTGGCCGCTCCGCGGGCCTTCAACTCCAGGATAATCTGGCGCAGCGTGTCGTTGTGGGTCGATCCGGGCGCCGGATCGGCGGTGTTGAAATTCGGCTTGAGGAAGACGGCCTTCCCCTTAGGGGAGGCAAAAGAGAGAAGGCGCAGGACATCCTTCACCCCCTGGGTCCGGTCCATGGTCTTGACCAGGACGACCGTTGTCTTGGCGCTTCCCTGCCCACCGGCCAAGAATTTCGGCCTGAAGACCGAAACGGCCGCCGCGCCCGCCAGGGACGTCTCGAAGAACTTCCTCCGGCTCATCTTCGAAAAAAAGTCATGTTTCATGTTCGGGCCCTTTCAAAGTTATCTTTGGTCGTGCTGATTCTATCATAATTGAAAGCTCCGACACAGACGCCGCCGGTCCCCGGCTCGGCTGAGCGGAGAAAGGCTGGCTGTTTGGGGTTTGGGGAAAATTTTAAAGGGGGATAATGAAGAAGGGTTGTCAACCTCGTACAGCCAGCGAAACAAGATTATTCCTATTATAGACGAATCCTCGTTCGGAAATCAACTGTTTTCTCCGCCGATGGTGATCTTGACGACGACATCCTTTCCGTTCCAGGTCAGGCTCCCGTTTTCGAAGTCCTGCCGGCGTCCGCCCGGGACCGGGTACTCGTCCGACGTCGGCGGACCGAGCTTGTCGAAACCCCAAATGGAATAGAACTTCTCGAAGAGGGCATCCTTGAGCCAGAAGATGCGGGACATCGCCGGATTCAGGATCAGCAGGCCTGAACTTCGCTTGGCCCTGGATGGATCGGCCCCAGGTTTGAGAAAATCCTGGACGACGCACAGTCCGACCGCGTGGACATACGGACTGCCGCCGTTATCGAAGGGAAAACCGATCTCCCGCCCGAAGCGCCCGTAATAATCGACGAACATCCGGGATCGCGCATCGGGGTGCCAGCCGTCGGTATAATTCCCGACCGCAACGACGCACTCCACGAGGACCCTCTGGGTCCCCGGTTCGGCCTTTTGCAGGGCGGCCAGAAATTCGCGGCGGGCGATCCTTTTAGCCCGGCCTTCCGGTCGGCCGGGATCATGGATGAGGACCGAAGCGCCGTCAATGCCATAAACGACGACCCATCGTCCGGCCCCGCGCTTTTCATCGGCGAAATAGGCGCCCGGTTCCACGCGGCAGATCACCAGGCTGTATCGGCCGATGGCCGCCGCGATCCGATCGAGCGGGGCCGCGCCGTTCGCTTCGTGGAGCACGACCGAAACGTCCTCGTGGCCGAGGACATCGGCCAGTTCCTGCCCGCTCACGTCCGTCTGGTCGTCGTCGGCGAATCCGCCCGGATATCCCTTGCCGGTGTTGGCCTTACAGAATTTCCACCGGGCGTCGGAACGAATCTTCGGATATCTCGGATCGGAAAAACTATCGAGGTCGGTCGACATCCTCGCCCGCTTTTTATAATTGATGACCATGACCGCGCAGGCGGGACCGCTGTTCCTATTTTGATAATCCTTGCCGAAGGCGCCCGTCCATTCTTTCGGCGAGGTTCCGTACTGACCTTGCCACCAGTCGGCATGAGAGAGGAGCGGGAACTGCAAGGGCGCCTCGGTCGGCGGTGTCTTCTGGATGCCGCGCGGAAGGCCGGGCCGAACGGATAAAAGGCAACCCAAGGCGATGAGCAGGATCGATATAGCTTGTCGGCGATTCACTGGACTCCTCCTGGGATCTTCCCTTTTCTCCATTCACGCTCTAGGTTTCATGGCCAAGGCCGAGGGCGTCACGGCCAATCCGCCCTGGGCCGTGCACAAGAGCTCCGGAGGGAGCATGCGGCCCGAAGCGAAGACGGCGTCAATAGTCTCGTCTAGGGGCACCGGATTCAGATAGCCCCCCATAATCAGATCCGCGCAGACGAAGGCCGAAGAGGCCGCCACGGCGTTCCTCGTATGGCAGGGGATCTCGCACAGCCCTTGGACGAGGTCGCAGACCGAGCCCATTGAGTTCTGGAGGGAGATGGCCGCCGCGTTCGCCGCCTGTCGGGGTGTGCCGCCGGAGGCCTCGACCACGGCGGCGGCGGCCATGGCCCCGGCCGCTCCGATCTCGACCTGGCATCCGGCGACCTCGGCGGCGAACGTCGCCCTCCGGGCGATGATGAGACCGATCGCGCCGGCCGCGAGGAGGGCCAACCCCACGCGGTCCGGATCCAGGGCCCGGTCCTCGGCCAGAGTCACCATGACACCGGGGATGACGCCGGAGGAACCGCCCGTCGGCGCCGCGCAGACCACGCCGCCGCTGTTGCTGATGTGCAGGGCGGCCAGAGCGCGCGCGGCGGCTCTCGCGTGAAGGCCCCCCACGGCCAGCCGGCCGGCCTTCTCCGCGTCCAGGACGCGGCCCGCGCTCGGCCGGAGGAGCTTCATCTTGACGTTCTCGTCATGGAGCCCCTGTTCCGCGGCCGCGGCCATGATCCCGAACCGGTTCATCATCTCCTTCATCACATCCTTCGCGCCCAGTCCCAAGAGCCGGGCTTCGTATTCCAAAGCCGCTTGGCCGAGGGACAAATTCGCGTCCTCGGCGAACCGGGTCATGGTCGCGGCGCTGTCGAAGAGGGGCGGCCCTATTCGCGGATAGAAGACGGGCCGGACGCTCCAGATCTTCTTGGCCCCGCTCTCCCGTTCGAGGGCCAGACGTTCGCTTTTGGTCATCGGTTCAGAACCGCGCAAGCGGAGAAGCACGGCCTCCTGAAGGAGGCCTTCGGACAGGCGGGCGGTTCCGCGGGAGGCGTCCAGGATTCTTTCGATGCCGGCCGTGTCATTCCTGTCCATCAGCAGATAAGTCTCGAAGCTCTTGCCATCGATCGCGACGGGCCAAGCCTCGAGCTGCTGAATCAGGAAGCCGCCGCCTCCCGTGGATTTGGCCAACAGATGAAGCGCCCCGCCTTGACGGCCGCTGAGATCGATCTTGACCGAGTTCGGATGGTCCGCTCCGTCGAGAGCGGCGACTTTGAATTTCAAGCTCAGGCCCTGCTCCGCGGCGACGTCCAAGGACCGGCCGAACCTCTCGTCGGTCAGGTCCCAGCCCATCAGGCCGGCGGCAAAGGCCTTGTCCGCGCTCTGCTGGCTGAACGTGGCGGCGTACGAACCGTCCGGGTCGAAGGTCAAGGTGGCCGAATCCGGCTCCTCTCCCAACAGCGAGCGGCTGACCCTGGCGATATGATAGGATCCGGCCGTGTGCGAACTCGACGGCCCCCGCATGACCGGGCCGAGGACATCGTTGAATATGCTGATGAACTCCGGATCGTTCATTCCGTCCGTCCATTCGGTCCGAGGCGAATCCGGCCCAGGGATCTTGCGAGCGCCCCGGCCTTCGCCGTCAGCCCGTCCCAATCATCGTTCGCGATCAATTTCGGATCGAGGAGGGCGGTGCCGATGGCCACGCAGCTCGCGCCGTGAGCGATGAAAGCCGCGGCATTTTCGAGATCCACGCCGCCCGTGGGCATGAGCCGGATGTGAGGGAACGGGCCTTTGATGTCCTTGAAAAATTTCGGCCCGGCCGCGGTCGCCGGAAAGATCTTGACCACGTCCGCTCCCAGCCTCCACGCGGCCAGGATTTCGGTCGGGGTGAAGGCGCCCGGCGCGACAAACGTGTCCTGCTCGCGGCAGACCCGGATCACCTCGCGATCCAAAACGGGAGAGACGACGAAATCGGCCCCGGCCCGGATGACCGAAGCGGCCGTCTCGGCGTCGAGGACCGTTCCCGCGCCGATGAGGATTCCGGCCGGCTTGGCGGCGGCCATCTCCCGGATGGACTCCAACGCCCCGGGCGTAGTCATCGTGATTTCGATCGCCCTCACCCCGCCGCGCTGGATCGCTTCGACCACCGGCCGGAGCTTGGCCGGATCGGCCATCCGGATGACGGCGATGATCTTCGTCGTCAGAATGATCTCGAGGGCATCCTCGCGCTTCATGGCGGCCCCATCATCTCCGGACCCGGCCGGACCGGTCGCCCCGCATCAAGGCCAGAACCTCCCGCTCCGAGACGAGATTGAAATCCCCGGGGATGGAATGCTTCAGGCAGGAAGCGGCCAAGGCGAATTCCAGAGCTTCACGATCGGAGGGAAGGACGTCGAGCCCGTGGATCAAACCGGCGGCGAAAGCGTCCCCCGCCCCGATGCGATCGACGATGTCGGTGATCTCGTAACCCGAGCCCGTGAAACATTCCTCGCGGTTCCGGAGAACGGCGGACCAGACGTTGTGATCGGCGTTGCGACTTTCCCTCAGGGTGACGGCCAAGCGCGTCAATCGGGGAAAGCGGTCCATCACCTCGAGCGTCAATCGTTCATAACTCTTGATATCCAGCCTCTCCTCCGGGTTCGACATAGGGAGATCGATCCCCAGAGCCTTTTGGCAGTCCTCTTCGTTGGCGATCCCCAGGTCGGCGAAGTTGAAGATCTCGCCCATGACCTCCGGCGCCCGGACGCCGTAGTTCCATAACATGGCCCGGTAATTGAGGTCCACGGAGACGGTCAAACCCATAGAACGGGCCGCTTTGAGCGCCTCCAGCGTCAGCTCGGCCGCGGTCCGGCTGAGAGCGGGGGTGATGCCCGTCAGGTGAAGCCAATCCCTTCCCGCCAGCGCTCCGGCCCAGTCGATGTCCCCCGGCCGGGCCTCGGCCAGCGCCGAATGTTCGCGGTCGTAGATCACCTGGGTCGGCTTTTGATTGGCCCCCGTCTCCACGAAATAGAGGCCGAGCCGCGTCCCTTTCCGGAAAAGATGGTCCGTCTCCACGCCCAGAAAGCGGAGGGCCCGGATGGCGGCCGATCCGATTTCGTTCCTAGGGAGGACCGAGATCATCCGGACGGAATGCCCATACTGAGCCAGAGAGGCGGCGACATTGGCTTCAGCCCCGCCGAAATACGCTTGGAAACGGGGCGATTGAAAGAACCTCTCCCGGTCCGGGGGAGAAAGCCTGAGCAGGACCTCGCCGAAGGCAACGACGTTTTTCATCAGGACACCTCGGTAAAAATATTAGTATATATTCAGCGAGGACACAACTATTTGCCGACCGTTTCCCAACCGCGCCGGCTCAGATCGAAGTAAATCACCGCTCCAAAAACGGCCCCGGCCGAGAGAAAAGCCAGGCCCGGGCCGAGCCCGCCGAAGATGATCTTCCCCGCGCCGAAGAGAAAGGAGTAGATCATGAGCAGGCCGCAGATCCAATCCATCAGATTGAACAGGCCGTCTTTCTGGGGCACGATGTCCGTCGCTTCCCGGGCGATCGGTCCCCAGAGCGCCGCGTTCGGCCGGACCCGGCGATAAAAATCGAGAAGGGTCTCCTTCGGTTCGGGCTTGGTCAGGAACGTCACCGTCAGCCAGACGGCCGTCGTCACGGCGACCGTGATGAGAACGATCAGGGCGAAGTCCTTGGGCCGGCTCTCCTGGAGGCGAAAGCCGTATTTGACCGTCAGGGACGTCGCCAGCGCGGCGATCATGGCCGAGACCTCGCTCCAGGCGTTGATCCGCCACCAGAACCAGCGCAGGAGATAGACCAGACCCGTGCCCGCGCCGATGGCGATCATGAACTTCCAGGCGTCGGCAATCGAGGACATGAAAAACGTGACGACGACCGAAAGGACCATCAAGAGGACGGTCATCGCCTGGGAGATCGCGACATAGTGCTTTTCGCCTCGACCCTTGATGATGAAGCGCCGGTACAGATCGTTGACCAGATAGCTGGCTCCCCAGTTCAGCTCCGTCCCGATCGTGGACATATAGGCCGCCGCGAAGGCGGCCAGCATCAGGCCGCGCAGGGAAACCGGGAGGTCCGCCATGAGAACGCGGATATAGCCGGATTCGGGATCGGCGATGAAGGCGGGGTCGTTTTGAAATTTGACGACCGCGACCAGGGCGACGAGGATCCACGGCCAGGGCCGAAGAGCGTAATGGGTGATGTTGAACCAGAGGGTGGCCAGGACCGAATGCTTTTCGTTTTTCGCGGAGAAGATCCGCTGGGCGATGAAGCCCCCCCCGCCCGGCTCGGCTCCCGGATACCAGGTAGCCCACCAGTTGACGGCGACAGAGACAAAGAACGTGATAAAAGGCATCCAGGTCGAATTCAGATCGGGCACGAACGACAGCAGAGACCCGCCGCCTCCCCGTTCGATCGCCCGGATCCCGCCGACAAGGCCGGACATCCCGCCCACGGAACGGACGGCGAAGACGGCTAAAACGATGACCATGCCCATTTTCAGGACGAACTGAAAGAGGTCCGTAACCAGCACCCCCCACAGCCCCGAAAGCGTGGAGATGGAGGCCGTGAGGGCCATGATCCCGATGGCGATCGCCAGCGCCTCGATCTTGGTCACCCCCAGCACGAGCATGAGGATCTTGACGATGGCCAGGTTCACCCAGCCCATGATGATCAGGTTGATGGGCAGACCGAGGTAGAAAGCCCGGAAGCCCCGCAAAAAGCGGGCCGGCCGGCCGCTATACCGGATCTCCGCGAACTCCGCGTCGGTCAGGACGCCGGCCCGGCGCCAGAGCCGGGCGTAAAAGAAGACGGTCAGCATGCCGCTGGCGGCCATGCTCCACCAGATCCAGTTGCCGGAGATGCCGTTCCTGGCCACCAGTCCGGTGACGGCCAGCGGCGTGTCGGCGGCGAACGTCGTCGCCACCATGGACGTCCCCGCCAGCCACCAGGTCACGTTCCGTCCCGAAACGAAAAAATCGGAGACGCTTCGTGTCGCTCGTTTCCGATAATAAAGCCCGATCCCCAGATTCAGGGCGAAATAGGCGAAAATGATCAGGCCGTCGACGAGGGTCAGCTTCATGAGAAGGACCTTAATACAGAGACCGAGAATCTGTCAATCCGGAACCGCGCTGACCGTCGAACAGTTTTTTCTTTGAAGCCGAAGCGCGGGTCCTGCCGCGGAGCGGTCTCCCCCGCCGGAAGCGGCTTGCCAAAGGGTCCCGGGTTCCGCTACAATGAAAATCATCCGATTTTGTTCATCCGGCTCAACATGTTCGCCATCGGCATAGATTCCGGAACCCAGGGGGCGAAGGTCCTGATCGTCGACATCCGGACGGGAAAGGTCCACGGGAGGGGATTTGCGCCTCACTCCATGATCCCCGGTCTGAAACCGGGCGAGAATGAGCAGGATCCGGCCTCGTGGACCGTGGCGCTGGAAGCGGCGCTTTCCGCCGCTTTGAAGGCGGCCGGAATCGACGCCGCCCGGATCGTCTCCGCGGGCGTCTCCGGTCAACAGCACGGCTTCGTCCCCTTGGACGCGGAGGGGAAAGCGATCCGTCCGGCCAAGCTTTGGAACGACACTTCGACAATCGAAGAGACCAGGGAGATCGTCGATAAGCTCGGCGGACGCGGTTCGGTGATCGAAAAACTGGGCCTGGATCTCGCCGTCGGTTACACGGCCTCCAAGATCCTCTGGCTTAAAAAACACGAGCCGGAACGGTTCAAGCGTCTGGCGACCGTCCTGCTGCCCCATAATTATCTCAACTATCACCTGACCGGAAAGCTTCAAATGGAACACGGCGACGCGTCGGGCACCGGTCTCATGGATGTTCGGCGGCGGGAATGGCGGGCCGAAGCGATCGAGGCCGTCGATCCCGGCCTGGCGGAGAAACTTCCCCCGCTCCGCCACCCAAGCGAACCCGTCGGCGCCATCCAAGAAAGTTTCGCGGCGAAGTTCGGCCTGAAAAAAGTCCTCGTCTCAAGCGGCGGCGGGGACAACATGATGGCGGCCATCGGCACGGGGATCGTGACGCCGGGCATCTGCCTGTTGAGTCTCGGAACATCGGGGACATGCTCCTGCTTTTCCGATCAACCGGTCGTCGATCCCGCCGGCGAGATCGCGGCCTTCTGCGACGGGACCGGCGGCTGGCTGCCGCTGTTCTGCACGTTGAACATGACCGGGGCGACGGAAGCCATAAAAAATCTCCTCAGGCTCGATAACGCCACGCTCGAACTCCTCGCCTCGCAGGCGCCGGCCGGATCCCACGGCCTCGTTTTCCTGCCCTTCCTCGACGGTGAACGGGTCCCGGCCCTTCCCCAAGCGTCCGGCGTGTTCTTCGGCCTGGACCGGAGGAATTTCAAAGCCGCGCCCATGGCTCGGGCCGTCATGGAGGGGACGATCCTGAACATCGGCCGCGGATTCTCCCGCATGAAAGAGCTGGGCTTGGAACCGACCGAGATCCGGGCCGCGGGCGGCGGGGCGAAGAACAGGCTCTGGCTGCGGATCGCGGCCGACGTTCTCCAAAAGCCCCTCGTGACGCCGCGCGAACGGGAGGCCGCGGCCTACGGCGCGGCCATCCAATCCATCTGGGCGTTCCTGCGGGCGAACGGCGAAGGTCCGACTATCGCCGAACTATGTCAAAAAATGGTCAAGATCGAAGGTTCGTCCGTGGACCCGGATCCCGGCCATTTCGGCGTCTTTGAAGCGCTTCAAGCGAGGTTCCAGTCCCTCTGGACGACGCTGAAGCCGGAATTCCGCGAACATCGGAATTTCCGGGACCGCACCTAGATTTTCGGGGACCCCGATGCCGTTTGGCCAAGGGACGAGCCTTCGGCTCGCCACTCGCCCGTGTTTTATATCCACGGGCGAGTACGGCGGAAGTGGACCCCCGGGTAAAGCCCGGGGCCCCGGCCGCCGCGGATTTCCTTCACAACCAGCCGTTCTCGTAGCCCGTTTCATACATAGCCACGACGTTCTCGGGCGGCGTCAAAGGCTGAATGTTATGGCAGGGGGCCAGGATGAAACCGCCCCCTTCCCCCATGATCCGGAGGTTGTCGAGGACCTCCCGGCGGACTTCGTCGACCGTGCCGAAGGGCAAGGTCCGCTGATTGTCCATCGCCCCGTGGAAGACGATCCTGTCGCCGAAATCCCTTTTCAGTTCCGCCCGCTCCATGCCCGGACAGCGCCAT
>JAPKZI010000225.1 GCA_026393865.1 Candidatus Aminicenantota bacterium
TCCGCTCGCGCCGCTCGCGGACGTGCCTCGCGGGCACGTCTATGTCGAGCCGGGCACGGACGGGATCGTCCGCGAGGTCTTCCACACGATTCGCGCTTCGGGAGCCGTTCTCCCGTCGCTCTCGTCACTAGTTTATGAGCGCGTCCGCGGAATAGCTTTGAACCGGGCCGCGATTCCCCCCATCCCCAAGGGAACGAAGACGCTTTTCCAGCGGGACGGCATGTTGATTGATTTTTACGGTCCGCCCGGGACCTTTGAATTGATATCGGTCGGCGATATCTTGTCCGGTTTATATCCCCCGAGCTTCTTTAGGGACAAAGTCGTTCTTGTGGGGGTCACCGCGGCCGGCCTGGAAGACCGCCGCATGGTCCCTTTCACCGGAGATCGCAACACGATGTCCGGCGTCGAGATCCACGCCCATATCCTGAACAACCTCCTAGACGGCCGGAGGATCCGGCCCTTCGGAAGAAGCCTCCTGTGGCCGGCCGTGTTCTTCGGAGGGCTCCTTTTCTTCTTCGTTCTAAGACGAAAAAGCGACGGGAAGTCGACGCTTTTTTGGGCGGCCTCCCTCGCGCTCGTCGCCGGAGGGGCTTTTGTCTTGTTCTCCAAACTGGAAATATGGATCCATCCGGGGCTGCTCATTTCGGCCTCGACTTTGGTCTTCATCGTGGCCTACGTCTTCCGCCTCGACGAGGCCGCCTATAAGCTGGACGGGAAATATCAGACGCTCAACGCCCGGCTGGGCTGGCCGCTCGCCGGATCTCGACCCGCCGGCCGTGAGACCGGCTTGGCCGGATTCCTCTCCTCACGCGGGATCCAGGCCAAGATCGGCCGGCTGCTCCACGCCGAACAAGCATATGAGGGCGTCCTTGAGGATACCGTTCGCCGGCGGACGGAAGAGCTCTCCAAAGCCCTGGTGATGATCAACCAGATGTCCAACGAGATGATCCTCCGGCTCATGAAGGCCGTCGAGACGAAGGAACGAGGGACGGGAGAGCACATCTCCCGGATCGGATTGTACGCTAAGAAGATCGCCGAGTTTCTCGGATTGGCCGGGGACCACGTTGACATGATCTCGTTCGCGAGTTCAATGCACGACCTCGGGAAGATCGGGATTCCGGACCGGATCCTCCTCAAGGACAGCGAACTCTCAAGGGAGGAGTTTTCGATCATGAAAGAACATACCCGGATTGGGGAGAACATCCTCTCTCATTCCGTCCATCCCAAGATCCGGATCTCGGCCGCCATCGCCCTGAGCCATCATGAAAAATGGAACGGCAAGGGATATCCCCAGGGACTCCGCGGCTCGGACATTCCTCTAGAAGCCCGCATCGTGGCGATCTGCGATCAGTATGATTCGCTGCGGAGCGTGCGGCCGTACAAGGCCTCCTTCGATCATGAGAAAGCGCTCCGCATCATTCTCGAAGGCGACGGCCGGACAAGCCCGGAGCATTTCGATCCCGATGTCCTCAAGGCCTTCCTCGAGCTCGCCCCGGTCTTCAAAGAGATCTACGATCACCATCCCTCGCTGTGAGGGAGTAATGGATATTTCGTCGGCATCCCCGAGTTAAAATCCGGTAACTGGTTAGCGGGAAAACGTCGGGACGGGAACCCAGCCTTCTCCGTCCCAAGCCAGGACGTCCTTTTCCGCCTCCCGGAGGAACGCCTCCGGCGTCAGGGATACTTTTTTCCGGACGAATAAGTCCTGATAGGTCCGCTCGGAATCAGCTCCCAAGGACACCGAAAGGAGGCGCTTGCCCGAGTCGAAACGGAAGTAGAGAAAGGCGTCGAGGCTGTACTTGACTTGGATTAATAGGCCTTCCGAAGAGGCATGAATTTCCGTGACGTTCAGATACTTCAACGGGTCCACGGCCGACAGCTGGTTGTGTCTGAAGCGCAGGTAATGCTTTTGGGAGGCGCGTTGGGCCGTCGCGGGGACGAACGTCTCCAATTCCGTTTCCCTCGTCTGAAGCTCGGGTGGATACGTGTAGGGAGGGCCTAATCCGCTCTTCAAATCCGCACAGTCCAGGATGATAAGGACGGCGTCCCCTCCGAGCAGGTTGTTCGTGCCGCCCAACAGGATCTCTTTCGCCGTTCGACCCGCAGGATCATGACTGACGACGAAGAACTGGAGGATGCCGGTGTGGTCGTATTGATAAAGCCGATCGCCCGCGAGGGAACGGACCTCGAAGACGCCGGGAAAATCACGATCGTGGCCCCAAAGGGACAAAATCTCGATAGCCCCGTCTCCGTTAATGTCTTCAAGGCTGACCTGATACAGACGGAAATCGTGCGTCGGGGCTCCTTTAGGGTAGCTCTCCCGATATTCGAGAGTTTTTTCCCAGAGCTTTTTTCCGTTGTGATCCACGAGAGCGATGGATCGACTCAGTGGGTCCTCATGGTTCAAATAGCAGATGACCTCCCTTTTTCCATCGTGGTCGATGTCCATGAAGGCGACCTTGGGCCGATCCCATTTCCTCCCAAGAGCTTTTCCTTGGCTGTCGACGATCGGAGGATCATGATAGGACCTCTCTTGGTCCTGGGAGCTATCGATCTCGATATCCCAAATTTCCCGGTCCCTCGTGTCCATGAAAACAAGTGTCTGCCCTTTCAGCTTCCAATTGACGGGTCCGGATGACGGCCGCGAAAAGAGCAGCCAATATTCCGCTCCCGCCACAGCGAGGACGACGGCCGCGCCGATGACCACTTTCCAGATCGGGAATCCCCATTTTTTGGGAGCGGCCGCGGCCGCATCGAGCCTTTTGCCGCCGGCCAACCATCTGTCGACGTTCGCCTTATAGGCGATAACCTTGGAACGCTTGGACTCTTTATTGATCCGGATGACGGGCAGGCCAAGGTCCTTCTCCCAGCGGAGGCAGGTGCGGACGTCGCAGTTGAGGTAGTTCGAGATCTCCTTCCAGCCGTCGAGCCGGTCAGACCCGTTTCGTTCGAAGTCGTTTCGTTCGTTTTCCGCTGCGATCATGTTCGGCGCTTTGTCCTTTTGAATGAAACCCACTTTTACAATAATTGATGAACTTATGCAATTCCCGCCCATAGTTCTTCCTTGTTTGATTTAGATAGGCCTTATGAATATCCTTGAATCTAAGAGAGGCGAAACATCTACCGATCACGAAGGAGAAAGCGCATGATCCATCGAAAGACGGCCTTATATTCCCTATTCCTGCTCCTGTTATTGTCGTCGAAGCCGTGTCTCGCGGCCGAACCAGCGGCCAAGCCGACCTTCGAGGTCAAACCGACGGTCCTCTTCGTCGAAGAAAAGGGAGCGCTCAAGCAGAGACTCGACGTCTTCATCGACAATCCCGGCGCCTCCGCCGCCGCCACGCTCGAGATCAAGCTGTCGGGAAGAACTGTATCCTTCTCTCTGGGTATGATCCCAGCGGGTAAGACCTCGGTTCCCGTTTTTATCCCGGAGATCAAAAAAGCGGATAAAGCGGCCTTCGCCCTTAAAATAGGAAAAGAAACGGTTCGGAAAGACGTCCTCCTTGAACTTGAGCGGAAATGGACGGTTTATCTCCTGCCGCACTCCCATTCCGATATCGGCTACACCGACCTCCAGACGCGGGTGGCCAAAAATCACATGGACTACTTGGATTCGGTCATCGATTTCTGTCGGGCCACGAACGATTACCCCGACGAAGCCAAGTTCCGCTGGAACATCGAGATCTCATGGAGCCTCCAGAACTACATCCGCAACCGCCCGGCCGAGAAAGTCCAGGAACTCTTCGCCTTGATCCGGTCCGGCCGGGTCGAGCTGTCCGCTCTCTACCTGCAGCTCTCCGACTGTTTCGCCCACGAAGAGCTCATCCGCGCCGTCACTTACGCCAAGCAGCTCAGCCGGACGAACGGCTTTACCCTGCAATGCGCGATGAACAATGACGTGACGGGTTTCAGCTGGGCCCTCCCGCAGATCCTCAACCAGGTCGGCGTCAAATATTTCACGACGGGCATCAACGAGGACCGCTCGCGCGCGCCGCTACGCCGGCCCAATCCCTTCTATTGGCAGGCCCAGGACGGGAGCAAGGTCCTCCACTGGAACGGCGAGCATTACCTGTTCTCCAATTACGAGCTCCTCATCCACGAGAGCTACGACAAAAGTTTGCCCAAAGTCACGGATTATTTGTCCAAACTCCAGGCGCGCGGCGATTATCCTTACGACCAGATCGCCTTCCACATCAGCGGCTACGTCACCGACAATTGCCCGCCCAAAAAGGAGCTCTCGGACCGCGTCCGCGAATGGAACTCGCATTGGGCCTATCCGAAATTGCGCCTGGCGACCATGAGCGAGTTCTTCACTTCTTTCGAAAAGAAATTCGCCGCGGCCATCCCGACCTACAAGCTCGGCTGGCCGGACTACTGGACGGACGGCGTCGCCTCGACGGCCTTCGAAACGGGCGTGAACCGGCTCGCCCACAACGAACTCCTCTCCGCCGAAAAGATGGCCGTCGCGGCCGGGCTGGCGGATAAGGATTACATATTCCCCGCCAAGGACATCGCCGAGGGCTATGAGAACACGATGCTCTACGACGAGCACACCTGGGGAGCCTCGAACTCCATAAGCGATCCCGAATCCGAGTTCGCCCGCAGCCAGTGGGCGATCAAATCGGGTTTCGCCTACGGCGCCCGCGAGATCGCCCGGACCGTGCTCGACCGCGGCCTGCAGGCGCTGGCCAGGACCATCGCCGCCCCGGACGCCTTCGCCCTCGCCGTCTTCAATCCGCTGTCCTGGTCCCGGACGGACGCCGTCAAGGCCGTTCTGCCCGGCCCGCTCCGGGAGAAGGGCGGCAAGTTCAAGCTCGTCGACAAACGGATCGGACTGGAGGTCCCTTTTCAGCTCGTGGATAAGACGACGATCCAGTTCGTCGCGGAGGATGTCCCCGCTATCGGATACGCCCTCTTTTCAATTGTGCCCGACGCCGTCCCGGCCGCTGCCGCGCCCAAGACGAAGGTGGCGGGGAACGTCATCGAGAACCGTTTTTACAAGGTCACCGTCGATGCGGTCACCGGCGGCATTTCGAGTCTCATTGACAAAGAGACCGGCCAGGAGCTCGTCGATCTTAAATCGGGCTATAAACTGAATCAGTATGTCTACGAGAATCCCGAAGGAGGGCGCTCGGCGGTGAACGATATGACCAAACCGGCCAAGTTTGTCCGCCATAGCCCGGTGAGCGCGACGGCCGCGGCCGGCCTGTCCGGGCCCGTCGCCTCGAGCCTGATCGTCAAGTCGAAGGCCAAGTCCTGCCCGGACATCCAGCAGGAGATCGTCCTCTACGAGAACCTCAAGCGCCTCGACATCATCGACCGTCTGAAGAAGGAGGAGACGACCGAGTCCGAAGCGCTGTATTTCGCCTTCCCGTTCAACGTGGCCGCCGGCAAGTTCCGCTTCGAAATCGCCGACGGCACGATGAGCCCGGAGACGGAGCAGCTTCCCGGGACTACGCGGGACTGGCAGACGGTCCAGCACTGGGTCGAGATCGCCAACGCGAAGCAGAGCGTCATCTGGTCGCCCGTCGAGGCGCCTCTCGTCCAATTCGGCGAGATCAACACCGGCAAGTGGCTGAGGAAGCTCGACCTCCGGAACACGGCCCTCTTTTCCTACGCGATGAACAACTACTGGCATACCAATTTCAAGGCGGGCCAGGGCGGATCGTTCGTCTTCCGGTATTCGATCTCGAGCCGAAGCGGGGGCGCCGATCTGTTGAAATCGACGCGGTTCGGTTGGGAAGTCCACACTCCGCTCGTCTCAGCTTGGCTTCCCGTGAAAGCCGCGGGTCCGACCGCCGCCCCGGCCGCAAGCTTCTTCAGCCTGGACAAGCCCAACGTCATCATCCAAGCCGTCAAGCGCGCCGACGATGGGGACGGGATCGTCGTCCGTCTGCGGGAGCTCGCGGGAATCGAGACTCAGGTCAAAATCACCAGCCCGCTGTTAAAGGGCGAGCTCGTTACGTATATCGCGACCGACATCGGGGAAGGCCCGGCCAACGCGGCGACCGTGGTCCCGAGTTCCATTTACGTGACGGTCAAACCGCTCGAAATCCTGACCGTCCGGATCCGGCAGTAGTAATCCCCCCTCACAGCGAATTGACTCACCCCTGGGTCAATGATATAAGAATTCATATCCTAAAAAATGGAGAAATTCCCATGCCCCCCCTGACCTATAAACAAGCCGGCGTCAACATCGACGAGGCCGATGATTTCATCAAAATGATCAAGCCCATGGTCAAATCCACGGCCCGGCCGGGGATTTTGGGCGGGATCGTCGGATTCAGCGGCCTGTTCCAGCCCCGCCTCAAAGGGATGAGGAACCCGGTCCTCGTCTCCTCGACCGACGGCGTCGGGACCAAGCTCATGCTCGCCGATCTCTTAAAGAAATACGACACAGTCGGCATCGACCTGGTCGCCATGAGCGCGGACGACGTCATCGTGACAGGCGCGGAACCGCTCTTTTTCCTGGACTATATCGCCTGCGGCCGGCTGGACAAGGCCATGCTGGCCCAAGTCATGAAGGGGATCGTCAAGGGCTGCCGCGAGGCGAATTGCGCTCTGTTGGGCGGCGAAACGGCCGAACTTCCCGGTTTATACGCGAAAGAACAATGGGACCTGGCCGGATTCTGCGTGGGAATGGTCGATAAGGGCAAAATCATAGACGGCCGCTCCTGCCGGAGAGGGGATAAGGTCATCGGACTGGCTTCGAGCGGGCTTCACAGCAACGGCTATTCGCTGGTCCGTCGCGCGTTCACGGAGGACGAGCTGAAAGGAAAGATCGGACTCGAACTTCTCAAGCCGACCCGCATCTATACGCGCGCCATCCTGGCCGCCATGAAGAAGGTCCGGATCAAGGCCATGGCCCATATTACCGGCGGCGGATTTTATGACAATATCCCCCGGGTCATCCCCGCCGGCCTAGCCGTGCGGATTACCGAGGGTTCCTGGCCGATCCCGCCGGTCTTCCGCCTGATCCAGGAGCGGGGCGGGGTGGACGAGCCGGAGATGTTTCGGACCCTCAACATGGGGATCGGTATGGTCCTCGTCGTCGGGCCTAAGGAAGCCCAGACGGCGGTGGCGCTATTTCAGAAACTCGGCCACAAAGCCTGGATTATCGGCGATCTTCTCCCCGGCCCGCACGGGGTATTGATCAGCTAATCCCCCCACACCCCGATCAACCTCTTCCACTCGAACAAATCCGGTTTCAGCTCGTATCGCGCCAGCGCGTCCGCCGTTTCGGGCGAGATCTTTCTCAGCCAATCGCCCAGCGCTTCGATCTTCTGCTTGCCGATCTCGACCATCGAAACGACGTTGGCCGAGACGGCCGCAGCCGCGTATCTTTTCACCGATGCCGGCGGAACAAGGACATCGGTCATCTTGGAATTCGGATTGATGATGACGAAGGATTTGATCCCCCGGCTCTCGAACGCCTTTTTCCAAAGCTCCATGGAATACCCGAAATGGGTGCAGTTGAGGCTGACCAGGTTGGGGGCATTTCGATCTTTGATCTTGGCCAGGGCTTCGTCGACGTAGGATTCGATCAGCAGGGCCGTGTCCTCGCTCTTGGGGTCCTTTTCGATATAGCTCGCCAATTCCGGGCAGGCTTGGGTGACGATGCGGGCCTCCGGGAATCCCTGCTCTAAGAGCCGCTTCTTATGCTCTCCCTCGGCGATGGTCGTCTCGGTGCCGAGGATGATGACGGCCGACTTCGGGCTTTTTTTAAGCCCATTGGCGATCATGTCCACTCCCGGCCCGACGATGTCCAGGAAGGGGATCTTCGTCGTCCTGGAAAAGCGGGTTTCCCCGGCGAGCACAGACAACGTGTTGCAGCCGACTAGAATCAGGTCCGGCCGATATTTACCGGCGAGAGCCTCGAGGGCGCTGTTGAAAACGGCGATCTTCTCCTCTCGGGTTCTGAGGCTGTTGTAACCGCTGTCGTTCGAGAACAGAGCGTTGAAAAAAACGAGGTTCACGCTTTTGAAAACGCGGGCTTCTTTCAGCCGGGCCGCCGCTTCGGCCATGATCGACAAACCGCCCAATCCTGAATCCGTGACCGCGATCGTCACCTCCGGTTTTGCGAAAACGGGGCCAAGATCGACTGACTGGGACCTCTTCGCGGTTTGTCTCGCGCCCAGGGCGAGGCAAATCAGGGCCAGGACGCCCGCTCCCACGAGCCTCGGGGCTTTCTTTACCGGCATCGCCTTTCCTTTTGAAAAAGCCATTTGCTCTTCACGCCGCTATTCTATAATACGGACCTCCCCTCGCTCAATGGACAACCGGGATCTTTGTTTTGTCGACTCGGGGGCAGAGACTGGGCCGCCTTGACACGGCCATCGCTCCAAATTAAGATTCTATCGCGTCGGAAAAGAACATCATGCCTCCTATCGCCGAAGCCACTTTAATTCCTTGTTCCACCTTCCCACCGGAAAATGGAAATCTCGATTGAGTTTCTTTCGAAAAATAGTCGCGCTTGTCGGGAATATCGGAGCCGATCCGTCCGATTCCGAACAAGTCCGACTGCTTAAGCGGATCTGGACGATCACCCTGGCCTTGGCCGTCCCTCTCACCGCCGGAATAGCTTTGACCTACCTGCTTATGGCCCAATGGCGGCCCGCTGTTTTCTGGCTCATTCAGGCCGTCTTCTGGTTCGGCTCCTTGTTCTTGTTTGCCGTCGTCCGTAAGAATATCGAGATCTTCGCTCTCAGCAGCCAGACCCTTCTCGTCCTCAGCTCGTTCGTTATAACCTGTCTCCTGGGCGGATTTTTCCGGTCGGACGGAGCCATCTTCATGGGCCTGATCGGTGTTCTCTACGCCATGGTCTTTCCCAACCGGAGGCGGGCTTTCTTTTTGTTTCTTCTCTATCTCTCCCTGTTTTCCGTCGCCCTGATCTTCGAACTGACGATCTTCCGGTCCGACGCGGTTCGGCCCCCGGTCTCCACCTTTTTCTTCTGGATCACCTTCGTCTTGGTAGCCGCCTTCACGGTCTTTACGATCTATTATTTCGTCGGCCAGCGAGACCGGACTTTCCGGCTCCTCCAAGCCGAAAAAGAGCGGTCGGAAAGCCTCCTCCGCCGGATCGAGAAGGACCTCGAACTGGCGGCCAAGATTCAACGGGATTTTCTGCCTCGCCACGATCCTCGGATCGAGCATTTCGAAATCAGCGGCTCGAACGTCTCCTGCTACGAGGTCGGAGGGGATTATTACGACTTCGTTCCGGTCGATCCCTATCGCCTCGGTATCGCCGTGGGCGACGTCTCGGGCAAAGGTATCGGCGCCGCCCTCCTGATGGCCTCCTTGCGGGCGGCCTTACGGGCCGAGATTCATCCCCGTTACAGGATCGAAGACATGGCCGCCAAGATTAATGATTTCGTTTATCACAGCTCGGCCATCTCGAGCTTCATCACCTTTTTCTACTGTGAGGTCGACAGGAACCGCGAGGAGGTCCTGTACGTCAACGCCGGCCACAATCCTCCGCTCGTCTTGAGGACCGATGGTTCCCTGGAGACGCTCGAGGGAACGGGCTTCTGCCTGGGGATGTTCTCCGGCGCGGTTTATGAAGCGAAATCGGTTCGTTTGAAATCGGGAGATATCGCCCTTCTCTACACGGACGGCATCCCGGAAAGCCGTAACGCGGACGGCGCGGAATATTCCATGGAAAGGCTGGTTTCTCTCCTGCGCCGCCACGCCCGGCTTCCCGCCGCCGAGATCGTGGCCGCCATCGCCGCCGATGCTAAAGGCTTCATCCGCGATGCGCGTCAGTGCGACGACCAGACGCTCGTGGTCATTAAAAGGACAGAAGCGTGATGGAGAGAATGGAGGCGGGAACGTTGCGCGCCATCAGCGCTCCTCCCAACGGACGCTGACGGTCTAGTCTTTGATGAGGATGAATTTCTTGATGGCCGCCCCCTATTTGCCGCCCGAAATGCCGAGGGCGAATTTGAGGACATCGAGGACGCCCAGTTCCCCTGCGTATTTGTTGATCTTCTCGTCGAACGCCTTCTGCAGGAGTTCGCCGTTCTCCGGCTTGTAGTCTTTAAGGAGAAAGCCTTCGAGCGGGCTGATGAATTCGAGATGGGGAATATTTTCCTTCCGATCGATGTCCAAGGCCCCGCCGCCTGTCACCGTAATCATCCAGGAGCCGTCCGTAAGCTTCCGGTAGATGCTCTTGCCGGAGCGGAATTTCGGGTCGCTCCAGTCGATCGCCGCCGGCAGGAATCCCCGGACGTTTTGGAGGGCGAGGATGTCGGCGGCGCGCTCGGGCGCGGTGCCCGAATCGAACACCCGGCGGATAAAGAGCCGGTTGTCGAAATAAATGTAATCGACGAATACCTCTTTGCCGAGATTGACCTCGACGGGGATCTCGGCCAGGACGCCCTCCGAGTTCTTGAGGATGACCGAGCACTTGTTGTTCTCGACCTTGAGCTCGGTGAGGATCGTCCGGGCCAGGACTTCGTTGTAACGCGATTTGAGTTCGTTGAACGTGTCCACGGCCCGGTTGTATTCATCCAGGACGCTCTGGTATTTCTGGGTGATCTCGACGACGCCCTCCTTGTAGTGCCCGACGAGCATCTTCATCTTGAAGAACTGATAGCCCAGAACGACGAGCACGCAGAGAAGTACGCCCCAGAAAACCATGGCCAAAATCGAACGGATGGAGCCTGCCGCGGACCTGATTCTTCCAGGTTGTCTCATCGGATACCTCCTCCTTCGGAAAGAGATCAACGGATCTGCTCGGATTCTATCAAAATCGGCCCCTCTACTCAATGAGAAAAGCTGACCGCCGAAAGCCCATCAAAATCTTGACTTTGTCCGGACCTTCGTTTAGTCTTTATGGGCTTTTAAGCCCGATTTCCGGGCTCCCACAGCAGAGAGGAGCGAACATGAGCGATCTGAATTTGATTTTGACTGTTCCATACGGCATTATCGTGGCCACCAGCCTGGGAATGGAGGGATTCGCCAAGCACCGCAGTCCGGGCTCGGCCAAATATTTCAGCGGCAAGACGATCCAGGTCGACCTCGCCCTCGAGGGCGACCGCCCCGCTTTCCGCTTTCTCGACGAAGGCGGCTGGCGCGACGCCACGGGCGACGCGATCGCCTCCCTGGCCGCCGTCCGTACGGGAAAGCGGACGAAGACCGCCCTCTCGAACGACGGTTTCAACGTCACGCCGCTCACCGCCTACAAGCGCCTCGTCCTGGCCAAGACCGGAGGGCACCTGCTCGAAATGGGGCCGCCCGTCCAGCTCCTCGAGTTCGTCAAACATGCCTGTCACGAGGAACTGACGGCCGATCAGGTCGCCGGGTCCATCGGCCGGCCGGCGCCCGCCGTCCGGTCCGTCCGCCTCTACATGATCGTCGAGCCCATCCAGTTCCTGGTCATGAGCAACCTGACCCCCGAGGAATACGCCTGGTACGTCACCCATCGGCCCGGCAAGATTTTCCGCCAGGTCATGTTCACCGAACTGGTGGAAGAGGACAATGAAGTCGTCGCGGCCAGCCGATACGAAGAAGCCTGCGAAGAACTGACGGCCAAGCCGACGAAAAAAACCAAGGTCATCGCCCTCGGCGAATTTCTGGACGACATTCCCTTCCACGCCTGGGTCGGATATCGGCGGGAAGCGCAGGGCGGATTGTATGTCGGGGACCGGAACGGAATCTCCCTCTGGCCCTTCCCGGCGGCCATCCCCCGGTCCTGGGACATCCATGACGGATAACAGGAAGCAGAACGTAGGAGAACGCCAATGATCCACATGTCACCCTTCGAAGCCCTCGCCCTGAAGATCGTTCTCGGCATCGCCCTTCTCGGCCTGGCCTACGCCCTCTTCCTTCGGCGAAGCATTCTCCGCGAGGATAAAGGCACGCCCAAGATGATCGAGGTCTGGGAGGCCATCAAGCAGGGGGCCAACGCCTACCTGACCCGCCAGCTGAGGACGATCCTCCCCGTGATCGGGCTCCTGACGATCGCCCTCTTTTTC
>JAPKZI010000207.1 GCA_026393865.1 Candidatus Aminicenantota bacterium
GTCAGAAGAAAGATGGTCGATTCGGTCATTTCGATCTCCTTAGAGCGGACGCGATCTTTTCGAACTCGGCGCCGAAGGCCTCCCGGCTTTTGGCGGCGATGCCGCCCGCGATGAGTTCGGTCTTGCCCTGGCTCTCCTCGAGGACCGCTTTGATCTCCCAGGTCGGCCAGTAGAAGGCCAGGCCGAGGCCGAGCATCAGCAGGGCGCAGCCGATCCAGATCAGGTTCGCCCCCGGGTCCTTGGCGGCCTCAAGGACCGAATACTGGCCGGCCTCGAATTTCTTGAGCTCGAAAGCCAGATCGGTCTCGGCGCCCTTGTCCTTTTCGTTGGCGGCGTGCATCTGGGCGAAATCGCGAAATTCAGGATTGGCGAAGATATAGGCGTAAAAGATCTTTTCGCCGCCGCGGAAGCCTTCGATCACGGCGGCCGGATTGTTGGGCTGGTCCGACCGGTTCTCGGGCTGTTTCGACTCGCCGAGGACGAAATCGGGAAAGAACCCCTTGACTGCGATCGTCGTCTGGGCTTTATCCTCGAGCAGGGCCTGTTCGCCGACCTTGAGCGTCATTTTTTTGAGGAAAGCCGGATCGGACTTGCTTTTGGCCCAAATCTCGACCGAGGGGTTGTCCCAATTCCAGCCGTAGCTTGTCTGATAAAAGGAATATCCTTTATAGGTCAGGGGGTGGTTGACCGCGATCGTTTTGGATAGGATGGGTGACTTTTTTTCCAGGACGGTCAGGTCGCTTTTCCAGGCCTTGACGCTGCCGTCGGGGTAATATTCCGTGGTGAACTTGTCCAAGCGCACCTCGAAGTCCGCTTTGGGCACGGGCTTGACGTCGCCTTCGCTGAGGTCGATATTGGCCCGGATGCTTGCGACGCCGCTGAGGATGCCGCCGGCCAGGATGATCAGGAGCCCGAGGTGGACGACGTCCGAGCCGAAGATGCCCCCGATCCTCTTGCGGGCGAGAAGGGCGATCCGAGGCCCATGCCTTTCGGTCCGGACCTTATAGCGGGCCTTCGCCAGGAGTGTCGTCACTTCGGATTGGACGTCGGCCGGCGGGGCATTCCGTTTGAGGCGGACGTTCGCCCTGAGGGCCAAGAGGCTTTTCGGGTCGACGACGAGATGGGGTTTCGTCGCCCGCCGCCACTTGGGGGAGAGGCGTTCGAGAGTGCAGACGATGATGTTCAGGGCGAACAATCCAAGCAGGGCCAAGTACCAGATCGAATGATAGAGGCCGGTGAGCTGGAGCCGGATGAACAGCGTGGACAGGCTTCCGTAGCGGGCGGCGTATTCTTCGAGGCTCCGGCCTTGGGGGATGAGCGTGCCCAGGATCGAGGCCGCGGCCAGGATGATCAACAGCACGATGGCCAATTTGATCGAGGTAAAAAATTTTATGAGTCGTTTCATCGCGGATGATTCCTTTCCGTCCCGCCGGACGGACCGCTAAAGACTAGAAATAATATAGGAATTATAGGTTCGTTGGCAACCGATATTTTATTTTTTCCGCGCGGCATCCCTCCTGTCATCGTGTTTTTGAATTTTATCTCACTCGCGACGCCAAAGTCAAAGACGCGGTCGCCCGGGGATCCGAGGCCTTTCACGGACGCAATCCGAGCTCCGCGGAATGCGGCATATCTCCGCGAACCAGTCCGAATAGGGCTGGATAAAAGCCGAATGAATGCCAAAAATATGCGGGTGATCTCACCCACACGCCCCGGGTGATTTCACCCACTTTTTTTGGAAGGGCTTCTTTTTCGAGGTCAGATAATAACAATATTATATTAATATCAATAACTTATAGGCATATTCTAAAAATGGCACAAAAAATGCTTTATAAGGGCAACTAGGAATATATAAATATGCCGCGAGTTTTAGTTTTAGATGACGAGAAGCTGATCCGCTGGTCGCTCGACAAGATCCTTTCCCAGGAGGGATACGAGGTCGATACCGCCGCGACCACCGAGGATGCTTTGAAACTCGCCGACGCGAAGGAATACGCCTTGATCCTGACCGACCTCGAGATCTGCGGCGACCAGGCCAAATCGTTCTTCGCCGACATGATCTCCAAACAGCCGAAGGCCTGCGTGGTCACGCTCACGGCGCTGTCCAAGGACCAGGCGGAACAGACGCTGGGCGGGATCAAAACCTATGCCATCATCGAAAAGCCGTTCACGTCCGAGGCGATCAGGGCTGTCGTCAACGCGGCGGTCGGTTCCGAGAAAAGGCCCGCTCAATCATGAATAAGATCATCCGCAGCTCGATCCGGGTCCCTTGTCAAGGGACGAGCCTTCGGCTCGCCACTCGCCCGTGGCTTGAATCCACGGGCGAGTACGGCGGAAGCGGATCCCCAGACAAAGCCTGGGGCCCCTGCCGCCGTGGAGGGGAGTCCGGCGTCCTGACCAGGATGGATATCATCATTTTAGAAAATCTCAAGGAGGTCTAACGTGCCAACGAAAAGACACACCCGGCCGATCGCCTTGTCGCTCAAGACGATCGCCCTCTTCGGTTTGGCTCTTCTCATCGCCGGATTCCTATCGGCCGCCAAACCCGGCCCGCAGACGGCGAAGGACAGCGAGACCTGCGGCCAGTGCCACGAGGACGCCGTCAAGGGCTTTCTCCAAAAACCTCACGCGGCGATCGGAGCGGCTGCCTGCGCCTCGTGCCACGCCGGATCCGAGAAACATATCCAGGAAGGCGGCGGGACGAACATCTTCGCTTTCAAATCAACCGACCCGGCCGCCCAGAAGAACAAGGCCTGCCTGAAATGCCACACCGCTGACAGCGCCCAGTTTATGGCCGGCCCGCACGGCACGGCCTCCCTGGATTGCACGACTTGCCATTCCGTCCATGCCCAGCCGACGAAGCCGAACATGCTCAAAGCCGGCCCGACGAAGACATGCGCCGCCTGCCACCAGGACGTCATGGCCAAGTTCGCCCTGAACGAGCGGCACCGTTTGCAGGAAGGCATCCTCAGCTGCACAAGCTGTCATAATCCTCACGCGCCCGAGGCGGGGGAACGGCTCGGCGGCTTCAAGCAGGAAGCCTGCCTGAAGTGCCACACCGACAAGGGCGGCCCCTTTCTGTATGAGCACGGTGCTTCCCGCGTTGAGGGCTGCACCATCTGTCACGAAACTCACGGTTCTCCCAACCGTCACATGCTGGCCAGCCAGAGCGTCGGCGACTTGTGCTACGGCTGCCATGCCTTCTCGCCCCAATGGCACAGCCAACTCAACGAAAAGACGACCAACTGCACGAACTGTCACACGACGATCCACGGCTCGAACCTGAGCCGGATCTTCATCAAGTAATGGAGCGAGAGAAATGAGAAAAACCACCCTTCTGATTTCAGCCCTCCTAGCCGTTCTCGTCTTCTCCCAGGCCCTGGTCCTCCAGGCGCAGGACAAAGAAAAGAACTTTACCGGCAATTTCTCCTTCGGCTACCGCGCGGTCGACACGAGCGGCGCGGCGAACAAGTATCGAGAACATATCAACCTGGACAAGGGCGTCCGGCTCTTCAATTTCAACCTCAGCTACGTCGCCCCGGAAGGTTTGAAAAGCCTGTTCGACAGGATCGATCTGAACGCCTATAACCTCGGCGGCGATCCCTATGAGACCTTCGGCCTGACCATCCAGAAATACGGCGCCTATAAGTTCCAGTACGACCACAGGAAATCCACATATTTCTACGGCGACTTGAACGAGAGCCGGCCCGGACGGCTGTTCGACGCGGCCCGCTTCAATTTCGACCGTGTCTCCGATTCCGGGCTGTTCAAGGTGACCCTAAGCAGGAATCTGAACGTCTTTCTGAATTTCGACCGCTATTCTAAAACCGGCGACAGCGCCGCGACCTACGATGTCGACAGTTCGGTGATCGATACCGACGAACCGGTCTCGGAGAAGATGACCGAGGTCGCCTTCGGCCTGGACCTGCATGTCGCCCGCTACGGCCTGGTCTTCGAACAGAAATTCCAGGATTACAAGAACACGAGCAGCTTCTTCCTGGCCGGTCCGTTCGATTTCAAGTCGAACATCAGCACCTTCCGCTTGAACGCCCGGCCGTTCGACGGCCTGCTCCTCCGCGGCTCCGCTCAATTCAGCAAGCTGAATTCCCACGTGACGACATTGGACGGAACGGGCCCCGAGGCCGTGGTCACCGGCCAGGGCAAGTTCACCCGCAAGATCGATCTCTATGACCTCGACCTGACCTGGCTCTTGACCAACAAGATCGCCCTCGTCGGAGCCGTCCGGCACAATCGATTCGGCCAAACCGGCAGCCTGACGGTCGAGGGCGAGACCGAAGGCCCCGATTTCGGATTCAAAACCCTCGGCATCGAAGCCGGGCTTCAATATCAGATGTGCGCGCGCTTCTCCCTGACCGCGGGCTACCGTTACGAGAAACGGACGTTCACCAACGGCGCGGGCGAAGCCCAGATCGGCGAAGGAGAAGAAGCCGAGACCGCCGCCGAACCTCTCGAGACTGTGAATTATACGGACTCGACTGTCCGAAAAGGTCTCTTCGGCAACCTGAAATGGGATCTGAAGAACCTCAAGTTGACCCTGGATTACCAACACGGCGCCTATGATGATCCCTATACCATGATCTCGCCGACGATGACCGATCGCTTCCGGGCCACGATCCGCTGGCAATTGAAGAACTTCAACCTCACGGCGAGCTATCTCCTGTCCCGGACGAAGAACGAAATTCCCGGCGGCGTCACTTTCCGGGTCATTTATACGGAAGACGATTACAGCGACCTCTGGAAGGCCTCGAACGACCAAATCAATTTCCGCCTGGGTTACACCGGGGCCAAATTCAATGCTTCGGTCGGGTATTCCTATATCGCTTTCAAAACCGATTCCGAGCGCTTGATCGCTTACAATCCCTACTGGTCGGGCCCGGGTGGCGAGTTCCCCTGGTCCATCCATTATGAAGGCAAATCCACTCTGCTGGACGCCTCGATCGGATTCTCCTTGGACCAGAATTGGAAGCTCGGCGCTACCATCAACAGCTACAAGAACTCCGGATTCTGGCCGATCGAACGCCTGATGTTCAAGGCCTATGTCGAATATACATTCATGGGCGGATTCGTCTCCCAGCTCGGGTATCGCACCTATGACTTCAAGGAGAAAGACTCCGTTATGATCATCAAGAACAACTATAAGGCCGGCATCCTGGAGATCTCCTTCGGGTACCGCTGGCAATGATCGATGAGGAGGATGAGATGATAAAGAAACCTTTTCTGA
>JAPKZI010000026.1 GCA_026393865.1 Candidatus Aminicenantota bacterium
GAAAAGATCGACGAGGCCATCGCCCGCGACGGATACAAAGCTTTGGCCAAAGCCCTGGCCGAAATGACCCCGGAGAAGATCATCTCCGAGATCACGCTCTCAGGGCTCCGCGGCCGGGGCGGAGCGGGCTTCCCGACGGGCTTGAAATGGCAGCTCGTGCGGAACGCCGTCAGTTCGAACGGGGGGCAGAAATATATCGTCTGCAACGGCGACGAAGGGGACCCCGGCGCCTTCATGGACCGCAGCATCCTTGAGTCCGATCCGCACTCGGTCATCGAAGGGATGATTATCGGGTCCAAAGCCATCGGGGCAACGGCGGGCTTCATCTATGTCAGGAACGAATATCCTTTGGCCGTCGAGCGGCTGGGCATCGCTCTTCGACAGGCCCGGGAGTACGGTCTCTTGGGCCGGGACATTCTCGTGACGGGCTTCGATTTCGACATCCAGATCAAGCGGGGCGCGGGGGCTTTCGTCTGCGGCGAGGAAACCTCGCTCCTCGCCTCGATCGAAGGCCGGCTCGGCGAGCCGAGGCCGAGGCCGCCCTACCCCGCCCAAAGCGGGCTCTGGGGAAAACCCACTTGCATCAACAACGTCGAAACCTGGGCCAATGTGGCGCCCATCATCAGCCGCGGGGCGAAGTGGTACGCCGGGATCGGCACGCCGACCAGCAAGGGGACCAAGGTCTTCTCCCTCGTCGGGAAGATCAACAATACCGGACTGGTCGAAGTGCCGATGGGGATCACCCTGCGCGAGATCATCTACGATATCGGCGGCGGCATTCCAGGGGGGAAGGCGTTCAAGGCCGTCCAGACCGGCGGGCCTTCGGGCGGATGCATCCCCAAGGACAAGATCGACCTTCCCATCGATTACGAAAGCCTCTCGGCGGCGGGATCCATGATGGGTTCGGGCGGGATGGTCATCATGGACGAGGACACCTGCATGGTCGACATCGCCCGCTATTTCCTTGAGTTCACCCACGATGAATCCTGCGGGAAATGCACGCCCTGCCGTGAAGGGACGAAGGCCATGCTCGATATCCTGACCCGGATCACCGAGGGCAAGGGATGTCCGGAGGACCTCGTCATGCTCGAGGATCTGGCCCAGGCGATCAAAGATACCGCTCTGTGCGGGCTGGGCAAGACCGCTCCCAACCCGGTGCTCACCACGCTCCGCTATTTCCGGGAGGAATACGAAACACATATCCGCCAAAAGAAATGTCCGGCCCGCGTCTGCCGGCCCCTGAACGTCTATACCATCGACCCCCGCCTCTGTCTTGACAAGGGCCGCGGCTGCGACGTCTGCCGCCGCAATTGCGCTTCGGACGCGATCACAGGCCGGAAAAACGAGGCTCACGCCATCGTCCAGTCCAAATGCATCAAATGTGGCGTCTGCTTCGACGTCTGCGCCTTCGCGGCGGTGAAGGTCGATTAAGGAGGAAGGCCATGGTGAATCTGACGATCGACGGCAAAAAGATCCAGGTGGACGAGGGGACGACCATCCTCAAGGCCGCAACCAAAGCGGGGTTTAAAATTCCAAGCTTGTGCTTTCATCCCGTCATTGAGCCCTATGCTGCCTGCCGGGTCTGCATGGTCGAGACCCGGATCCGGGGAAAAAGCGACCTGGTCACCTCCTGCAACACGAAGGTCGAAGAAGGCCTCGAGATCCTGACGGCCTCCGAGCGGACGCTTCAGGCGAGGCGCCTCAACGTGGAAATGCTCCTTGCGCGCGCTCCGGCGGCGGAGCCGCTCCGGCAGATCGCCGCCGACCTGGGGATCGACAAGACGCGGTTTCCGGTCAAGGACCCGGACGAAAAGTGCATTCTCTGCGGACTCTGCGTCCGGGCCTGCGAGCAGATCGTGGGGGCCAGCGCCATCAGCTTCATCGAACGCGGCGAGGAACGCCGCGTATCGACACCCTTCGGCGAGGAATCGGAGGCCTGCATCGGCTGCACGGCCTGCGCCTTTTTCTGTCCGACGGGCGCCATCACGGTCGAAGACAAGTACGGCCGCAAGGTCATCCATGACGAAATGTTTCTCGGCCCCACGACGGCCATCCGCGTTCCGATCCGCCAGGCCGTGCCGATGGTCCCCTTCATCGACAAGGAGGCCTGCATTCATTTTAAAACAGGCGAATGCAAGGTCTGCGCCAAGGTCTGCGACCGGGAGGCCATCAACCACGATATGGAGGACCAGATCATGGAGATCGAGGCGGGCTCGATCATCCTCGCCACCGGTTTCGAGACGTTCGACGCCCGGCGCATCCCGGCCTACGGATACGGACGCTTTCCGAACATCATTACGGCCATGGAGTTCGAGCACCTGGTCAATGCCTCGGGGCCGACGGGCGGGAAGGTTCTCTTGTCCAACGGCGAGGAGCCCAAGGCCGTGGGTCTCATCCACTGCGTCGGCTCCCGCGACGAGAATTATCACGCTTACTGCTCCCGGGTTTGCTGTATGTACTCCTTGAAGTTCGCCCACCTTTTGAAGGAAAAGACTAAAGCGTCGATCTACGATTTCTATATCGACATGCGCTGCTTCGGCAAGGGCTATGAGGAGTTCTACCACCGCCTGCTCGAGGAGGGAACGAAGTTCATCCGCGGCCGGGTATCGGAGATCAATACCCTGGCCCTGACGCCGGACGAGGAAGGGAAGCTCATCGTCCGCGTCGAGGACACGCTCCTCGGAGTCGTGCGCAGAATCCCGGTCGACATGGCCATCCTGGCCACGGGGTTGGAGCCGAGCGTCGACCACAACCGTTTGGCCAAGACCTTCAACATCTCCTGCAGCCAGGACACGTTCTTTTTGGAGCGTCATCCCAAGCTCGCGCCCGTGTCCACGTTCTCGGACGGGATTTTTCTGGCCGGAACGTGCCAGGGGCCGAAAGACATCCCGGACACGGTCGCCCAGGCCGGCGCGGCGGCGGCGGAAGCCTTGGCCTTGGCCGATTGGGGGAAGGTCGAGCTCGATCCCGTCACGGCCGTCATCGTCGAAGAGCATTGCTCGGGCTGCCAACTTTGCATTGGGCTCTGTCCCTTCACGGCCATCACCTATGACAAAGACAAGGATGTCTCCATCATCAACGATGTTCTCTGCAAGGGGTGCGGGACGTGCGTTTCGGCCTGTCCGAGCGGAGCGTCCTACCAAAAACACTTCCGCGACGAGCAGATCTTCGCCGAGATCGAGGGGATCTTGTCCATCTAGAAAGGAGGGACGAGCGAGCCATGAGCCAAGAACATTTCGAGCCCAAGCTGGTCGGCTTTTTATGCACCTGGTGCTCTTATACGGGGGCGGACCTGGCCGGAACCGCCCGGATGATGTATGCGCCGAATGTCCGTATCATCCGGATCATGTGCAGCGGACGCGTGGACCCGCAGTTCGTCATGAAGGCGTTTCAGGAGGGGGCGGACGGCGTCTTCATCTCCGGCTGTCATCCGGGCGATTGCCATTATAAGGACGGCAACACTAAAACCCTCCGGCGCCACCGCCTTCTGTCCCGGGTGCTGGAGCAATTCGGCATCGAGCGGGAGCGATTCCGGCTGGAATGGGTCTCCGCTTCGGAGGGGACCAAGTTCCGGCAAGTCTGCAACGAGTTCACGGAGCAAATCCGGACCCTGGGTCCCCTGAATTTCAACGGCAATGGAGGTGGGCCTCATGAGCGACGCTAAGCCGAAGGTGGCCTTTTATTGGTGTTCGTCCTGCGGCGGGTGCGAAGAGTCCATCGTTGACCTGGCCGAGGACATCCTCAAGGTCGTGGCCGCGGTCGATATCGTCTTTTGGCCGGTCGCCCTGGATTTCAAGAAAAAAGACGTCGAGGCCATGCCCGACAAATCGATCGCCGTCTCCTTCATCAACGGCGCCATCCGGATGTCGGAGCAGGAAGAGATGGCCCATCTTCTGCGCCGGAAATCCCAGCTCGTCGTGGCCCACGGCGCCTGCGCCCACCTCGGCGGCATCCCCGGGCTGGCCAATTTCTGGAACAAGTCGACCATCTTTCGGACGGCCTATCACACGACGGTTTCGACGGACAATCCGGCCGGACTCGAACCGCAGCCGAAAACCTCGCTCGACGGGCACGAGCTGACCCTCCCCGAATTCTGGGATACGGTCTATCCTTTGGACGCCATCATCGACGTCGATTACTATCTCCCGGGGTGCGCGCCGCACCGGGACCTGATCCTCAACGCCGTCACGGCCATTTTGGAGGGAAAACTGCCCCCGAAAGGGGCGGTCCTGGCCCCCAACAAATCCTGCTGCGACGACTGCGATCGCAACGAGACCAAGCCGGAAAAAATGACGATCAAGGAGATCAAAAGGCCTTATGAAGTGCTTCTCGATCCCAAGACCTGCTTCCTGGCCCAGGGCGTCATTTGCATGGGTCCGGCGACGCGGAGTGGATGCGGGGAGCGCTGCATCGAGGGGAACATGCCCTGCCGCGGATGCATGGGACCCACGGATCAGGTCTACGACCAGGGGGCGAAGTTCCTCTCGGCCTTCGCCTCGATCCTCGATGCTTCTGAGGAAAAGGACGTGGAGCGCCTCGTCGACTCCATCGTCGATCCGGCCGGCACGTTCTACCGTTTCAGCTTGCCCTCATCGATCCTCAAACGCAAAAAACTGGAGGCGGTCCGATGACCCGACGTATCACCATCGATCCCATCACCCGACTGGAAGGACACGGAAAAATCGAGATCTTCTTGGATGATCACGGCGACGTCGAACGGGCCATCCTCCAAGTGCCGGAACTGCGGGGCTTCGAACAGTTCGCCGTCGGCCGACCGGTGGAGGAGATGCCCCGCATCACCCCGCGGATCTGCGGCGTCTGCCCCACGGCCCATCACATGGCTGCGACCAAGGCGGCCGACGCCGTTTTTGGCGTGGAGCCCACCTCCACGGCGCGGAAGATCCGCGAGCTGATCTACAACGCCTTTATGATGGAGGACCATACCCTCCATTTCTTCTTCCTCGGCGGCCCGGACTTCGTCGTCGGGCCCCAAGCCCCCGCGGCCGAACGGAACATCCTGGGCGTCATCGGCAAAGTGGGCCTCGAGATCGGGGGGAAGGTGATCCGAATCCGCGCGGACGTCCGTGAGATCATGGCCTATCTCGCCGGCAAGGCCATCCACCCGGTCTGCGGACTTCCGGGCGGCGTGGCCAAGGGCCTGGACGAGGAGCACCGGGTCACGTTTCTCAAGACGGCTAAGGACGCCGTCGAGTTCGCCGAGTTCGCCCTCCAGATCTTCGCCGACGTCGTCCTCAAGAACCAGGCCTATGTCGATATCGTCGTCGGAGAAGCGTATAAAATCAAAACCTACTACATGGGGATGGTGAACGACCGCAACCAGGTCGAATTCTATGACGGCGATCTTCGCGTCGTCGACCCCGACGGCCGGGAATTCGCCAAGTTCAAGCCGGCCGACTATCTCGAGCACATCGCCGAGCACGTCGAGCCTTGGACCTACGTCAAATTCCCGTTTTTAAAAAAAGTGGGCTGGAAAGGATTCGTCGAAGGAAACGACAGCGGCGTCTACCGGGTAGCCCCTCTCGCCCGGCTCAACGCCGCGGAGGGGATGCAGACGCCGCGCGCCCAGAAGCATTACGACCACATGTACGCCGTCCTGGGCGGCAAGCCCGTCCATAACACGCTCGCCTTCCATTGGGCCCGGCTGATCGAAGCCCTGCAGGCCGCCGAAAGCATGGTCGCGCTTCTCGAGGACGCCGAGATCACGGGCACGGACCTTCGCCGCATCCCGACCCGGATCCCGACCGAAGGCGTGGGCATCGTCGAAGCGCCGCGGGGGGTTCTCATCCACCACTACAAGACGGATGAGCGCGGCCTCATCACCGCGGCCAATCTGATCGTGGCCACGATTGGGAACGCGGCGGCCATCAATATGTCCATCGAGAAAGCGGCCAAAGCCTTCATCAAAGGCGGGCAGGTTTCGGAAGGGCTCTTGAACATGGCCGAAATGGCCTTTCGGCCTTACGACCCCTGCCACGGCTGCGGGACGCACGCCTGGCCGGGCGCTATGCCTCTGACGATCAATATTTATAATCGTTCGGGAGAGCGGATCCGACAATTGCGCAGATCATGAGAAAGATTCGTTCTCTGTTATAATAGCGGTGAGCGAATCGAGGCGAAAGCGATATGAGACGCCTTCATTTTTCTTTGCGGACGAAGCTCATTCTGAGCTTTCTCGGGGTGATCGTCCTCGGCGGTTTCCTGTCCCTCGTTTTCGGCTCCCGGCTCATCCGTGATACCCTCCTCTCTCAAGCCCAGGCCAAGGTCCGTCATGACCTGTCCTCGGCCTGGATGGTCTTCCATGAGAAGCTCAACGAGGTCAAGGATGTCGTCCGTCTAACGGCTTCGCGGGAGAGCGTAAGTAATTTTCTTCGGGCGGGGCAGAAGGACATCCTTCTTAGATATTTGAATCGTGTCCGGGCCGAGAACAATCTGGACGTTCTGACCCTTCTCGATCGGCAGGGCCGCGTCTTTTTGAGGGTGCGCTCTCCCGAAACGGCCGGCGACGACCAGTCCCGGGACGCTCTTGTGCGCTTGGCCCTCGAACGCAAGATTGTTGCCGGCGCCCAGATCGTTCCGCGGGCGGAGCTCCTTAAAGAGGATGAAAGCCTCGCCGCCCAGGCCCTCCTCGAGTTTGTCCCCACGCTTAAAGCCGCGCCGCGCGGAGAAAACCAGGAGACGAGCGGACTGATGCTCAGAGCCGCCGCTCCGGTCATCGGCGAGGACGGCTCCCTGCTCGGAGCCCTGGACGGAGGGATCCTGCTCAACCGGAACTACGAAATCGTCGATCGGATCAAGGAAATCATCTTCAAGGGAGAACGGTATAAAGGCCGGGAGACGGGAACGGCCACCATCTTCCAGAATGATCTTCGGATCTCGACGAACGTCAAGACCGAGTCCGGGGAACGGGCGATCGGAACGCGGGTCTCCGAAGAGGTCAAGAAAGCCGTCCTGGACGAGGGGATGCCTTGGCTCGCCCGGGCCTTCGTCGTCAACGACTGGTACCTTACGGCCTATGAGCCCATCCGCGATATCGAAAACCGGATTATCGGCATCCTCTATGTCGGGACGCTCGAGAAGCCTTATCTCGACACGGCCGGACGGGTCATGCGGATCTTCACCTCGATCGCCGTCTTGTGCTGCCTCTTCCTGCTGGCCCTGCTCTATTTTGCGACGACCCGCATCGTTCGACCCCTCCAGCGGATGGCGGTCGCGACGCGGCAGATCGCCAAAGGCGATCTGTCTCATGAGGTCGAGGTGAACTCGCGGGACGAAATCGGAGAACTGGCCGGTTCCTTCAACCGGATGACGGCGGATCTCCGGAAGGCCAACGCCGAGCTGATCGATTGGGGAAAAACGCTGGAGAAGAAGGTCGAGGAACGGACCCGAGAGCTCCGGGATCTCCAAGCACACCTCATCCAGGCCGAAAAGCTCGCCTCCATCGGCAAGCTCGCCGCGGGCGTCGCCCACGAGATCAACAATCCGCTCGGCGGCATTCTGATCTACAGCCATCTCATCCTGGAGGATACGCCCAAGACCGGCCCGCACTACGAGAACCTGAAGAAGATCGTGAAGGAAACCAGCCGCTGCAAGGATATCGTCAAGGGACTCCTGGATTTCGCCCGGCCCAAAGAACCGGAGATGGTTTTGACCGACATCCATGATGTCCTGGAGAGATGCCTGGCCCTGATGGAGCGGCAAGCCCTTTTCCAGAATATCCACATCGATACATCTTACATGCCGTCGCTGCCGCGGATCATCGCGGACGGTGCCCAGCTTCAACAGGTGTTCATGAACATCATCCTGAACGCCGCTGAAGCGATGGACGGGAACGGGACCTTGACCCTCAAGACATGGCTCGATCCGGGCCGTAAGGAAATCGCGATCGAGTTCACGGACACCGGCCACGGCATCAAGGATGAGGACAAGAAACGCCTGTTCGAACCGTTTTTCACGACGAAAGAGGTCGGCAAAGGAACAGGGCTCGGCCTGGCCATCAGCTATGGGATCATCCAGAAACACCAGGGCGACATTGAGATCCGCAGCGAAGCCGGCCGCGGAGCCGTCTTCACCGTCAGGCTGCCCATTAAGGAGAATTCGGCTTGAGCGAAGGAATCCGGATTCTCATCGTCGATGACGAAGAGGCCTTGCGGGACTCCATGAGCCAGGTCCTGGCGAAGGAGGGGTACGATCCCCGCAGCGCCGCGAGCGGCCGGGAAGGCGCGGCGCTTTTCGGCCGCGAGACGTTCCAGGTCGTGTTCCTCGACCTGCGGCTTCCCGACGCGGACGGCTTTTCCGTGCTCCGCCAGATGAAAGAGGCGAGCCCGGAAACGCCCGTCGTCATGATCACTGGCTACGGCTCCATCGAATCCGCGGTCGAGTCCATCAAGCTCGGCGCCTTCCATTACCTGGCCAAGCCCTTCACGCCCGAGGAGCTCCGCGTCGTCACCCGACAGGCCCTGCAGAGCCGGACGATGGCTTTGGAGAACATCCTCTTCCGCCGCGAGCTCCGGGCCCACCGCGCTTACGAACGGATCGTGGGCGGCGGCAAAGCCATCCGCGGCGTTCTCGATATTGTCGGCCGTGTCGGCCCCGCGGATTCCGCGGTGCTCATCACCGGGGAAAGCGGAACGGGACGGGAGCTCCTAGCCCGGGAGATCCATCGCCAAAGCCCGCGCCAGGCCGCGCCCTTCGTCGTCGTGGATTGCGGTTCTCTCGCCGAACCCCTGCTCGAAGACGAGATCTTCGGGCACGCCAAGGGCGCCTTCCCCGGCGCCCGGGAGATGAAGCACGGCCGATTCGAATTGGCGAACGGCGGGACGATGTTCATCGACGAGGTCTCCCGGCTCAGCCTTCCTCTTCAGGGCCGGCTCTTCCGGATCCTTCAGGATCATGAGGTGACGCGTCTGGGGAATCCGCGCCCCATCAAGGTCGATGTCCGCCTTATCGCCTCCGCCAGCGTCAATCTCGCTCAAGCCGTGAATCAAGGCGCCTTCAGCGAAGAGTTGTTCTACCGGCTGAGCGTCGTTCCGATCCATCTTCCTCCGCTCCGGGAGCGCAAGGAAGATATCCCCCTGCTTGTCGAGCATTTCCTCCTGAAATACGGCCGGAAGTCCGACAAAAGCGTTTCCGCGGTCTCGACGCGGGCCATGCTCGCCTTGACCGAATACGATTGGCCGGGCAACATCCGGGAGCTTGAGAACACCATCGAACGGGCCATCGTTCTCTGCCGCGGGGGCGAGATCCAGGTCGAAGACGTCATGAGCCACGGCATCAGCATGGGAATCCCGGCTCTGACCTGGGCGGGTGATAAGTTCAAGACGCTCACCGACATCGAAAAAGCCTATATCAAGAGCGTCCTCCACGATCAGGAAGGAAATCGGAAACGGACCGCGGCGATCCTGGGGATCGACCGCAAGACGCTTTGGGCCAAAATCAAAAAATACGGTCTGGAAGGGAAGGTGACTTCATGACGACAATCCCGCCAAAAATTTTGGTGATCGACGACGATCCGGATTTTCGAGAGGCGGTGACGGCCATCCTGGCCTCCGCCTCTTACGATGTCATCGCAGCCGACAACGCGGCGGAAGGGAAAAACAAGATCCTGGCCGAACGGCCGGACCTCATTTTGTTGGACATCATGATGGACGGCCTTTTCGACGGGTTCTCTCTCTGCCACAGCGTTAAAACGTCGAAAGAATTCGAGGCTGTCAGGACCACGCCTATCATCTTCCTTTCCGCCGTCAAGAACATCGCCGGGGACCGGTTCGGGTTCAAGGGGGAAGAGCAGGGCATGGTCGGCCCGGATGACTACATCGACAAACCGGTCGCGTCGGCGGATCTTTTAGCCCGGATCAACCGACTGTTGAAGAGATGAGCCGGCCTGGAGGGCGGGGAGCGGCCGTCGCGTCGTGCCCAGTGAGGGGCGAGGAGGCGTTCCGATCGTGCAAGATCCGCTTGTTCTGATCATCGACGACGAAGAATCCATGAGGGATTCCTGTTCCCAGATCCTTCTCAAAGGCCGATATCGCGTCGAGACGGCCCCCGACGGAACTACGGGACTCCAAAAGATCCGCGATCTCCGGCCGGACGCGGTCATCGTCGACCTCAAGATGCCGGGTATCAGCGGGTTCGAAGTCCTGAAGAACCTCCGGCTCATCGATCCCCTGATCATGGCCATCGTCGTCAC
>JAPKZI010000038.1 GCA_026393865.1 Candidatus Aminicenantota bacterium
TGACGCGCGGCATCAGCGGATGGCCGTTGGCCACGCGGATGATGGAATCGCCATGAATGACGATATCGACGGGCCCGCTGACGCTGACCGCGCAGCCGAAGCGGATCGACAGCCCTTGGGCGGCCTCGAGGGCCGCTTCGGCGGGATGCCGGCTGTCGACGCCTTTGGTGGCCCATTCGGAGTGAAAAAGAGCGCGGATCTCGGAGCCGTTGCCGCGTAAAATGGCCGGTTGGGCTTCCTTCAGGATCCGCAACGCCGTTTCCGTCCGCATCCGGGTTGCCCCACATCCAACCGGATCCAAAACGACCGGGATGCCTTTTCGTTTCGCCGCCCGGCCGGCCAGGAGCATCGCCTCGATCCAAGGTTTGCTAAGCGTTCCGATGTTTATGACAAGGGCCGAGGCCAGCCCGACCATCTCCTCGACTTCTTCCACCGCGTGGGCCATGACCGGCGAGGCGCCGAGGGCGAGGAGGGCGTTGGCCGTGGAGTTCATCACGACGTAATTGGTGATGTTGTGGACGAGCGGGGATTCGGCGCGGATGCGCTCGACATCCTGCCAGATCGCTTCGGACGATGTCATGTTCGGCCTCCCTCAAGGAAAGACGGATCTATGATACCTCCAATAGAGGGCCATGCCAAGAGGGATGCCGGCTGACGGGTAAAACTATAGAACGAGATCCTTCGCTTCGCTCAGGATGACACGTACCAAAAAAAAAAGGGGACATGGATCGAATTCCCAAATTCGGTCCGTGTCCCCAAACGAAGACTAGACGAAAGGTTATTTCTTTTTCATCGGGCAGTTCGCGCCCATCGGGCAATTCGCTTCACCCTGGCCGCCCGGCTGTTTTTTCGCCTCAGTCATTTTGGCCGCATGGTCCTGGATCTTCTTCACGGTCTCGGCGTTCTTCGAGGTCATGGTGATGATCACTCCGTCCTTGGTGTTCTGGACCTTCTTCTCCACGTCGGCCAGCATCATCGGGCAGTTCTCCATATTGCATCCGGCCTGTTCCCCGGGCTTCATCTGAGCTGGTTGGCCGTGCATTCCGCCCATCATCATTCCCATGGGCTTCGGCGGGGCGCCGGGCGCGAGGTACTTTTCCGGTTCCTTGGCGAACGAATCCTTACAGCCCTGACTGCAGAAGTAGTATGTCGTGCCCTTATACTCGTAGGTGTACTTGGCGTCGGCCTTTTTCACCATCATGCCGCAGACCGGGTCCTTGGCCGTATCGGGGGTTATCTGTTGACCCTGCATCTGGCCGTGCATGCCGCCCATCATCATTCCCATGGGCTTCGGCGGGGCGCCGGGCGCGAGGTACTTTTCCGGTTCCTTGGCGAACGAGTCCTTGCAGCCCTGACTGCAGAAATAGTACGTGGCGCCTTTGTAGTCGACCATGTATTTGGCCCCAACCGTCTTGACGGTCATCCCGCAGACCGGGTCCTTGGCCGTGTCGCCGGTCGTCTGCAAGGCGAGCCCGGTCAGCACGAATAGGAACGCCGCCGCCAGAAGGAGAGAAAATATCTTTGAGTTTTTTTGCATCGAAACCTCCATGTTATTTTCGAGATCAGGTCATCCGTCCGACGATCGGAGATCCCGAAGGATCCATCGACGGACTCCCTGACCCTCTTTATATTATACTTATATGATAAATTTTATCAAGTTTAACCAATTTCGGAGAGAGGCCGCCGATTTCTTGATTCAGGGGACATGAACCTTCATTCGGCGAGAGATCAGGTTAGTGTCCCCCGAATTACCCCGAATTAGAGCCGGACGCGGCGCAAGCGCAGGGAGTTGGAAACGACGGACACGGAGCTGGCGGCCATGGCCGCCGAGGCGATCATCGGATT
>JAPKZI010000050.1 GCA_026393865.1 Candidatus Aminicenantota bacterium
CATGGGCTTATTGAGTCTAACCTTTTCAGCCGTTTCGATATATAACATATGTGAAAACAGATTCGCAATGTTTGGAAAGAGCCATGTCCTGGAGCTTCGGAGGCGCCCGGGAGCCGATCGCGGAAATTTCTGAGATGAACCGGGAACGGGAAACCGCGATGTCCAAGACGGCCTTCTGGGACAGGCTGGCTCCCTGCCAACACAAACTTTACAATTACATTCGAAAATCTCTCAATTTCTCGGCCGACGCCGACGATGTCTTCCAGGAAACGGTCCTTCACGCTTTTCAGTACATCCGCTCCTATAACGAAGACAGCGACTTCGGCGCCTGGCTGTTCGGCATCGCCCACAACGAGATCAAGATACATTACAAGAAAATCCCTAAAACCGCGGCGCCCACCGAGCTCGAACGGTTGAGCTCCGCCGACACGAGCCATACGCGGCATCTGGTCGGAGAGGTGTATCGTTACGCCGAGCGATTGAATCCCCGCCAACGGGAGGTCTTTTTTCTGTTCTATGACGGCGGTTTCTCGATGGCCGAGATCTCGGGCATAACCGGCCTCCGCGAAGGCAACATCAAATTCATCCTGAACCAGGCCCGAAACTCCCTCAAAACGACCCTTGGAGTGTCCCATGACCGATGAAAAAAAATTGGATGAACAGATCGCCCGGCTCGTCCGCAGCGTCGAGCTCGGGGTCCCGCCGGAGGTGGAAGCCAAGATCCAAGAAGCGGCCGCCGATCTTCGGCCTCGCGCCGGACGATTTTGGTTGCGCCGGCCATTCTGGTTGACTTTGATCCCAAGCACGGCCGCCGTTCTGTTAGCCGTGATCGCCCTGCTTCCCCCGCCTCAAAAGCCCTCATCGCCGATCGCCGAAATCCGCACGGAATTCGAGATCGCCGATAAGAACATCAAGATCATCTTCATTCAAAAGCCCGATTTCAATCTTTTTAAGGAGAATTGACATGAAAAAAACACACAGACTTTCCGCGCTGGTCGTCGTCCTCTTTTTTGTCATCGCTTCCGCTGGAACGGCCTCCGCCCTGTTCGCCCAAGCGACACCCGTTCAATCACAAGGAGAGGTCCAAAAAACGTCCGATCAGACGAAGACGGAAGCCCAGGACTGGAAAGCGCAGCAGGAAAAAGCCATCCAGGCCGCGGCGGAGATGGAACCCGTCGTTAAAACGTACACCCTGAAATACATCAACGCCTCGGACTTCATGCGCTCCGCGAAGTTCTACGTTTACGACTCTTCAGGGACCGAAACGACGCTGACCGTCAAAATCCCCAAAAAGAACATCCCGGATTTCGAAGCCCTCCTCAAGAAACTCGACGTGGAGAAAAAGAACATCCAGTTCCAGGTTTACGCGATCGTCGCTTCCAAGGATGATCTCCCCGAATCTTACCAAAGCTATCTCAAAACCGAGACGAAGGAGATCGTCGACCGGGATCTCAAGCGGGTTCTCGATGAAATGAAGGGCCTTTGGAACTTCAAGCACTACTGGGTGGAAACGCCGTCATTCATGATCGCCAAGGACGGAGCGGAGTCGAATCACGCCAAGCTGGTCAGCCGCCACGACTTCGAGTTTTACCTGCGGAATGTCCAGCTGAGGGGGGAAGAGTCCGGCAAACGGATCATTTCGGTCGGCGAGATCCGGCTGATCCAATCGACCAATACGCCGAACGGCAAATCCGAACAGAACTTGATCGACACGAGCAACATCACCTTCAAGGAGAAGGGATACCTGGTCGTCGGCGTCAGCGGCCTGACCACGGGCTGGAGCGGCGCTGCCCTCATCCTGGTCATCAGCGCCGAGATAAAATGATCCTCGTCGGGGGCGATGAGCCGACCCGGAGGGTCATCCTGAGCGAAGCGAAGGATCTCGTTGACCCACCCGCAGAATAAAGAATAGGGGCCACGAATTCGTGGCCCCTTTATTATTTCAGCGTTTCTGCTGGGGCTGGGGCGGGCGCTGCCAGACGATCTTCATGTTGTGCTTGCCGCGGGTCGTAATCTCGGGGTTGACGTCGAGCTTGCAAAGCGCGGGCTTGTTACCGATATCGATGGCGACCGCATAGGCCAACTTGGTGACTTTTTCCATCTTCTTGTAATCGATCCGTTCCTCGAGATCGGTGTCTTGATGATAATCGGGCGTCGTGCCGCTGAAGAACCAGACGCCGGGAATGCCGTAGCGGATGTAGGGGTACTGATCGCTGCGGAAGAAGAAGCGGCTCGGCTCGCCCGGGTCCTCGTACTTGTAGTCCAGCTTGAATCCGGCGTATCGGGCGTTCATCTCCTGGATGCTCTTGTCGAATTCCGTGCTGAGCTTGTTCGAGCCGATGATATAAAGGCTGTTCGGATCGTTGCGGGAGACCATGTCCAGGTTGATGTTGGCGCTGATCTTCTCCGCCGGAACGGGGCAGTGCTGGACGAAATAATAGGAGCCGACCAAGCCTTTCTCCTCCGCCGTGTTCCAAACGAAAATGATCGAACGTTTGGGCCGTTCGACCAGCAGCGCCTTGGCGATCTCGAACATGGCCACGCCGCCCGAGATGTTGTCGTCGGCGCCGGGAAAGATGCGGCCTTCGCGCATCGGGAGGTGATCGTGATGAGAGCTGATTGTGACATATTCCTCTTTGAGCTTGGCGTCGCTCCCGGGAAGATAAGCGACGACGTTAAGCGTCTTGGTCGTCCGGACGTTCAACAAGACCGCGATATCCAACGTCGTCCCGGTGATCGCTTTCGGAGGAACCGGCTTTTGCTGGGCCAGCGCTTCGAAAACCTGTTCGAGCTCGGCCATGGAAAGGCCAAGGATTGTCGCGCCGGCTTCATGCCTGACCTCGGCCGTATAGAAGGGCGCCTGAGCCGCGGGCTGAACGAAAGCCACCGCCGGTTGCGTCCCCGTTGGCTGCGCCGCCGGCAGCGCGGGATTACGGGTATCGACATCATGAAAACCCGTCCTTTCGCTTATATCGAACGTCAGCCCTTTCTTGAGCAAATTGTCCTCGCGGGCCTGACTGATGATGGTCACCTGCCCTAACGCCCCTTTCTCGCGAAGGAGCCGGCCCCGGGCGGCCTGGGCGGCCAGCCCCGGCGGCAGCGATCTCACGGATAGAACCTCGGCGCCGGCGGGCGCCGGCGGGAGCGGGACTTCGAGGGCGACCGCGATCTTGCCTCGCAAATCGATTCCCTCGAAATCCTCGGCTTTTTGTCCTGAGCCGAGGAAGACGATGTCCCCCGCCACGGACCAGGACCCGCCGGTGCGGGTGGTCGTCGTAAATCCCTGCGGAAAATAGAATTTCCGCTCGCCCATTCCGCCGACGACGCGAAGATAGGACTTGGCCGGAGAGATCGAGGTGACCTCGACCGGGACTTCCTGATAATAGGAGCCGTTGGGCAGGAGCGGCTTCAAGCCGATCTGCTGGGCCACCAGAGCGATATATTTCGAGGCGATGTCCAGCTCCACCGAGGGGGTGTTGCGGCCTTGAAACTCCTTGGCCGCGAGGAACTGCATATGGAACTTCATGGCCTCGACGGAGATCGCTTTGAGCCCCTTGGACTGGGCTCCGGCGCTCGCCGCGCAGCCTAGGACCAGGATGACCGCGACGAAAAGACTCCAGCGTTTGCAAGCTCTCATATTCCCTCCTTGGCTCATTCCAGCCTCTTGATGATGTGCCAGCCGTATTTTGACCGCACCGGATCATAGACGGCCATTCCGACCCCGCCGACGGCGAGAGTGAAGCCCACATCGCCGAAGCTCCGGACCATTCCGGCCCGCGGGTACTCTTTCTTCTCTTTATTCGGCGTCACGCCGAAGTTCGTCATCCGATAGATCCCCGGATACTCGTCATCGGTGTATTTCTTGACCAGAGCATCGAAGTCCTCCCCTTTTTTGGCCCGCTCAAAGATCTCCATGGCCAGGGCTAGGGCTTCCTCCGAAGTCCGGGTGACTTTGGGCTCGGGGATCGAACCCTTGAAGGCGATCAGGATATGCTGGACGGCGACCCAGTCGGGCTCTCCCGGAGATTTCCGCGGCTGGACGGCAGAAAGGAAGTTCTCGATCTCGTCGATCTCCTTGGGCACGCCCTTGGTCAGGACCTCGCAGCCGTCCTTAGTGATGAGGACGGTGTCCTCGACCCGGATGCCGATGTTCTTTTCGGGATAATAGAGAGCCGGTTCGATGGCGAAGACCATTCCTTCCTGGAGGGGCAGGCCGCGCGGGCCGACATCGTGGACGCATAATCCGACGAAATGGCCCAGGCCGCCTCTCAACCCGCGGCTGTCGAGGCCTTTCTTTTTCATATATTCATCCACGTATTTCGCCACATCGGCGCCGGTGACGCCGGGTTTGTAAGCCTCGAGGCAGGCTTTCTCGACCTCGAGCACGACCTGATAGACCTCGCGCTGCTCCTTGGTGAACTTGCCGTTGACCGGCCAAGTCCGGGTGATATCCATGCAAAGCTGGTCAAGGTCGGCCCCGAAATCCATGAGGACTAGGTCGCCCGACTCGGTCTTGCGCCCGTTCTTTTCGTAGTGCCAGACGCAGGTGTTGGGACCGGACCCGACGATGGGCGGATAAGCCGCGCCGCGGGCGCCGCCCTTGAGGATGGTGTTCATGGCCGCCGCCTCGATCTCGTACTCGAACACGCCGGGCCGGCCGGCGAACATGGCCTGTTTGACGGCCTCCGCGGAGAGGCGCCCGTTCCGTTTCAAGATGGCGATCTCCTCGGGCGTCTTGAGGTAGCGGAGCGAGTCGATGAACGGCGTGACGTCTTTGAACTCGAAGGATGGATAGCGCTCTTTGAGCTTCTGGATCCGGTGGCCGTCGAGCGAGATCTGGTCGTTGTAATGCGTCCGGTTCTTGCGGCCGGCGAAAAGCGCCGCTTCGTCCCGGTCGTTGTCCACGGTGTCGCCCGGCTGTAATCGCAGCCAAGCCGGGGCGAAAGCCCGCGCGTTGCGGGCGATGAACTCGTCGAGATAAGTGATTTCGAACAGGTTGGCCAGACCCAGCTTGTCCTTGGCCTTCTCGTCGGCGAGCAGGTTGGGCCCGCTGACCATCGCTTCGCGCGGCGTCTGGCGCGGCAGGAAGAGATGCGCGTCCTTGGTCTTCGCGTTCAAGATAAGGACCGCGCCCAGATCGTCGACGCCCGTGAAGTAGAAGAAATCGTTGTCCTGCCGGAAATGGGCGCCGGCCTGGGGAAGGGCCTCGCCGAAAAGGACAATCATCCCTTCCTTCGCCTTGTCCGCCAGCGCCGCCCGGCGGCGGACGAACTCGTCCTTCGTGTAGCCCGAACGCTGGGCGAAGGCGGAGGACACGAAAATGAGGCCGAGGGAAAGAAACAGAATCGACTTTACGAACAAATTTTTGCGCATGATGAAAATCCTTAGCTCGCGATGACGATTATTATCCGGCGATCCGGGCGATGGAGAGGATCTTGACCGGGGGCTTGAGATTCTGGCCGTCGGCCGGCTGTTTCTGGATCTTGCGGACGACCTCCATGCCGGCGATGACTCGGCCGAAAGCGGCGAATCCCTGGCCGTCGGCGTTCCGTTTCCCGCCGAAATCGAGCTCGGGGTGGTCGTTGACGCAGAAGAAGAAGCTCGAGGTGGCCGTGTCGGGGCCGCCCCGGGCCATCGAGATCACGCCGTCCAGATGCTTGATCCCGGTCACCGACGTCCGCTCGAGCTTGATGGCCGGGAAGCTCTTGTCCGCGGAAAGCTGTCCGCCCTGGATGACTTCGATCTTGACGGCGTTGGAGGGCTGGTTGTCCAGAGTCACGGTCCGGTGGAAGATCAATCCGTCATAGAGCTTGGCGTCGACGTATTTCAGGAAATTCGCGGCCGTGACCGGCGCCTTGTCCTGATAGATCTCGACCGCAATCTCGCCCAATTCGGTCTTGATGAGAACTTTGGGATTCTGGTCGGCGAACATGAGGATCGGAACGAGGGCGATCATGGCCGAAAACAGGAATGCTTTCTTCATGCGCGTCCTCCTTGCGGCTGGCCGGAAAAGTTCGGCATTTGGAATCGGTTATATATCAGTGAAAAATTCAAGTCAAATCCGCCGGGGTCGCGTCTACACTTTACGCTTTAGAAAGCGTAAAGTGTAGACGCGACCCCACTCTAAAAAGACGGGAACAGGGTATCGTGTCCGCTCGTCTTGGAAACTGTTCGACGGTCAGGGCGCGGGGCGTTTGACAAGGGGTTTTGTTCTCAATATTGTAAAGGGGATGTTCAGGCAGGGACAAGCTCCGGTTCGAAGGACACCGATAAAAAAAAGAGCGCTTTTTTCCCTTGGGGCTGTTCTTCTCCTGATCTTGCTTTCCGGAGGGACCGTGACGGATTTCAGGGAATCGATCCCCAAAAAGATTTTGGACTGGCAGGCGACCGGGAAGGACATGGTCTATGACCGGAAAACGCTGTTCGACTACATGGATGGAGGAGCGGAGGTCTATCTCGCCTTTGATTTCAAAGAGGCCTTCGTCCGGAAATATCAGGATCCGGCCAAGGAAGAGATCGCCCTCGACATCTATGACATGGGCTCCCCCGAGGAAGCCTTCGGCATCTTCTCCTGCGACCGGCAGGACCCGGGTGTCGGGATCGGCCAGGAATCGGAATACGGCCCCGGCCTGCTTCGATTCCATCAGGGCCGTTATTTCGTCTCGATCACGGCGGCCGGGGACGAGAAAAAAGCGGAAAAGGCGATCCTCGAACTTGGGAAAGCCGTCGCTCCCCTTCTCGGACCGCCCGGCGCCCGCCCCGCTCTGCTCGGCTGCCTGCCCGAAACAGGCTTGAAAAAGGACCGGACCAGCTATTTCCACAGCGCCGTCAACCTCAACAACCGCTTCTACTTGGCCGGGGATAACATTCTCAACCTGGACGCGCGGACGGACTGTGTCTTCGCCGAATATGAGGCGGGCGGGGCGGAAGCGGGGAATCTTCTCATCATCCGCTATCCCGATGAAAATCGGGCCCAAGCGGCCTATCGATTCTTTAACAAAGCCTATCTCCCGCCGAATGCCGCAGCCGGCGCGGCCCAGGCCGAGGACCGGACCTGGACCGTAGCCCGGGTCCGGACGAATTTCGTGGCCATCGTGTTTAAAGCGCCGATGAAAGACGACGCGGAGCGCCTTCATTCCGCTGTCCGCTATCCCCGAAAATGAGGTCGACATGAAATACACCCTGACCCGACGCGATCTTCTCCGCGGAGCCGCCGCCGCAGTCCTTGGGACGGCCGTCGGCTTCCCCCAGGAATCGACCGCCCCGGCCAAGAAGTCCCGGGTGATCCTCATCCGCCACAAGGACGCTCTGGACGAGAACTCCCAGTTCAACGAGAAGGTCATCCAGCAGATGCTGGACGAGGCCGTCATGAAACTGCTGGACCAAAGCGACCCGGTAGCGGCCTTCCGCCGGCTCGTCAAGCCCGAGGACGTCGTCGGCATTAAAAGCAATGTCTGGTCCTATCTCCCGACCCCGCCCGAGGTCGAGAAGGCCGTCAAGCGCCGCTTGCTCGACGCCGGCGTCAAGGAAGAGTCCATCGCCATCGACGACCACACGGTCCGGACGAACCCGATCTTCGTTAAGTCCACGGCCCTGTTCAACGTCCGGCCCCTGCGGACGCACTACCTGGCCGGAATGTCCGGATGCATTAAGAACTACATCATGTTCGACGTTTCCCAGCCGGACCATCATCCTGACAGTTGCGCCAGTCTGGGCAGCCTGTTCCATCTTTCCCAGGTCAAGGGGAAGACCCGGCTGAACATCCTCTGCGTCCTGACGCCGCAGTATTACGGTCGCGGCCCGCACAATTTCAGCCGCCGCTACGTCTGGAATTATAAAGGGCTGATCGTGGGCCAGGACGTCGTCGCCGTCGACACGATCGGCCTGCGTCTGCTCATGGCCAAGCGCCGGATAGAGCTCGGCCCGGCCCAGGAGATCCCGCCGGTGCCCAAGCACATCCGGCTCGCCGACACCAAGTACGGGATCGGGACGAGCGATCTGACCAAGATCGAACTGATCAAGCTGGGCTGGCCCGACGAGATCCTGATTTGACGCGAACAAGATCGCATCTGTCATCGCGAGGCCTCTTGGCCGTGGCGATCTCCAAAATAGAATTCTGTGGGGTGGAAGAATATGTCTAATACCAAACGCGGATATATGATCATCCTTTTGGTCATCGTCCTCGGCGCATTTCAACATTCCCCGCTCGAGGCGCAAGACGCCCGGAAGCTCAGCTATGCCGGTTCGGCCCTATGGACGAAGGCCCAGGACATCGAGATCGATGGAGACGTGGCCTACTGCGCCTTTCAGAACGGGCTCGCCATTTACAATATCGCCGATAAAAAAAATCCCGTCCGGCTCTCCCAAATATATCTCGGCGGGGGATTCGCCCTCGAAGTGAAGGACCGGTTGGTGTATCTGGCCGCAGGAGATAAGGGACTGGCGATCATCGACGTTTCCGACCCGAACGCACCGGCCCTAAAAGGGATGCTCGACACCGAAGGAGAAGCCCGGGAGGTCGCTCTCAGCGGAACTTATGCCTTCGTCGCCGCCGGTCCGGCAGGTCTGGTGGTCGCCGATTTCCGCGATCCCTCGGCTCCGAAAATCATCGCGACATGGGACTCGCCGGGCGAGACGTTCGGTTTGGCCCTCCGCGGAGATCTTCTTTATCTCGCGGACGGGAGCGCGGGTCTGCAGATCCTCAATGTCAAAAATCCGGCCAAACCGGCTCCGGTCGGGGCCCTCGACACCGACGGGACGGCGGAATCGATCGCCCTGGCCGGCAATCATGCCTATATCGCCGACGGCGCCTCGGGCATCAAGATCGTGGATATCGGCAATCCGTCCGGGCCGCGGCTCACGGCGATAATGACCGCGTCCGGTTATGCCCGGAGCGTATCGGCCGAAGGAAAGGTTCTCTGCGCCGGCAACCTCTATGACGGCGGTTTCCAGGTCATCGACATTTCGAATCCCGCCGCTCCCGCCGTCGTCTCGACCAACAAATACACCATGTACAACGAGGGCTGGAAAGTGGTCCTGAAAGGGAATATCGTCCATGTCGTGGATTATTTTTCGGGCATCTTCTTCATGGACATCACGAACCCTCAACAGCCCTTGACGGCCGGCTCGATTTTCACCCCCAGCTCGATCGTGGCCGCGGCCGCCCAAGATCATTACGCCTTTGCCGTGGGCGAGCTGTCCGGTCTCCAGGTGCTCGATATCGCCGATCCGTCCCGGCCTCGATCCCTCGGCTCCACGCCTATCTTCCGGGGCGTCCAGGGCTTGACCGTAAGCGGGAACCAGGCCTATGTGACCGACCGCTGGTCCGTCCGGATCTTCGATATCACAACGCCCGCCAAGCCCCGCCAGGTTCGAGCCCTGAACTCGCCCGCGGGCGTGCCCCGGACGATCGTCGTCAAAGGCGATCGGGCCTATCTCACGGCCGACCTGGCCGGCCTGCACGTGATCGACCTTTCGAACCCTCTCGCCCCCAAGGCCGTCGGCGCTTACAAACTGCCCGGATTCACCTACGGCCTGGCGGTCGACGGCGATTTCGTCTACCTGGCCCACAGCGACACGGGGCTTCATATTCTGAACGTCCGCGACCCCAGCTCCCCCGCCCTCGTCGGCACGCTGAAACTCGCCGGCGAACCGTACGGAGTGGCGGTCCGAGGGAATTTCGCTTATGTGGCCTCCGGCCCCGCCGGCCTTCTCGTCGTCGACATCAGCCGGCGCGAAGCGCCCAGGCTCGCCGCCTCGCTGGCCACCGGGGACTTCGCCAACGCCGTCGTCCTCGGCGGGTATTTCGCCTATGTTTCCGACGGCAACGCCGGCGTCAAGAAGATCAATATCAGCAATCCCATGGCGCCCAAGCTCGAGGCCGCCTACGACACGCCGGGCGAATCGCAGGGGGTCGTCCTGAACGGCCCTTGGATCCTGGTCCCCGACTCCAACTCGCTGATTATATTGAAATGACCCGGCGAAGTCTCGGGCTTCCTTTTTTTTTAGGAGGGAATTCGATGAAAAAAAGCGATCTTTTGAGAAAATCTCTCTTTGTTCTCGCCCTCGCGGCGCTCGTCGCCTCGGCCGTGACCGTCCCCGGATGCACGGCCAAGCAAGGCTCCCCCGCCAAACTCAAATTCGCGATCTCATTCCCGGCCGAGAAATCGAAAACGCCGCTCGACGGCCGGATGTTGCTCATGATCGCGAAGACCGGCGAGGCGGAACCACGCTCCCAGATCAACGACGGGAACTCGACCCAGCTTCTCTTCGGGACCGAGGTGGACGGCTTGCTGCCGGGCCAGGACACGGTCATCGACGCCGCCGCGTTCGGTTACCCACTCAAGAGCCTGTCCGAGATCCCGGCCGGCGAATATTACGTCCAAGGCCTCCTCAACCGATACGAGACCTTCCATCGCTCCGACGGCCGCACGGTGAAACTTCCCCCCGACAAGGGCGAAGGCCAGCGATGGAACGCCAAACCCGGAAATCTCTACAGCACGCCGCGGAAGATCGCCCTCGATCCGGCCAAGAACGACGTGATCAAGATCACCTTGGACCAGGAGATCCCGCCCATTCCCCCGCCCCAGGACACGAAATATATCAAACACGAGAGGATCCAGAGCAAACTCCTGACCGAGTTTTGGGGCCGGCCGATGGAGATCGGCGCCTGTGTCCTCCTCCCGGAAGGCTTCGAAACCCATCCGAACGCCCGCTATCCGCTCATCGTCTATCACGGTCATTTCCCCTATACGTTCGACGGATTCGGCGAGGAGCCGCCCGACCCGAACCTCAAGCCGGATTACAGCGAGCGCTTTCATATCGCGGGATATAACCGGATCCAGGAAGAAGCGGCCTATCAGTTCTACAAGGATTGGACCGGAAAGAATTTCCCCCGGGTCATCCTTATCGAGATCCAGCACGCCAATCCCTATTATGACGATTCCTACGCGGTCAACTCGGCCAACCTCGGCCCCTACGGCGACGCCATCGTCCGGGAGCTTATCCCCCATATCGAGAAGAAGTACCGCGGCCTCGGCCAGGGCTGGGCCCGCTTCCTCTACGGCGGCTCGACCGGCGGCTGGGAAGCGCTGGCCGCGCAGGTCTTCTATCCCGACGAATTCAACGGCTGCTATGCCGCCTGCCCCGACCCGATCGATTTCCGGGCCTACACCGTCGTCAACATCTACGAGCACAAGAACGCCTATTACCAGGACGCCGACTGGAAAAAGACGCCCCGGCCCGGCCTGCGGAACTATCTCGGCGAAGTCGGCACGACGCTCGAGCAGGCCAACCACCGCGAGCTCGTTTTAGGGACGCGCTCCCGCTCGGGGGATCAATGGGACATCTGGCAGGCGGTCTTCAGTCCCGCCGACGCGGACGGCTATCCCCAGCCCATCTGGGACAAAAAGACGGGGGTCATCGATCCGGCCGTGGCTCAATACTGGAAAGAACACTATGATTTGAGCTACATCCTCCAACGCGATTGGAAAACCCTGGGCCCGAAGCTTCAAGGCAAAATCAACATCTACGTCGGGGATATGGATAATTTCTATCTCAACAACGCCGTGTATCTGACGGAGGCCTTTCTCGAAACGACCAAAGACCCTTATTACGCCGGCGAGGTCAAATACGGCGACCGGGCCGAACACTGCTGGAACGGCGACCCGACGCGGCCGAACTACCAGTCGCGCCTGCGCTATCACCAGATGTACGTCCCCAAGGCCGTTGAGCGGCTGTTGAAGACGGCCCCGCTCGGCGCGGACCTGACCAGCTGGAGATACTGATTAGAGGGCGTATTTGTAGAGCGTCATTCCCGCTAAAGGCTTGGCTTTTCCTTTATAAATATTCCAGTAGTATTCTTTCGCCTCGGCCAGCATGGCGAACAGCGGATGCTTGTCGTCGGCCGCGTGCGTGAGAGCGATCCTGCCGTCCTTATCGACAAGGTAGAGCTTCTGGCAGCGGTTGAGGATGCCCGCCGTGCCCACGCTCGAGACCGCCACGAGCTCGCCGGCCTTGGCCCGGGCCATGAGCTCGCCGTAGGTCAAGTGCCGCTCTTCGACCGCGACGCCCATGTTCCTCAAGATGGCCGCGATGCCCTGGATCGTGACCGAGGGCAGGATGAGGTCGTTCTCCGGAATTTTGACGACCGTCCCGTCGCGGAAGGCGAACAAACAGCACGACGAATCCCATTCCGTGACACGGCGGTCCTCGATCTTCCCCATGGGATTATCGTCCAGGAAGAGGGCCGCGGCGGCGTCCGGGCAGATCCGGCGGGCCGCTTCGACGGCCTTGACGCTCATCAGGTAATTGATGCCCAACTTGAGACAGCCGGTCTTATTCACCCCGACCGCCCGGACGAGATTGGGGACGACGACGCCGCAGAACGGTTCGCCAAGATAGCGGTCATACCGGCTGACGGCGGCCCGGATGGACGGTTTGTTGGGGAAGGTGACGCCAATGGACTGCTCCTCATCCACGGTGAACGGCCGCAGGTATCCCTGGGCGCCGAGCGAGGCCATCTCTTCGAAGAAGCCCTTCATAATGGATTCGGAAAAATAACGGTGGACGAAGAGCTGCTCCATCTCCTCGACCGACGGAATGAGACTCCTCTGCTCTTCCGAGAGGTTGAAGGCAATGGCCCGCTGCAGCCGTTCGAGGTTCTTGTGCCAATTCAGGAACGCCACCTCGAGCCGGCCTTCGGCGTTCTTCCGGCAGAAGAAGCGGATCCCTTCAAAGGCCAGGAACAGGGCGTAGTGGACGGACCGCGACACGGCATAGACGCGGGCGTCGCCTTCGAGGAGCTCATACTCCTTGTCCGGCAGGCCATACCGCATCTGATTATCCGCCCAGTGGATCCCTTCGAATTTCGCCATCCGTCGTCTCCTTTTTTGTGCGCGTTGCCGGTGACCGGAAAATTCATTTAACACCAAGGACGAGGCCGCCGTCAACCTGAACGTTTCTGAAATTTTGCCTTTGACAGCCGCTGGGCTCTTCCGCTAAAATAAAAGAGGGAAAAGCGATATCAAGGCAAAGGAGGCCTCATGAAAAAGATCATCTTGAACTCCATCGTCATTCTGGCGATCGCCCTCGTCTCCGCCCAGGACCTTTCGGCCCAGACGGACCTCTCTTGGAACGTCGGCGTCATCACGGATAAAAGCTTCAAATTCGATCCGTTTCTCTGGACCAACGGATTCACTTTGGATTTTTATCTGAGCCCCCGGTTCTCCCTCAGCCCGGAAGTCTTCATGGTCCTCCACAACTTCGATTTCGGGGCGTTCATTCTGGCCCCGGCGCTCCTGTTGAATTACCAGACGTACGGTTTTTTCTTCGGCGGAGGCGTGACCAAGTGGTGGGCGCTCGGATCCGAAGTGCAAGGGGCGCCATCCTCGGACGTCATGGCCAAATTTAACGTCGGGCTCATCGGCGCCGACATCAAACTGACCTTCTTCGCCGTGACCCCGTTCCAGAACTTCTTTCAGAACGCGTGGTTCGGAGCCACCTTCGGGTTCTATTTTTAGATTCCGCCTCTCAGCATATACCAGAATTTTCCGGTCAGCTCCTGGTATTTGCTCAGGATCGCCCGGGCGAAATCGCCGGAGTACTGAGTCAGGTACTCGGCCGGCTTAAACGGTTCTTTATCGGGCGTTTTGCTGGCCAGGATCTCCATGTACCGCTTCTCGACGATGGGAAGCTCGGCCAGGCCCTTCTCCTCGAACTGGCGGATCGTGTCTTCCATCATCTTCTGGGCTTGGCCCCACCTGACCAGGGCCAATCGGTTGGCGGTGCGCATGGTCCAGGTGGCCGAGTCGGCACGATAGCGGTGCTGACCGTCAATCTCGTAGCCCGCCGGGAGCTCGGTCACGCCGGCGAACAAGGGGAAGCGGGCGCTCAATCCGGGATTGTCCGGAGCGAACCAACAGACCGTCCCGATCGCGGGAGGCAGCCAGCCGCGGCACTGAAGCACAGTGGCGTAAGCGCAGCCGTTGATGGCAATTGCTCGCGTGGGCTGGACCGTCCCTGATTTGAGGGCGTTGGCCAGCTGGGTCAGGTCGCCTGACATCCAGGGATTGGCCAAGGGGCTCCGGACCATCTCGGGAGCCGGCTGAGGCGCGGCGGGCGGGGCGCCGGCCGCCGGAGGCTGGGCCGGCCTTCCCATCTGCCGCCGCGGGACCATCAGGTTTTTGCCGGCATCAAACTCCGTGCCGACATAGGCTTCGCGATACAGCCGGAACATATCCCGAATCGAAACCTTCTTGTCCGGTTTGATGGAGAAGGGCAGTTCGGGCAGGTCCTGGGTCAGCTTGAGCGACGGGGCGAGCGTGCTGAAGACATAGAACTCGCGGATCGAATAGGGCTTGCGGGTGCCGCCGTAAGCTTTCCAAAACTTGAATGGCTCGCCGCTCTTGGGATCCCACCAGCCCATATCCTGGGCTACTTTAAAGACGTTTTCCGAAGCCATGTAGTAGTCCGGAGCCTTGAGATTGATCTCGCTGATGCGGGGGATGTTGGCCGAGATGCCGACATGATCGTCGGGGATGCGGACCGCGGCCCAGACGCCGCCTTTCTGGAGAGGGCCCTCGCCCATGAATTCGCAGTGCCAGACTTCCTTGGCGTCGGCGATGGTGATGCACTCACCGCTGTCGCCGTAGCCGTACTCCTTGATGAGCTCGCCGGCGAGCTTGATCGCCTCGCGCGCCGTCTTGCAGCGCTCGAGGATGATCCGCTCGATCTCCTCGATCATGAACATGCCTTCCTGATTGTAAAGCTCGCGGCGGCCGCCGAACGTCGTCTCGCCGATGGCCAGCCCGGCTTCGTTCATGAAGGGGTAGGCGGCGTTGACGAACTGGAAGGTCTCCGCGACCTGGGGGATCTCGCCGGTCTGGACCATGCCCCGGACGTCGGCGGGCGACTCCGTGTGCATTTTGCCGGAAAAGATCTTGTTCTTCGAGCCGGCCGGGAACTTGCCGTGGGGAACGACGCTGATCCAGTTGCGGTAGTTGCCGTCGCAGGTGTGGGCGGTCATGACCGAACCGTCCTCCGAGGCGAGGCGGCCAACCTGGATGCTCGTACAGCCGTCAGGCTCGTCCGTCCAGACGTACGGCCGGGCCGAAACTTTCGTGTCCGGTTTCTGGGCGGACACGGAGAACAAGGCCACGAGAACGATGAGAGCTGAGAACAGGATGAAACGCGTCGAGGCGTTCTTGCGGATGCGTTGAGCCATGGATAAGTCCTCCTTTAAGAAAGTCCATTATTGACGAGGTCAGCCTTCCCTGTCAACTCGGGGTATTGCAGAATCAGGACGATCCCTCTATAGTGATGGCGATGAAGATTTTCCTTTGGATCGCCGGGGCCGGGATCGTTTTATTCCTCCTGGACAGAATCCTGCTGAAGATGGAGTCGCGGGGCTGGATCTACTATCGTCGGAAAACGCCCGCCGGCAGCAGCCTGGGAAACGCTTTCCTGGAAATTCAGAGCATCTTGGAACCGTCCAAAAAGGCGCTGGTCGAAATCAAAAAGGAAGAGAAAAAGGAACAAGCTGATTCGGGCGATCCTCCCACGCCCGAAGACAGAGCCCCGGCGGCAGATAAAAACCCGCCCCTTACTTGATCTTCTTTATTTCCTCGAGTTTGGCCTTGTACTCGGCCTCGTTCGTGGGACCGAAGAAATCCTCTTTGTTCTGCAGCTCGAACGCGCCGACGTAGCGGTTCCCGGCGAAGACGGCCTGGTTCATCTTCCATGTGCTCGGGGATTGGAAGAGGAAAATGTATTGGATCAGGAATTTGTCATACCGATAGGTCCAGACCTCGGCCGTGTTGGCCGAAACGTCTTCGTTCGTCCGGTCGTTGACGCCCATGAAATTGGCCGCTCCGGCTTGATTGTGATTCGCCCAGGCATCGTTCTGGGCGTATTCGATCTGGTCCGGTCTGCCGTTCAACAGATAGATGTGGGCCCGGTCCACATTGAAGGGCTGTTTGGAATTCTCCCTTTTAAACGTCTGCACGCAATATTCGACCCGCTGATCGAACTCCTTCTTGCTTTGGGGGGAACGGGCTTCCCAGAAGAGCTTCTGGAATTCGATCTGGCCCGCCGCCGACAGCGATTTATAGATCTTCCATTCGTAATCCTGCATGATGTAGTAATGTTTGCCGTACCATTCGTCCTTGGACGGGACCAAGCTGATCCCGCAACCCACGAGCATGATACAGACCAGGGCTAAAGCCCAGAACTTCCCGGATTTCATAGTTTCCTCCTCAGAGGCTCGGGCATCCGTTTCGCTTGTCCTGGAAACGAACGAATCAAGAAGCCTTCACCATCCACGGTCGACATTATATCACTACCAGCAAGTATCGGGCCAATCGGCCGCTCGAGGAGAGGCGGTTCGGAGGAAAGGCGGAACTTTGTCCCCCATCGGGGACATTTGTAAAGAAAACGCAAATAAAGGGGGACGTGGCATGGTGTCCCTCTTTATTCGAATTATTTCAAGATCGATTTTAGATTGCCGGCATAGCCCGTCAGCTCGACATAGCCCTCGGCAGTAATGGGGCGGCCGCCCGAGCTCCCTTCCCCAGCTACGGCCCCTTCCCAATAGACGAGATCGGGCAATCCAGCCGCGACGAGCTCCTGGTCGGCCAGGAGCGGGGTGATGACGAGATCGATCCCGGCGGCGGAGATCGCGATCCGCCAGCGGCTCGGATAATTCCCGCCGCTTTTCGGGCTTCGCCAGCGGTCGAGGATGTCCAGGGCGATTTCGTCGCGGGCCAGATGGTGCGCCGCGCCTGACCGTTCGATCAGCGTACCCGACGACGACGCTTCAACCGATCCGTCCGCGCGGCGCATGAAGTAGATCATCAGGTCCCGGCCGTCGGAAAGATGGAGACTGAACCAGTCCCAGCCGATTTGGTCCTTCGCCAAAATGTCCGAGCTGAACTCGTGATCAAACCAGCTCGTGCCGGCCACGGTGACCGCCGGCCCGTTCTTGGAGGGGGTGAGCGTCCCTGACGTTTCGAGATCGGTGAACGAGGCGTAATAGGAAGCCACTCCTTCGGCCGCCCCTTTTTGGCTGAGGCCGTTCGAACCATGGAGGACGACCGGCTTTCGAGGTTTGAGCCGAAGCGAGATTTCCAGCCCGTTCTTATGGGCGCTCAAAAGGATCTCACCCTCCCGCATCCTGGCCGACCAGTCCAGAAGCCAAACATCCATCTGTCCCATTCGGGCCCCGGCCAGCCCCGGTCCGGACCGCGACAAAATATCCTCCGCCCTGAAGGAGCCTCGCGATACATCCGTGACCGTGAAGTGGCCCAGATAAAGGTCTCGGACGGACCAGGGATTCTCAGCATTCATCGGGGCGAATCGAACACCCTGGCGAAAGAAGGTCAGCTCGTACCCGAATTTCGCGCCCACTTGATCGGATAGGTTCCCGGTGAAGTACCACCATTCGGTCTTAAATCCCGGATGCGATCCATGGTCTTCCGGAAATTTCCAAACGCGCGGCTGAACGACCCTCAGCCAATCTCCGTTTTGGCTTAAAAGCACCGCAGCGCCGGCCAGGAAAAAGACCGCCATCAGGCCTTCCCTGAGGATGGATCGTTCGCGGCCTTTTCGCCTCTTCACGTCTCTTGCCTATTCTTCGCGGATCTGCATTTGAGGATACGTTCGCCAAGCCTTGAAGATGGGATAAAGCGAACCTCCCAGGCCGGCCAGCAGGGCCGTCGCCGCCGCCAGGAGATAGGGCATTCCCGTCGGATAGAAAAAGACCGTCCAGTTGAAACTTCGCAGATTGATCACCTGAATCAGGATCACGGCCATCGCCGTCCCGACGCCGAGGCTCATGATAAAGCTCAGCAGCCCCATCGCCACACCTTCCATCAAGGTGATCCCCCCCACCTGGAGAGTGGAAAATCCGAGGGCCCGGTAAATGCCGAACTCGCGCTGGCGTTCGATGAACAGGGTCAGGATGGCCCCGGCGATCCCGAAGAAAGCGACGATGATGGCCAGGACGCGCATGGACGTGGTGACGGCGAACGCGGAATCGAAGACTTTGAGGGCGTTGGCGTGGAGCTCGTCCCGGGAGAAGACCGGGAGGTCATAGTCTCCGGCCCTCCGCCCGACCTCGGCCAGAATCTCTCCGCGCTTAGGATTGCCCGGATCGACGAAAATGCCGAGGCTCGTGATCGTCGGGTCCTCGAAGAGGCGGAGATAATGGGCGCGGTCCATCATGAGGATGCCGTGCTCGCTCGTGTAATCGTAAAAGACCGCGGCCACACGGAGCTTGGCAGGTCCATGGACGGCGTCGAGCGTCACCGTATCCCCCGCCTTCACCCCGAAGCGCCGGGCGAAACTCTCGGAAATGATGACCTCGCCGGTCTTGACCCGGTCCCAGTTCTCCCGACCCCCCTTGAGAAAGGCGAAGTTTGCGAATCTCTGCAGGACCCCGGCATCGACGGCCGAGACATAGGCCGAGGTCCCTTGGAACGAAGTGAGAGTTTTCCGATAGGGATCGACCCCTTCGATCCCTTTCACCGCCCGTAATTCATCATAGAAAGAGACCGGAACGTCCAGCTCGTCCATGGAAGAGATATAAAGGTCGCCGCTGATCTGATTGTCCAGCCATCGTTCCACGGACCGGCGGAAACTGCCGATCATGGTGCTCAAACCGATCGACATGGACAGGGCGACCATGAACGCGGCCACCGCCACGGCCGTCCGGCCCAAGTTGAGATGGATGTTCCCCGCGGCCGCTTTGCCCGGGAGACCCCCCAGGCGGGCCATAGTCCGTTTTAACGGCGGACTGACAAGGACCAAAGCCAATCCCGTCAAGAGGCTCGCGCCGATCAGAAAACCGAACGCTCCCGCAAAGCCGGCATAGACCTGGGTCGAGGACAGGAACAAGACGAGAAGGCTCAAAAGGATCATCCCCGCGCCGATCGTGGCCAGCCTCCGGGCATCGGCGCCGCTCCTTCGGTCCGCCGTCCTGCCGCTCAAAGCCCGCACGGGATCGGTTCGAACGAGCTCGAGGAGCGGCCAAAGGCTCCCCAAAAGACTGGCGATCCCGCCCAGCAGGGTACCGGCGACGACGATCCATAACGACCAGGAGGGCGGCGCGGGCTGGAGGAAAAAGTAGAGGTTGCTGATCGTGCCGCCGACCTCGCCGGCGAGGAAACGGCTGAGAAAATAGCCGAGGACGCCTCCGGCCAGGCCGCCGAAAGAACCCAGCAGGAGGATCTCGGTCAGGAACGCGCCGACGATCTCGGAACGATAGGCCCCCAGGCTGCGCAGGATTCCCGCGTCCTTCTTCCGGCTGACCACGGCGAACATGGCTGTGTTGTAAATGAGGAAGATCCCAACGAAGAGGGCCAGCAGGGAGAGGGCTTCGAGGTTCAGGCGAAAGGCCCGGAGCATATGAGCCAGCGTCTCGCGGCGCTTGAGGCTCGTTTGGACATGATACCCGTTCTCCCAGCGCGAGAGGAAGCCCGGCTCGTCGTTCAGGACGAGGTCGACGCGGTCGATCCGGCCGTCCAACCCGAAGAGCCGCTGGGCATGGTCGATGTCCATCAGGAGGAGGGGCTCGCCCGATGGATTGGGAAAGACGCCGACCACCTCGAAGTCGCCTTTGACCGTATGGATGGCGGCGCCCACGGATACGCCGAGGCGGTGAGCCAATTGCGCTTCCACAAGGACCGCGTTGTTTTTTGTGAGGAAAGTGAGCCGGTCGCTCAAGTTCTCATCGGCTTTATCCGTCGTCACCGCGTAAGCCAGTTCGGGTCGAACGTTTTTATCGAGAAAAGGATCGATGCCCAGAATCCTGGCCGTTTCTCCGGTCAAGGGACGAGCCTTCGGCTCGCTACTCGCCCGTGGCTTATATCCACGGGCGAGTACGCCGGAAGTGGACCCCCGGGCAAAGCCCGGGGCCCCGGCCGCCGTGGACAAGCGAAGGCTCCGTTCGATGACCGGCGAAAAGGCCTCGACGGCCGGGTCGCCCATGAGCCGGACCAGAATGCCCTCATCCATCGGTCCGGCGGGTCGCTCGATGGAGTGAGTGGATTTGCCTTTGAGGAATTCGATCGCTTTGGAAAAGCCGGTCAACGCGGACCGGGCGGAGAGGACGATGCCGACGGTCGCGGCCACGCCGCAGGCGATGCCCAAGAACTGGAGGACGGTCAGTCCGCGCCGGCGGAACGTGTAGCGCAGGAAAGAGCGGGTGACTGTCTTCAAGGCTCGAAGTCCACGGCCGGCGCTTCCTCGACGATCGCCCCGTCGACGATGCGGACGATGCGGTCGCAGCAGCGCCGGGTCGAGGCGGCGTGGGAGGCCATGATCATCGTGGTCGAGGCCCGGCGGCACTGTTCGACCAAAAGGTCGAGCACCTGCCGGCCGGTCTGCGTGTCGAGGTTGCCCGTCGGCTCGTCGGCCAGGATGAGAAGGGGCTGTTTGACGATGGCCCTGGCAATAGCGACGCGCTGCTGCTCGCCGCCGGACAGTTCGTGCGGGTAGCGGTGGTCCTTGCCCTCCAGGCCGACATCGCGGAGGGCCTGGACGGCCAGTTGAGGGTCGGGACGGCCGGCCAACTCAAGGGACAGGAAAACGTTTTCGAAGGCGGTCAAAGTCGGAAGGAGATTGAAGAACTGAAAAATGAAGCCGAGGCGCAGGCGCCGCCATTGGGTTCTCCCCTTTTCGCCCATGGCCTCGAGGTCGCGTCCTTCCACTTCGATCCGGCCCTTGGTCGGGCGGTCGATGCCGGCCAGGAGGTTCAAAAGGGTCGTTTTGCCCGAGCCGCTTTTTCCGAGAAGGGCTATGATCTCGCCGGAGCGCACCTCGAGGCGGGCCCCGCGCAAGGCGGCCGTACCTTTATCGCCATCCGTGGGATACTCTTTCCAAAGGTCGATGACGCGAATGATCGGGTCCATAAGAAACATCCTTGGGCTATTCCGCCGGTCAGAGGGCAGGTCATCCGGCAAGCCAAAAACGGGAGGGCTCTCAATCGTTCATGGAGTCAAGGGACGAGCCTTCGGCTCGCCACTCGCCCGTGGCTTGTATCCACGGGCGAGTACGGCGGAAATGGACCCCCGGGCAAAGCCCGGGGCCCCGGCCGCCGTCGCGGCGCCGATCACGGATCATCCGTAGATTCCGCCGGTCTCCTTAAGCAACTTGACCTTGAGCAGCCTGAGAATATCCCGTCGTCGGATCTCAAGGGCTTCGAGACTCCGGGACAGCTTCGCCGCCCTTCTTTTGAGCCTTCGAAATCTAGAGGGAGCCAGATCCTGCCAGTTCAGTTTTTCCTTGACGATTCTTGATCGGAACGTTCTTCGAGAATATTTTCTCTCGATCCATTTTCCGATCTCAAACAGCATCTCGGAGCTCAGCGCATTTTTTACCATGGCGACCCTCTTTATTACACCGATTTTCACGAATTATATATAGATTCCCGGCGATGATTTGTCAAGGCAAAACGGGGAAACGGCCTCAGGGATTAAAATATTAAGGAGGAATGTCAGCGTTATGGGATGGAAATATTCAATCGGCCAGGTCGACCCGATAGAAATCGCCTCGTCTCACAGTTTCACCTGATAGGCGAGCACATCCTCGGCTTCCGAATTGAGGGCATCGGCCTTTTCATTAATTATTAGGACGTCGCGCACGTTCTTCTCGTTTCGGACCAATTGCGCCAGAAACGACCGCAGGGCTTTCTCGATGAACTCCGAGCGGTTATCGGCGGCGTATCGGTTCAGCGCTTGGATGAGATCTTCTGAAAGCGCGATAGATGTCTTGACTTTCATACTACTAATATAATACTTCATCCATTCCTCTTCAAGACCTGATCGCCGTCTGCGGGTAGGCGGGCATGACTCAATCAATAGACGCGCGGCACGGATAATCTTCTCGGGGAGCCCCGAATAAGTTACGCCGCATCGGCGGCAGGTGTGGCGGGAGGATGTGGGAATCGAACCCACCCAGCCCCTTCGTCAGAAGCCGTGCTGGATTTGAAGTCCAGAGGGGCCACCAGACCCCATGCCCTCCCGCATTTATTATCAATGACTTACGAGCCCATTATTTTCGGATTCTCCTGCGGTGTGAATAATTTGTGAATATTCGACCTTCTTTTTAGCCTGGTTCAGCATTGGCGCCAGCGATTCAACAGCCCTTCGTTTCAGCTCTTCGCTGCTATGAGCGTATCTGGCCGTCATCCGAATGTCCGAATGGCCGAGGATGTCTCTAATGGAAACCAAATCGGCCCCATTAAGCAACGCATAGGTGGCAAAAGTGTGCCTCAAATCATGAAATCGGCAATTCTTGATCCCGGCTCTTTTTAAAGCGCTTTCCCACGCGTCTTGTATGTATTTAATCGGTTTTCCATTATTCATAAATACATGCTCGCCCTTGCCTTTATTAACATTTTTAAGCGTCTCGGTCAATACGGAACTCATCGGGAACTTTCTCATTTTGCCGTTTTTGGAATGCTCGACCTGAATAAATCCAAGGTGAAAATTAATCTGGCTCCACTGAAGTGACAACATTTCCCCCAATCGCATTCCCGTGCACAGAGCGGTCATTATGATCGGCCTTAAATTATCATTGGCTTCTTCTAACAAAAGTTGAATCTCGTCTGGCGCTAATATCCTTTCCTTCAACTCTTCCTTTAAGAATTTGACTTCCTTGACAGGATTATAATCAGCATGTCCCCATTTGATCGCCAAGGTAAAAAGATGTTTCAACAAAGCCAGATCCCTGTTGACATAGGCGTTCGAGGGCCGTCTTTCTATTTTTCTTTTTGACGATATTTTAACGGTATTCTTCCGTTCCTCTTTATATTTCTCGATCAAAAACGGAGTTATCTGAGAAAGCCGCATTTCTCCAAAGAAGGTTAGCAGGTTATTCACGGAATAAATATCCCTTTCCCAGCTTCTTTTGTTAGTTTTTGACCAACTTAAATATTTCTTTCCCATCTCAACGAAGCTTATCTTCCCTGTCTTAGGAAGCCTGAATTTTCCCCTGATGACATCGGCCTGCCTTGTTTTAAGGACCTTTTCCGCCGTCCCTCGGTCTAGGGAAACAGCCTCCCGAACGAGCACCCCGCCGCTGTAATAGGCAATCCAGTATTTGTTTTTTCGTTTGTAAACGCTTCCTGAGCCGTAGGGTCGCCTCTTCCTATCCATCTGAATCCTCGCTTTTTCTCGGAGAACCGGACTTTAAAGCTTTGACGAACTCATCAAAGCTTTCGTTTTTCCGGTTTTTGAGCGCCTTTTTGGCGGGAAGAGGATCTTTTTTGCGCTCTAATTGATTCTCGACCCAATTGTCGAGGTCTTTTTTCCTGACTCGAACGAGTCCTTTTTTCCCTGAGCCTAATTTTATAACAGGCAGCGTCCTATTAGCAACCCATTTTTTGACCGTGGAGCGCGAGAGCCCGAGACTTGACGACACCTCTTCGACCGTCAGGAGATCGTCGGCGGCGAAGCTTACGTTTTTGTTTATGTTTTTGGGGACATCTCTCCTCTCTCTCTTCTTTTTCTCCTCTTCTCTACTATCTTCCTTCTCTTCTTTTTCTGCCTTTTCTTCACTAACCGCGCGAAGCCCAACGGGCTGAGCGCCAATATTATTTTTAATATTTCGCGCTCTTTCACTAAACTCTGTTAATGCTTTAAACTTAACCTTTTCTATAACCTCTGGTCCGAGATCTTCCTCGACCTTCTTTCTTTTTCTCCCTATTTGCTCTTCTCTTTCGCAACAAACCCAAACTTCATCGTATCCTACAAACAAGTCTTTGCTTACGTTAAAGGATTCGTTATCTCCTATCTCAATCTCTACTGCTACCTTCTTGTCCGGGAATATCAATTCCACGTCCACTGCCTTGCCGAGCGAATCGTTTTCGATGCTCGCAACGGCTTCACCAGTCTTTTCATAATGATTCTTTATTATCTGTGCCCAATATTGGTGGGTGAAGCCCCCTTTTCCCGCCAAAATATTCGCTCTCATTCCTAAAGCTTCTGCAATCGCTCTTCCGTTTTCCGTTATTTTTTCTAATGTTATTACCCCTCCCTTCTTTCCTGTATTTATTTGAATTTGCTCCAAAATTCCCTTTTTTATTAACTTTTTCCTTAAACTATGTCCCTTCCATCCAGAGATCCCCAATCTCTTGTCTCTCTCCGTCACCGGAAGAAAGGGCTCTCCAATTATGGATTCCAGATAATCCATCTCCTCTTTAAGCAACTGAACGCCTGGCTCTTTAATGGCCACGTCTTTCGGTTTTTCCGTTTTAGCTTCCTTGGATTCTAAAACTATCCCCTCTTCTTCGGACGGCACGTATCGAAGCTCTTTTATTTTTTCCCTCATGAATTCCTGAATTTTTCCTTTGTCGGCTTTCTCAAACGAAAGCTCTGGTATTTGGATCAGGAACGGCTTCTTCCATCCGAGATAATGCACGATCGTAACTCGCTTCGGGAGCTCTGGTATGAACTCCCTTTGCTCTTGCTCAAGCGCCGTGGCATCCGAGATGGTTTTTATGTCCCCGCCGTATGATAGCCTCTGCACCAAGCGCGTGCCTAAATTGCCCATCCACGAGGCCGGGATGAGGCTTGGAATCTGGTCCGACAGAATGAGCGAGACCCCACGCTTCCTGAAGTTTCTGGCACATTCAAACGATATCGGCTCCGCAAGGTCCGCCCTCTTTGCTTTCTCGTAATTTATGATCCTGTGGCCTTCATCAAGCAATAAGACCATCAACTCTTTCTCGTCCGCATTCTCCCTATACGACGAAATATAAGTCAGCATGTAATTCACCAGCAGGTTGTGGTGATAATCGCTTAGCCCACCTATCTTATAAACCACGCTTTTTTTCATGATGCTCTGGAAATCCAAGCCTTGCTTGCAATCGAACAAGGGCAATTTAACCAGGTCAGAGAATCTATTATTGAGGCTCTCCCAGTAGCCCGCGTTTCTCGAATTGACCCTGAAGCT
>JAPKZI010000040.1 GCA_026393865.1 Candidatus Aminicenantota bacterium
AAATGGGAGAACGGGACGAAATGGAGGGCCAGGTCTTCAATCGTCTTGGCCTGTCCAAGGATCTTCTCCATTTTGTGGGGGATCCGGTGGAACTCCTGGATGAAAGCCAGGCTCGCCTTTCTGTCCATCGTTCCGCGCGCCTGGGCCACGTACAGGGCGATGAGGGCCAGGGCCGTCATCTGGGCGGTGAAGGTCTTGGTCGCGGCCACGCCGATCTCCGGGCCGGCGTGGGTGTAAAGGACGCCGTGCGCCTCGCGCGCGATGGAGGAACTGACGGCGTTCGTCACGGCCAGCGCCGCCGCGCACTTGTCTTTCGACGCCCGGAGGGCGGCCAAGGTGTCGGCCGTTTCGCCCGACTGGGAGATCACCACGACGAGCGTCTCTTTGTCCAGGATGAAATCCCGGTAGCGGTACTCCGAAGCGTACTCCACGTCGACCGGGATCCCGGCCAGCGATTCGAAGAAATACTTGCCGACAAGGCCGGCGTGATAGGACGTGCCGCAGGCGATGAAGACGGCCTTGCGGATTTTTTTCAGGAGCTGCGGCTTGACCCCGATCTCGTCGAGCAGGACCTTGCCTGAATCGAGGGAGGTCCGGCCGAGGAGGGTGTCCCGGACGACCTCGGGCTGCTCGAAGATCTCCTTGAGCATGAAATGTTTGAACCCGCGTTTCTCGACCATCATCGGGTTCCAGGCGAGCGTCTCGACCTTTTTCTTGACGGCGTTCCCCTTGAAATCGGTGAACGTGATGCCCGACGCCTCGAGCACCGCCATCTCCCCGTCCTCGAGGAAGGCCACCTTTTGGGTATGGCTGAGGATGGGGTTGATGTCCGAGGAGAGGAGGTATTCGCCGTCGCCGAAGCCGACCACGACCGGAGGCCCGAGCTTGGCCGCCACGATCTTGTCCGGATCGTCGGCCGAGATCGCGGCGATGGCGAACGCGCCTTCCAGGACGGCGATCGCCGCCCGCACGGCGTTCTCGAGCGATCCCTTGAAATGCTTCTCGATCAGGTGGGCGATGACCTCGGTGTCGGTCTCCGTGGTGAATGTATGGCCTTCGTCCTTGAGTTTCCGCTTAAGGACCAGGTAATTCTCGATGATCCCGTTATGGACGATGACGATCCGGCCGCTGCAGTCCCGGTGGGGATGGGCGTTTTCCTCGCTCGGCCGGCCGTGGGTGGCCCAACGCGTGTGACCCAGGCCGTAGGACCCGGCCAACGGCGACTTCTTCAGGCTCGCCTCGAGCTCCTTGATCTTGCCCTTGACCCTTTTGACATGGACCTTGCCTTTATCGACAAGGGCCACTCCGGCCGAATCGTAGCCGCGATATTCGAGCTTCTTCAGCCCTTCGATGAGAATGGGAACGACCTTCTTCGGGCCGATATAACCGATGATTCCGCACATGGGACCCCCCTATCGTGAATGGCTCTCGATCTTCCGCTTCTCCCGTTTTCGCCGGGCCCAGCCGGCCTTTTCAAACTGCCGGCCGCGGGCGATGGCCAGCGCGCCCGGCGAGACGTCCTTGGTGATCACCGAGCCCGCGGCGACATAGGCCCCCCGGCCGACCCTGACCGGGGCCACCAGCTGCGTCCCGGAGCCGATGAAGGCGCCGGCTTCGATGACGGTCCTGTTCTTCCGGACGCCGTCGTAATTGCAGGTGATCGTGCCGGCGCCGATGTTGACCTTCTCCCGGATCTCGCTGTCGCCGAGGTAGGACAGGTGCCCGGCCTTCGCCCCCCGGCCGAAATCGGTGTTCTTCATTTCGACAAAATTGCCGACGTGCGATCCGGCGCGGAGAAAGGTCTTGGGGCGCAGGCGGGCGAACGGACCGACCGTGGCGCCCTCTTCGATGGTCACGTCCTCCATGACCGTCCAACTGAAGACCGTGACCCGGTCGGCGAGACGGGAATGGATGACGTGGACGCCAGGATAGAGGCGGCAGCCGCGGCCGACGGTCGTCCGGCCTTCGAGGACGACCGAGGGATAAACGACCGTGTCCCGGCCGATCTCGACGTCGAGGTCGATCCAGGTCGAGGCCGGATTCAGGACGGTGACGCCCGACTCGGACACCTCCCGGATCTTGCGTTCGCGGAGGACGTCCATGGCCCGGCTCAGGTCGGCGCGGGTATTGACCTGGACGATGTCCCGGGGGTCCGAAGTTTTGACCGCCTTCACTTTTTTCCCGGCGGCGGAGAGGATGGCCGGGACGTCGGTCAGATAATATTCACCGGCCTTATTCTTATTCGAGACTTTGGGAAGGGCCCAAAGCAGGTCCCTCGTCCGGAAGGCATAGACCGAGGTGTGCACTTCACGGATCGCCCGCTGGGCCCGATCCGCCTCCTTGTCCTCGACGATCCGAACGCCGCCGTCTTCGGTCCGAATGATCCGTCCGAATCCCGAAGGGTCCTCGATGTCCGCGCTCAAGACCGTGGCCGCGTTCCCTCCCCGTCGATGGGCGAGGAGGAGGGTCCTTAAGGCCGCGGGCCGAACCAAGGGAAGGTCGGCGGGCACGATCAGGATGTCGGAGTCCGCGTTCTCTCGAAGCAGGTTCCGGGCGGCTAGAACGGCGCCGGCCGTCCCTTTCGGCTCTTTCTGGTGGATGAAACCCACGCGGAGGAGCAGCGCCTCTTCCATGACCGCTTCGCGCTGGCGGCCGACGACGACGGACGTCTTGACGGGCTTGAGGCTCAAAACGGTCTCGCAGACCAGCCTGAGCATGGACCGGCCGAGCAAGGGATGTAGGACTTTATTGGTCTCGGATCGAAAGCGGCGCCCCTCCCCGGCGGCCAGAACGAGCGCCAATAAGGGTCGCTTCATCTCAGACGATGCGGGTGATGAGCTTGAACTTCTTATCGTCCCACATGGGTTCGAAATCGGATTCGTTCTGGGCCAGAATCCTGAAGAACTTATCGATTTGGATGGCCCTTTTGAGGTGCTCGAAAGCGGTCTCGGTCTGGCCCATCAGGCAAAAGAGATCGGCCAGGGCGTAGTGAATGCGGCCTTCCTCGGGGCTCATTTTCTGGGCCTTCTCGAGGAGTTGCTGGGCCTCTTCGAACTCGCCGGCGTTGGTCTTGTAAATGCCGTAATGATAGTGATCCTCAAAGGTTTTCAAGGGAACAGAGCTTTTGGGCTCATGGACCTTTCCCTCGGAGATCGTGACGTACATCTTGGCCCGGTCGACCAATTCTCTCTCCGCGGGGTACTTCTCGATGAAGCTTCGGAGCGATTCGGCGGCCTTGTCGAATTTCTGCTTGCGGAATTCCTTCATGGCGTCCGCATAAGCGGCCAGGGCCTTCTGATAATCGTCTTTCCTCGTTTTTTCGTCTTTCACGCATGTTCTCCCAAAATCGATGGTCCGTCCATTTTACTTATTTTTCATTCCTCTGTCCAGACGTCCGGGTTGTTCAAAAGAAACCGGACGGCCTGAAGATGGAGGCGATGACCGGCCCGGTGGGCGGTGAACCGTCCGACGATGGGGCGGCCCAAGAGGGCCAGATCGCCGGCGAGGTCGAGGAGTTTATGCCGGACGAACTCGTCGGGGAAGCGCAGCGGGCCGTTCATGATCCGCTCGGAATCCAGGACCACGGTGTTCTCGAACGACGCGCCGAGAGCCAGCCCGCGGCCGCGCAGAGCCTCAACGTCCCGGATGAAACCGAATGTCCGGGCCGGGGCGACTTCGCCGGCGAAGGTCTCCGGCGTCAAAGACAGGCCGCGGCTTTGGCGGCCGATCGACGGATGAGGATACTCGATGGTGTAGGACAGCCAGAGCCCTTCCCCGGCCGGAGCGGACTCGGCGACGATCGAGGCGCCGTTGTCCTCGACGGCGAACGGTCTGCGGATCCCGAGGGCCGGGCTGTTCCCGGCGAAGGGGCGCAATCCCGCCTTTTCCAGGGCTTGGACGAACGGAAGGGCGCTGCCGTCGAGGATCGGGATTTCATCGGCGTCGAGCTCGACGATGAGGCTGTTGACGCCGAAAGCGAAGAGCGAAGCCAACAGATGCTCGACCGTCCGGACCTTGAAACGGCGGCCGACGATCGTCGTGCTGTTCAGCGCTTCAACCCGGCCGGGATCGATGGCCGTTTCCAGGCCGCCGAGGTCCGGGCGCCGGAAGAGGATCTTCCCCCCTTCCGAGGGGCGCAAAGTCAGATGGACGGGTTTTCCCGAATGGACTCCGACGCCCTCGAGGCAGACCTCGTTCCGGATCGTTCTTTGATTGATCATCAAGCGCTTCACCTTCGATATTTTATCCTAAAAAAGACGGGGACACATCACTTTTCTCGTTCGGTTATTCTTCGGGCCCATCCCCCCCTCTGAAAAAGTGATGTGCCCCCGTCATATTTTGTGTTAAAATCCCGGCATGAGATCGCAGATTGAAGACATTCTGAAAAGGGTCTATGAGAGGAAGATCTCGCCCGCGGAAGCGCTCCACGCATTGAAAGACTACCCCTACCAGGACCTGCACTTCGCCAAGATCGACCATCACCGGGAGCTGAGAAAAGGATTTCCCGAGATCATCTACGGCCTGGGAAAAACGGACAAACAGGTTCTGGCCATCGCCCAAGAAATCGTCAAGAAGGGCAGCAGCCTGCTCATCACGCGGGTCGAGGCGCCGACGTATAAAAAGCTCAAACGGGCCATCCCTAAAGCGCGGTACAATCCGGCGGCTAAGACCGTATTTCTTAAACAGCGGCCGCCCGCGGCCGGCAAGGGCAAAATCATCGTCCTGACGGCCGGGACGTCGGATATCCCGGTCGCCGAGGAAGCCTTCGTGACGTGCGACATGCTGGGAAACGAGGTCGAAAGGATCTACGACGTCGGCGTCGCCGGGCTCCACCGCCTGCTGGGCGAATACGACAAGTTCAAGCAGGCCAAGGTCATCATCGCCGTCGCCGGGATGGAGGGAGCCCTGCCCAGCGTCGTGGCCGGCCTCGTTTCGGTCCCCGTCATCGCCGTGCCGACGAGCGTCGGCTACGGGGCGAGCTTCAAGGGGCTGGCGGCCCTCCTGGCCATGCTCAATTCCTGCCCCGGCGGCGTATCCGTGGTCAACATCGACAACGGCTTCGGCGCCGCCTATCTGGCCAGCCTCATCAACCATTTATAATCCGGGGGACAGGATGCGTCGTCCCCAATTCCTAAAAATGGGAAAAATGGGGACGACGCATCCTGTCCCCATTATTTATCGACTTTTTTTAGCATTTTCCTTGACAAACGGCGTCTTGAAACCTATATTTTACTAAACTTTGCGCAAATCCCGGTTACTCTAAATTATGGAAATCGTCGACCAAATCCGCCAGGCGGCCAATATCATCGAGATCGCCTCCCAATACACGTCGCTGCGGTTGCGGGGCCGTAAGCACGTCGGCCTCTGCCCTTTCCATGCCGAGAAAACACCTTCCTTCACCGTGGACGCGGAGAAAGGCCTCTATCACTGCTTCGGCTGCGGCGTCGGCGGCGATGTCTTCTCCCTGATCATGGAAAAGGAGAACCTGAGCTTTCCCGAGGCCCTCAAACACCTGGCCGAAAAATATAACATCCCCCTCCCCGAGCAAAGGAAGATCTCCCCCCAGGCGCTGAAGCTCGAGGAGCAGATCCTGAACGCCAGCGACTCGGCCCTGGCCTTTTTCCGGAAGAACCTCATGAACACGGCGGAGGGCAAGAACGCCCTCGAATACCTTAAAAAGCGCGACATCCCGGACAAAATCATCCAGGACTTCAAGCTCGGCTACGCCATGAACAGCTGGGACGCTCTTTCTTCATACTTCAAGAACAAGGGCGTCTCGCTCGATCTCCTCGAAAAGGCCGGCCTCGTCCTCCCCGGCCGAAAGCCCGGCGAGGTCTACGACCGTTTCCGGGGACGGCTTATCTTTCCCATCTTCACCCTGACCGGCAAGGTCGTCGGTTTCGGCGGCCGGTCGCTGTTCAACCAGGAGCCGAAATACCTGAACTCGCCCGATACGCCCGTCTATTCCAAGGGACACATCCTCTACGGCCTCAACTTCAGCAAGGACGCCATCCGGAACGCCGGCGAGGCTATCCTCGTCGAAGGCTACACGGACTATCTTTCGCTCTTTCTTTCCGGCTTCACCAACGTCGTCGCCTCTCTCGGAACGGCCCTCACGCCCCATCAGATCGGCCTGGCCCAGCGGTTCGCCCCGAAGATCGTCATCAATTACGACGGCGATACGGCCGGGCGGACGGCGGCTTTCCGGGCCGTCCCGCTCTGCTTCGAGAAAGGCCTGGAAACCCACGTCGTCGTCCTGCCCAAGGACCTCGACCCCGACGGATTCATCAAGACGCACGGCAAGGAGGAGTACGCCAAGGCCCTGAAGGCCGCCGTCCCGGCCTTGAAATTCGTTATCGACGCCTCGGTCGAGGGAAAGCGGATGAACGTCCCGGAGGTCAAAACCAAGGTCCTCCGATCCATCCTGGCCATCCTCGGCACCATCCCGGACGCCATTGTCCGGAGCGAATATCTCAAGCAGGCCGCCGAATCTCTATCCGTCGAAGAGTCCGTCCTGCGCGGCCTGTCGGAGCGGAAACAGGGTCAAAAGACGGAGGAAGCCAAGGATTTTTTCCTGGCCGCGGAGAAGCGCCTCCTCCAGATCGTGATCGAAAGCGAGGAGCTCCGGCCTTATATTTTCGCCGAGGTCCGGGACGAGGATTTTAAGGGCTTGAAAAGCGAGCCGATTTTTAGGATAATATTGGATTATTTTAAAAAGGACAAGGACCTCATTTCCCACGAGTTACAAAAGGAGATCGGCCCTTCTCTCTCCCGGCAGCTCTCCGAGGCCCTGCTCGAGAAGGGGGATCCTCCGACCGCGGAGGAGGCCCTCGACTGTCTGTGCGCCCTGCAGAAAAGCTGCAAGGAGAACGAACTGAAGAGGATCCAGGCCGAGCTGGCCCGCGAGGAAAAGAAAGGCGACCGGGACAAAGTCCAGGCGCTTCTCTTCCAGAAACAGGACTTGATCAAGCAGATCATGGCCTTGAAATGAAGGGGCGGGGTAACGGAATGAGGACGAGGACGGTATTATTGATGAGGCAAATCCATTCTTTAGGAGCTCACGGTGTCCGCTGAGAAAAAGCTTCAAAAGGGCGAGGTCTCGAAGAGCGACGTCTCGAAGGGCGACGTCTCGCAACTGATCACGAAAGGCCGCAAGCAAGGCTTCCTGCTCTTCGAAGAGATCGACAAGACCTTCCAGGACGAGCTGGACGCCGAGGAGAGCTTCGACGATTTCCTCAGCTCGATCGACGACTACGGCATCAAGATCCTCGACACGAAACAGAAAGAGATCATCCCCAAACGGCGAAAAAGCGAGCTGGTGACGCTCCAAGGCCTGGAACGGACGACCGACCCGGTCAAGCTCTATCTGCGCGAGATGGGCACCATCTCTCTCCTGACCCGCGAGGGCGAGATCGCCATCGCCCGGGAGATCGAACGCGGCGAGAAGTCGATCATCAAGGCCCTCTCCAAAACGAGGCTCGT
>JAPKZI010000096.1 GCA_026393865.1 Candidatus Aminicenantota bacterium
AGGCGATATGGACGCTTTCCTTCTCCCTGACGCGCGACTTATCGATGATGTCGGCCAGGTCGATGCGGTCGAGCCCATGGTAGACACGCAGTTCTCTGCTGAGCCGGCGCGCACCCGGGGCGTCCGATTCGATGACCAGCGAGGCGACCAAAGGGCCGCGATCCGTGACTCTGATATTCGCATTACGGCAAACTTGGGCTAGAGCAGGGTCTCGCCCGGGGACATAAAGATATTCGTTCAAGCCGAAACCGGAGGTCCCGTCGACGAGCTCCTCGCCGCCCGCGCCTTTCCACGTCAGGCTCTGGATCGCTCCGGTCAGCGGGCGGACGGCCGCCGCGATCGAGCCGTTCCAAATTTGGGCGCCGTCAGCCCGAGCTTCTCCGGCCGATGACGCCTGGCCGGAGCGGATCGTGTACCGCCGCGCGCCGAACGCCGGAATGCGTTCCGCGAGGACGGCCAGTTCGCCGGAGGCGAGACGCTGGGAGGGAACGAGGCGGCCCTCCGCGTCCTCGACTCTGTCGCCGGCCATGGTCAACTCCGGCGGGACGAGGACGACATCGGTCACTTCCCATGAGTTCGTGTTCCAGACGTCGACTGCGGCTCCGGCCGCCGCGGGCCGCCCGCCGCCGATGGCGCGTTCAAGGAGCGCTTTCGAGCGCTTGTCGCCCTCGAGAGCGAAGGACTGCTTGTAAGCCCATTGACTCCGGGCGTTCTCGCCGTCCGGGTTGGAGACGCTGTCCGCCGCTCCCCACGTGTGCTCGTCCCAGAGGACGACCTGCCGCCAGGCTTCGGCGAACTCCCCGGCCGGAAAACGGCCTGGAGTGCCCAAAGCCCAGAGCGTTTCCGCCTGGAGAAGGCGGTTCGCGCTGGCCCGGTTGAGGGCGACCTCGCGGGCGGTTGACGCGGCGCCGTCCTCCCAATAGGGCGTGAAATCTCCCCGAACGGAGGGGATCTTATCGCCGTAACGGCGCTCGAACTCCTCGAACATCTCCTGCGAGGTGGCGATGACGATCCGCGGCGATTCGAACTGCTCGTTCCACATCTTGACCGTATCGCTCAACTTGGGGTCCGGCGGGCCGTTATCGCCGCCCGTCGTATAGCGGACCTGGACCATTTCATAGGGATAGCCGGAAACCTCGAGCTCGCGCATGTAATCGAAAACGGGCTCTCGTTTGTCGAGGCCGAGGTTTCCCATGTTCAAACCGTGGAACCAGGAATACCCCCGCCCGGCCATCCAGAACAGGAGCTTTTCGCGCCCGGACGGGGAAACCCAATAGAAAGGTTTGTCGGCCCAGGCCTTCATCGCGTTCCCGATCCGGTCCCCGCCGTCCGGCAGGTTGGGCATATAGTTCGGTCCGCTGGAGAAGTATTTGACGCCGCACTGGACGAGGGCGGGGACGATGCTCCAGTTATAGCTGGGGATGTCGGTGATCATCGCCGAATTGATCGTGAGGCGGTGTTCGCGCGCCAGCGAGCGGGCGAATTCCGTCATCCGGAACAGCTCCTCAGGGAGGCAGATCCCGGTGAGCATGTTGGCCGGAAGGGCTTGGAGCCCGATCCAGCCTTTTTTCACGGCGTCGATGAAGGCCCGCTTTTTTTCCGGAGTGGCCTGGCGGAGGTAAGTCTCCACGGCCCAGAGGACCTCGACGTTCCATTTGAAGCGCGTCCCGGCCGGATAATCCGCGGTACGGCGGGCCAGATCGATGGCCTGCTCGAGATATTTCCAGTGGTTCTTCTCGACGACGGCCTGCGGGTCGGAATAGCCGATATCGACGTGCGAATGGGGGAGGAGGTAGATCGTCCGGCGGATGACGGGGCGGACCTCAACGCTTTCGCGGCTGACCGTCCCTCCGGCGATCTCGACGCCGACCGAAAGCCGCCTCCATTCGGAAACCGCGGGGATTGGGAAGTATACGGCGTTATAACCCGTCTCCAGGCGGGTGGTCAGACTCCCTCCGCCCTCGGCCGAGACGACGGCTTCGACGGGAGGGGCGATGTGGCTGATCTCGACCCGGACGGGCTGGCAGAGGCGGCCTTTGAAGCGGATGAGGGCCGGCTCGCCGTTGGCCCGGACAAAGGGCCGGAGATCGTATTGAAAGACCATGAACCAGTCCGGGCTGCCTCCCTTCTCCCCGACGACCTTAAGGCGGACGGGACGGCCGGGCGTGAGCATCGACCGCGGAAGCTTGAGGAACATGAATCCGAAGAGCTCTTGGAACTGGTCGACGAGGGTCGTTTTGAAGGAAAGGGACGAGCCGTCTTTGCCGAAGATCTCCCAAGTTTTTTCCGTGGCATCTTTTGTTGTGCGAAACGTGAGAAGCGATGTTCCGTCGACCGAGAGCAGGAATCGGTGGGCCCCTTTCTGGGTCGCCAGCCCGGACATCCAGATGAACGTGGCCGAGGGCTGGTTGAAGTCCGCGGGGAGAGGCTCGGTCTCCCATTCGACGGCCATGGCCCCGTCCGTGGCCCGGACGAGCAGGGCCGAGGTCGCCTCGGGATACGGGGAGTGATAGCCGATGGTCTCTCCGGAGACGGTTTTCGCGTAGCCCTTAAGCCAGGCGGGGTCCGCGGTCCGGCCGAGGACGGGAAATAAAATCAAGGGCCAAATGATGAGTCCCCGAAGGAAAGATCTCATCGTCAGGCGCCTTTCGAGATCTTGAAGGCCCAGGCGTGGCGGCAGGGGGGATTTTTCAAGGCTGATGTCGGGATATGGATGAGGACGCCTTTCCCGGCCTTCTCCCATTTGAGAGCGCCGGCGACGCCGAGCATCTCGATCTTCGTTCCGGAGGCGGCCGTCGGCGCATAAAGCTGGATCGTGGCCGGCGGAGCGGCTTCGTCCTCATCGGCGAGATAGATGGCGTATACCGTCCCGTCGGCGAGCCGGGTGAAACAGGTCTTCGCTTCTTTGTAAGGAGCGACCGGCCGCGTTTTGTAGATGGCCTCGCCGTTGACTCTCATCCAATCGCCGATCTCCTTCAAGCGCTTCAGGGATTCGGGCGGCAGTTCGCCCTCGGCGCTCGGCCCGATGTTGAGCAGGAAATTGCCGCCCTTGGAGACGATGTCGACCAACAGGTGGATGAGCCGGTTCGCGGATTTGTAGTTATCGTTGGGCACATAGGACCACGAGTTGCCCATAGTCATGCACGTTTCCCAAAGGTAGGGCAAGGGCTTCTCCGGCACTTCCTGTTCGGGCGTCCGGTAGTTCTCGTACTTGCCTGTCACGGTCCGGTCCACGACGATGAGGCCGGGCTGATGGCCTCGGGCCATGGCCGCGATCTTCGGCATGTCGATGTCCTGGTTGTAAGGACGCTTGATGAGTCCGCGCAGTTCGGCCGGGAGCGGCGCGTAAGGCCGGACCCAGCCGCCGTCCAGCCACAGGATGTCCACCGGCCCATAGCCGGTCATGAGCTCTTCGATTTGATTGTAGGTGAACTCTTTAAATTTCCTCCAGCGCTCGGGATATTTGTCCGTATCATAGTTCACGTTGCGGTCGGGCGTCGCCCAGTCCGGCGCCCAATAGTCCGGCGAATGCCAGTCGGGCTTGGAGAAATAGGCTCCCGTTCCGAATCCTTCCTTGCGGAACGCGTCGAAGATCTCTTTGACGATGTTCGCCTTCGGGTTTTTGGAAAAGGGGACGTCCGGCGCCGTGATGCGGTAGTCGGTCTGCTTCGTGTCGAACATGCTGAAACCGTCATGGTGCTTGGTCGTGTGGACGACGTATTTCATCCCGGCATAGCGGGCCGCCCGGGCCCAGACGGCCGGATCGAACTTGATCGGATTGAACGTTTTGGGCAGCTGTTCGTAGCGCCGCTTGTACTCGACGTAGTCGGGGATGTTCCGCCGGCACCAGGGCTCGTCCTCGGAACAGATGCTCCAGGACTCGACGACCCCCCATTGGCTGTACGGTCCCCAATGCATCATCAGACCGAACTTGACGTCCTGGAACCATTCCAGTTTCTTCAAGACCTGGGGGTCGGTCTCCCGGTCTTCATCGTAGGCCTTCTGCGCCGCCAGGGGGAAAAAAAACAGGGTGGCGACGACCGCGCTCAAAATGAAAAGGACGAGCTTTTTCGTTTTCATCTCTCCGCCTCCCGTGATCATGGTGAGTCAGATTTTACTCCGGAGAAGAGATTTCGCCAAGCGGAGACTGTGGGCATGAGCGTTCATTCGGCCGTCGCGGCCAAAGTCGAACGACGCTCCCTTCGTGTTGACTTCGCCAGCCTGGATTGACTATGGTTAACGGGTGGATTTCTGGATAAAGCTTCTCAGCTATGTCAACCTGGCCGGGGCGATCCATGCCCTGATCCAGGCGATGGTGCTGTTCTTTATTCGAAGGGGCAATCGCCGGGCCAACAAAATCATGGCCTTTTTCCTTTTGACCTTGGCCATCGGCATGGCCAACGGCATTCTTTCGCTCCTCGGCCTCTACGATATCTGGCCCGCCCTCTCGATCCTCATGGGACCCGTGATCCTGACCTATGGCCCGCTGTTCTATTTTTACATCCGGGCGATAGCCGTCAAGGATCGCCGCTTCTCGCCCGTCGACGTCCTTCATGGGCTTCCCTTCCTCCTGGGAATGCTGGCCTATGGAGCTTACCTGAAATGGCCGCCCGCCGCCTCGGCCTTTTCGGGCGTCGTCGGATTTATCGTCCGCTCCCCCTGGATCGTCGTCCTGGCCCTCTCGATCCTTCAGACCATCGCCTACGTCGCGTCCATCATCCGTCTTCTTAGGGAGCACTCCGCGAGGGTTAAGGCCGCGTTTTCGACGATCGACAGGATCAACCTCGGCTGGCTCCGGCGGCGCTTGGTCGTTTACGCCGCCATCTGGGCCGTCGGCCTGGCGATGGTGGCCGCGGTTGGGCTCGAGAGCCGGGCGATCGGCCTGATCGGTCAGATCGTCTTCTTTCTCATCGCCTTGAACACGTTTGTCACCGGATACCTGGCCATGCTTCAACCCGAGATCTTCTTCGGCCCTTTCGAGGCCAGGCCGGTCCGACGATACGAGCGGTCGTCGCTGGCGCCGGAAAACGCCGCGCTCCACAAAACGCGTTTGCTCGAGCTGATGGAGCGCGAAAAATTCTTCTTAGATTCCGAAATCACCCTCCCCAAGCTGGCTCAAGCCCTCGAAATTCCGACCGCTCATCTTTCCCAGGTCATCAACGACCTTCTCGGCCGGAATTTCTACGAGTTCATCAATCATTATCGCGTCGAGGACGCTAAGCGGAGGCTGGCCGGGCCCGACGCGAGCCGGGACAAGCTGATCACCGTCGCCCTGGATTGCGGGTTCAATTCGCTGGCCACCTTCAACCGGGTTTTCAAGGAATTAACCGGCCGGACTCCCTCGGACTATCGGAAGAATTCGACCTCGCCATAAGCCGTCTGTCCGCTCCGAAATCAAGATCCTTTCGAAATCGTGAGGCTTTCCATCCATTCCAGGCCGATTACGGCCGAGCGGAGCTATAAATCGTTCCTCACCGCATACGCTGAGAAGAAGACGGCCGGAATTTCGGTTATCGTGTCTCCGGAAGGACAAGATTCCATGACTAACGATAAGGAGGACATCATGATCGAAAACACCTGTTCCGGGACGAAAGCCGGAGAAATCGGACGAAAAAGAGGGTGGGCCGGCTTAGCGGCCTTTCCCCTCCTCATCCTTGGTGCGGCGATCGCGGCCGCGGGACAGACCGCTCCTCTGCCCAAAGCCGAGTCGATTCTCGACGATTTTGTCGAAAAATCCGGCGGCCGGGCGGTCTTTGACAACATCTCCAATCGGCGGACGACGTCGACGATGAAGCTCTCCGTGCTCCCCGGTCCGGCCGAAGTGACGACCATTCTGACCAAAACCGGTCCTTACCGCGTCGTGGTCGAATCCCAAGCTATCGGCAAAGTGGAATACGGTTCGGACGGCCGAACCGTATGGGAAATCAACCCCATAGCGGGGCCTCAGATCAAGGAAGGGTTGGAGAAAAAGAGATTCCAATGTCTTTATGGCCTGGATCTTCCGATGCGCTGGCGGGAGGTTTTCAAAAAGGTCGAGTGCAGGGGCCTCGAAACTGTCGCGGAAAAACCGGCCTTCAAGGTCCAGGCCTTTTCTCTCGATGATTACCCCGTCACGTATTATTTCGATCAGGCTTCGGGGCTTTTAGTCAAAATCGAATATCCGATGGAAACCACGACCGGACAAAGCCTCCAGGAGATCACGCTGAGCGATTACAGAACCGTCGACGGAACATTATTCCCTTATCTCCAGGTGAGGCGGGAGCTCGGCCGGGAGATGACTCTGACGTTCAAGAGCGTCGAACACAACGTGGAGATCCCCGAGGACAGGTTGGCCCTGCCCGAAGCGATCCGGAAAATCAGCAAGACCGGGAAATAGCGAAAGCGGACCGCCATGAGCGTTCCTACCCTCGGCCGTGCCCGTTTCCTCGTCGTCCTCCTTTCTCTCGTTCCTGTCGCGGCCGGACCCGCTCAAGAGCGGCCGGCGGCGTGGCGGATGGAATTCACGGAATTGAAAATCGAGATCGACCCGGGCCATGGACAACTGAGGGGAGACGCCCGGCTTCGATTGACGAGCCTCGGTTCCGGCGCTGAAGAGGTCTCGCTTGAACTCAACCATGAACTCGTCGTGCTCTCCGTCACCGACGAGAAGGGCCGTCCCTTGGATTACGACCGAAACGGCGGGAACCTGACCGTCCGTCGCGGAAATCGCTCTTCCGAAACGGGGAATGATGTTATCCGCATCCGTTATCAAGGAT